>NZ_CP031125.1:1023075-1364101 GCF_007833635.1 Candidatus Pelagibacter sp. FZCC0015
AAAAGATTTAGTTAGTACCAATCCAAAAATTGGAAAAGCAATTGTAAGACTTGGAGATATTTTAAAAAAAAAAGATCACGAGCTAATTAATAAGATAGAAAAAATTTCTGGTAAAATTGTTGATAATAGAAAAAATTCTTTTCCAGGAGAAGTTATTTCAGACTTTTTACAAGAAAATAAAAATTACTTTCCTAAGTTAGAAGAATTTGCCAATAAAGTATTTGATAAGATTCAAAAAAATAATCGTACAAGATACATAGCTTTATGTGAATATTTATATTCAGAATATTCAATTACTGTAAAAGATGTAATTCCTGATGAAAGCAAACCATTTTCAAAAATTTATAATAAAAATAAAAAAGAGTTATTGCTTAGTGATTACAGTTCACTGGAAACAAAAAAATTACATGCAGCTGCACAAATAGCACAAGAAGGTGCAAATAAAGAAATTGATGACTATCTTTCTAAATTTAGTTTTCCATCTGAGGAGTCAAAAAAGTTAACTAAAGTTGCTTTGCTAAATTATTGCGGAGCAGCTATTTTAATGCCTTATAAATTATTTCATTCTGAGTGTAAAAAGCTAAAATATGATTTAGAGTTACTTCAAAATACTTTTGCAACATCTTTTGAACAAGTAGCTCACAGAGTAACGTGTCTTCAAGACCCAAAACTTCCTGGAATTCCTTTTCATTTTTTAAGAGTTGATATGGCAGGTAACATTTCTAAAAGATTTTCTTTATCAGGTATAGATATCCCAAGATATGGTGGTGCTTGTCCACGATGGAATGTTTATTCTGCTTTTACTAGACCAGGGGTTATTCAAGCAGCTGTTAGTAAAATGAATAATGGTGAAAAATACGTTTGTATTGCAAGAACTGTTGAAAAAGGTATTGGACGATTTGGTCAAGCTAAAAGTGTTTTATCTATAGGACTTGGTTGTGATGCAAAATACGCAAAAGATTTTGTTTATACTGAAAACGTAAATATAAATGATAAATCTACTGAAATTCCAATTGGAGTTTCTTGCAGAACCTGTGACAGATTAGATTGTTCACAAAGAGCATTCCCCCCATTACATAAAAAATTTGATGTTGATTTAAATACAAGAGGTGTTTCGGTTTATGTCAGCGATGACAAAGCTTAATTATGATTAAATATATACTGCCAGCTATAATTATTTTTTTATTAGTATTATTCTGGGAACAAATCACTGAGTTCGTAGAAAAAAAATTCAATATTAAGCTTAATTATATTGTTGTTAGCTCCATTATTGCTGCGATAGCAGTTATCCTTTTACTCCTAAATTACTAGGATTCATGAACAGTCTGGAAGTTTCAAATTTTGAAATTGAGGAAACTGAGGGAGTTTTTACCTTTAAAAATGAAAATACAACAATAGGCTTTGTTAGATTTAATGAAAAAGGTGAGGTAGAGTATATTTTTGTTAATCCAATTTTTAGAAAACAAGGGTTAGCAACTAAACTATTACAATTAGTAAAACAAAAAACTGGAAAAGAAATAATACTTCAGGAACCAATTAGCCCTTTAGGATCGAAATTATTAAAATCATTAAATAAATGGAAATAAACTTATTATTTTTTTTTACAGTTGTTCCAGCCATAATTTTATACGGAATTGCAAAATCAGGCCTAGGTGGATCCATGACTTTAATTTCTGTTCCGTTAATGACAATAGTGATGCCGCTAAATCAAGCTTTAGGAATTATTTTACCGATTTTAATATTTTCAGATTTCATAGCTGTCTATAAATATAGAAAAGAATTTGATTTAGGAACTTTAAAATTGATGGTTCCATTTGCAGCGATTGGTATAATTATTGGCTCTTTAACCTTTTCATATTTTTCAGAAGATTTATTAAAATTTGTAATTGGAGTAATGGGTTTCTTGTTTGCAGGTCATTATTTCTTTTTTAAAAAAGACAAAGAAAAAAAATCAGAGAAAAATTTTTTAAAAGGCGGAATATGTTCGGTGGTTGCAGGTTTTACAAGTTTTTGTGTCCATGCTGGAGGAACTCCAACCAGTCTTTACTTACTTCCACTTAGAATGAAAAAAGAAATCTATGTTGGAACAAGAATATTTTTTTTCACTTTTGTGAATTTAATTAAACTTCCTTTGTATATTAATTTATCTATGACAAATATAGAATCTTTTAAACAGTCAGCAATATTATTTCCAGTTGCGTTATTAGGGATATTGATCGGATATAAATTACTTAAAATTATCGAAGAAAAATTATTTTATAATTTTATATATGCTCTAATTTTCATAACTAGCACAAAGCTTTTATATGATTATCTAATATGATTTTTTTACACATACTAAATTTTAAATAAATGTTTAAATTTAGTTAAATTATGAAAAAAAAATTTAATCCAAGAATTAAAGCTAGATTAAGAAAAAATCGACAAGTCTTAAGTAAAAATATTGATAACTTTTTTGGTTGGGTTAAAGGTGCAAAACTCGTTGAGCTTAAAGAATGCAATACAGATGAAGATCCTGTAAGACCAGAGTTAGATAATAAGTTTAGAACAGGATATGGAAGAAAAATTTTTGGAGTTGAATATAAAGGAGAAATTCATGCTGTTATGTGTTTTGCTTATACAAACGAAATTCCAAAAAGTGTTGAAGAGTTAGAAAAACTTAGTACCGATGCATTTCTACAAACTGCTATGCGAGATCAGTCCGGTGGTCAAATAGCAATTGCTTATACAGTATGGTCTAAAAAAAAGGGTGGAGGAAAGTTAATTGTAAAAGAAGTGTTCAAAAAAATTAAAAAATCTAATCATTTAAATAGATTAGTAACCCTCTCACCTTTAACAGAAATGGCAACTCATTTTCATGAGAGAAATGGTGCTAAATTAATTCAAATTAATGAAACTACACAAAATTTTGAATATAAAGTTATGTAATAATGAAAATTATAAAATTTTATTTTATAGTAATTTGTACTTTATTTATTTTACCTTATTCTGCAGTTATGGCTTACGAAGAAGCAAATTATGAAGTTATCTCTAAAAATGAGATTTATGAGATTAGAAAATATTCTGATCGTTTAGCGGTCGAAACAATGACATCTGGAATAGATAGTAATTTTAGAAAATTATTTAATTACATTTCAGGCAGAAACGATACTCAAGAGAAAATTAAAATGACTACCCCAGTTACCCAAGTTGAGAAAAATGGAAATATGAGTATGCAATTTTATTTACCCTCTAAATTTAACTCAGAAAATGTACCAAATCCAAGTAGGAAAGATGTTAAAATAGTTAACATTGAAGGAGGATACTACGCAGTGCTTAGGTATTCTGGACGAGCATCAGATGGAAATTTTATTAAGCATAAAGAAATTTTAGAAAAAGAGTTACAAAAAAACAAGATATCAATTATAAGCCCACCAATTAGAGCAACTTATGATAGCCCATTTACCCTTCCAATGAATAGAAGAAACGAGGCTATGTTTAAAGTTGAATTAAATTGATGAAATCAAAATTTAAAGCGATGGTGTTATCTTGTATGGATCCAAGATTTCAACATTTAGTACATAATCATTTAAAGAAAAAAAAATTAACAGGAAAATACAGTGCATTCACAATTGCAGGTGCAGCTGTTGGGGTTACACATAATAAATTCAAAAAATGGCATAAAACGTTTTATGACAATTTAGCAACCTCTATTAAATTACATAAAATAGAAAAATTAATTGTAATTAATCATAAAGATTGTGGCGCAGCTAAAATTGCTAATGGAAATAAAGAATTTAGTCCGGTAAATGAAAAAAAAATTCATAAAGAGTCGTTTTCTAAAATTAAAAAACAAATAAAAAAAAAATTTCCAAAATTGAAAGTAGAATTAAATTTAATTTCTTTGGATAGTAAAATTACTAAATTCTAATTATTGATTTCTTATAAGGGGATAAACTTTAGGATTTAGATATTTTAAGTTTGTTAGCAATATTAAAATTAAAGTAACAAGGCCAATTGAAAATCCTAAATAGATTAAAACTTTAAAGTCAAACATCCACACTAGCTCAAAAATATTTTCCAAAATAAATTTTGAACCAATCACTGCAAAGAATATTGCAATTAAAATTACAGATTTAAAAATAATGATGAATTCAATTAACGATGAAAAAACAATTTGTTTTTTTGAAAAACCTAAAATTTTAAATACTAGATTTTGATATTCTTTTACTTTTCCTTGAACCATAATTGCGCTCGAAATTACAATTAAACCAATGACAATAGTAACTGCTGAAATTAAAGTAACTGCAATAAATACTTTATTCAAAACAGCTGTAACTTTAGATAAATAATCTGCAATTTTTATCATTGATAAACTTGGCATGATTTCAAGCATTTCAGTTTCATCAAATTTATTTGAATTAAATTTTGCAGTAGCCAAATATTCGTGTGGAATATTTTTTGCAAATTGAGGATTAAATAACATTGCAAAGTTGATGCTTAAATCTCGATAATCCACCTCTCTGAAATTAATTACTTTTCCATCAATTTCACGCCCATAAACATTTAAAGTAAAAATATCACCTAACTGGATATTTAAATCTTTAGCAACTTTTGCATCTAAAGATATTTGAAGTTGATCTGGGTTTGATAAATCCCACCATTCACCTTGTAAAATTGGATTATCTTCAGGAACATTTTCTACCCATGATGACCTTCGTTCGCTACCAATTACCCAATAACTATCATTATCTGGTTTAATATAAGTGTTAGGATCCACACCATTAATTTTAACAATTCCAGAAGATACCATTGGCACAATTTCAATAGATGCATTGGGATCCATATTTAAAATACCTTGCTCAAATTTCTCTCTTTCTCCTTTTTGAATACCGACGAAGAAATAATCAGGTGCAATATCTGGAATAGATTTAGCTATTTCTCTTTGAAAATTTGTACCAACTAAAGCTAATGTTAATAACAAAGTAACCCCTAAGCCAAGAGACATAACTGTAATGGGAGTTATACTTTTTGTTTGGGTAATATTTTTAATTGAGACTTTTAAAGAAATTATTGAACTAGTTTTGAATTTTTTTAGGAAAAAAATAATTAATTTTGAAAGTAAGAAAAATACAATTAAACATACAAAAAATGCAGCAAAGTAGCCCAAGCTATAAGAAGGCTGTTCAGATCCAACTGTGAATAATAAAATTAAGATAGATAATAAAACAAAGCTAAGAACAACTGATCTTTTAGAATAATAAAATTGAAGATTTTGAAATACGTTTCTAAATAAATTAGACGCTTTTACTTGATCAATAGAACTGATTGTTGGGATAGAAAAAATTACTAGAACCAATAATCCCACTAAAAATATTTTTAAAAAATTTAGTAAAGAAAACACTGGATAAACATTCAATCCTAGTCCGTCAGATAAATATTTATCTGCTATTGGTACAATTAAAAAACTCGATCCATAAGCAACAACAGTGATGATAAATAAAAGTATAAATAACTGCAGATAATATAGGGTTTTAATATTGCCCGAATAAAAGCCAACTGCCTTTCTAACAGCTATTGACATGTTGTTTTGATTAATAAAAGAAAGCAGAGTATTTGCTATTCCAATACCCGCTATCAACATTGCACTGATAGATACAAGGGATAAAAATTGAGAAAAATTATTAATTATTCTTTTTATTCCACTTGCAGAATTTTCAGGATATCTAAGTTTAACTTTTTGATCGTCTTTAAAGATTTCTTCAATTCGTTTCTCAATTTCTTCTGGCTTATCATTTTGATTGAACTTTACTTTGTATTCATAGTTTAAAAAGCTTCCAATTCCATTTAGTTTTAAAATTTCTAAAGTTTGTTTTCCTGCTAAAGCCCAATCGCCAAATGCAACAAATCCACTTACATCTGGCACTGATTTAATAATTCCAATTACTTTAAAATTTTGATCTTGGACTTTTACTAATTCATTAATTTTAATATTCAGGGTTTTTGATAAACTTTCATTGATAAGGATAGTATTAGGTTCTCTTTGCATTCTTTCATAAGCACCAATTGGCTCATACACAACATTTCCATATAAAGGATATTTTTCATCTACAGTCTTAATTCTAGTAAATAATGATTTATTTTTTTCTCTGCCAGTAGTTGAAAGCATAGTACTGAACTCAATCATTTGAGAAACAGTTGCAAATTCTTTTACTTTGTCAACTAGATCTAAATTTCCTTGATTACGATTGTAATCAATCTCTAAATCTCCACCCAAAAGAGCTTTAGCATTATCATTAAGTTCTTTTTTAAGACTATCCTCAATTGTGAAAATAGCACTTAAGATAAAAAGACTTATAAATAGCGTAACAATGATACTAGAAATTTTATGATAATTTCTACTTAAGTCTTTTAAAGCATATTTAAAAATCAAACTAAATTCTGAAGGATTATTTAATTTTTCCATCTTTAATTTTTATTTTTCTTTTAGCTTTGTCAGCAAGTTTAGGATCATGAGTTACCATGATTAAAGACGAACCTTCTTCTTTTACATATTTAAATAAAATATTTGCAATCATGACAGAATTTTCAGTATCTAAGTTTCCGGTTGGTTCATCTGCTAAGATTAGTTCTGGTTTCATCGCAATTGCTCTAGCTATAGCAACTCTTTGCTGTTCACCACCTGATAATTGACTTGGTAAATTATTAAAACGATGTTTCAAACCAAAACGATCTAATAAAATTTTTGCTTCTTTTTCAGGATTTTTAAAATTATTAAGTTCAAGGGTTAAAGCAACGTTTTCAACTGCTGTGTAATTAGGAATTAAATAAAACGATTGAAATATTATTCCAATATTTTTCTTTCTTATCTCAGATACTTCATCTTCACTAAGGCCTGTTATTTCTTGATCATTAAAAATTATTTTACCAGAGGTTGGTTTTTCTAAGCCTCCAATTAACATTATTAAACTTGTTTTCCCTGAGCCACTTTCTCCAACTACTGAAACAGTTTCTTTTTTCTTAATATTTAAATCAATATTCTTTAAAACACTGATACTATCTTTGCCAGTTTGGTATTTGAGATTTATTTTTTTTAATTTAAGAAGAGCACTCATGAATAAAACTATATTTATTAAAATTTTGATATTCTTTCTAGTGCACATAAACGCAAGTGCAATAGAAAAGGTAGTTTTATTCGGCGATAGTTTGATGGCTGGTTATGGATTACCTAAAGAACATCATTTATCAATAGTTTTAGAAAACAATCTTAAACAAGCTGGTTTAAATATTAAAGTTATTAATGGAAGTGTCTCTGGAAGTACATCATCAGGTGGATTGAATAGAGCAGATTGGAGTTTATCAGAGCCAGGTATTGATTTAATTATTTTAGGATTAGGAGCCAATGATATGCTTAGAGGGATTCAACCAGAGGAAACAGAAAGAAATTTAGAACAAATAATAAAAGTTGCTCAGAATAAAAAAATTAAAATTATTTTAGCTGGAATGGTGGCTCCAGATACTCATGGGGCAAAATACAAAAAAGAGTTTGATGCTATTTATCCAAAGTTATCAAAAAAATATAATTTAGCATTAATCCCATTTCTTCTTGAAGGTGTGGCACTTAATCCAAGTTTGAATCAACAAGATGGTATACACCCCAACAAAGATGGAACAATTAAAGTAAGTGAAACAATTAAAAAAACTATTATTAATATAATTAATTAAATGAAAATCTTTCTATCAATATTTAGCTTATTATGTTGCTTTAATTTTGCTCAAGCTCAAAATACAAATATTACTTTAAATTCTGAATTAAACTTAAATTGTAAATTTGAAAAAGTAATTTTAAAAAATCCAGACCATAACTTTGAATCTTTCACAAAAGATCAAATTAAAAGAAAAGATATTAATAAATTAATAATCGAGTCTAAAACACCAGATGTTCTAAATGTTAAAAATTTATCAGAATTTTTTAATAAAATTGATTTAGAAGTTAAAATTTCAAATAAGGATATATTCTTAATTCAAGCATTTGATAAAGAGAGGAATTATTCTGAGTCTGCAGTCTATACTAGAAAAACAGGCGAACTTATTCACGAAATCACAACCAACATAAAACAAGAGGAAAAAGAAAAAGATATTTCTTTTTATAGTTGTAAAAATAACAACAAAGACACTTAAGACCAAAGACTCTAATTCTAATATTTGATAATATTAAAATATGAAGAAGTTATTCTTAATAATTTTGGTTTATTTATTTTCACAGGTTAGCTCTTTTGCAAACGAAAGGGATACCAGACTGAACCAGTTGTTTAATGAGTTAAAAGCAAATAAATCGAAAGTAGCTTTTATAATTGAACAAGAAATTTGGGCTTTATGGAGTACCCATCCAACAGATGAAAAACTTACTGCAAGATTAGAGGAGGGCTCTCAATTTGTGAGAGATCAAAACTATATAAAAGCAAAAGATATTTTTACTGAAGTTATTAATCTAGATCAAAGTTGGGCTGAAGCTTGGAATAAAAGAGCAACTGTGCTTTATATGCTAGGAGAATTTCAAAAATCTCAAGATGATATAGATCAAGTATTAGCCTTAGAACAAAGACACTTTGGGGCTTTAGCAGGACAGGGTTTGGTAAATATTCAGCTTAAGAATTATGAAAAAGCAATTAGAAGTTATGAACAAGCACAAGAAATTTATCCTGCTATGAGATCACCAAAAATAATGATTAAGCAAATTGAAGAATTAATGAAACAACAAACAATATAATGTGTGGAAGATACGTAGTAAAAAACCCTGTAACCAAAACAAATAAATTAGTGAAATCAGCAATTCAGGTTGAAGATACTGAAAACTATAATGCTCATCCGTATCAGAAACTACCTGTAATAAAAAAATATAAAAATGGAAATACTTTAGAAAATCTACAGTGGGGCTTGGTACCTAGTTGGGCTAAAGATAAAGATTTTAAAGCTTTAATTAATGCAAGGTTAGAGACTATTGATGAAAAAATTTCTTTTAAAAAACTAATAAAAAACAACCGATGTGTTGCTGTGGCAGATGGTTTTTATGAATGGAAAAGAGAAGAGAAAGAAAAAACTCCCCATTATTTTACTCGTGAAGATACAAATCCTATTTATTTTGCTGGGATATTTGAAAATGATCAGTTTTGTTTAATTACAGAGGAAGCAAAAGAAAATATAAATGAAATTCATCACAGACAACCAGTTATTTTAAACCAAGCTGATATTAATCGTTATTTAAATTTAGAATTACAAGGTTCAGCGTTTTTAAAAGAACGTAAAATTTCAAATTTAATTTTTCATGAAGTATCAAAAGATGTTAATAAACCTACAAATAACAGCGCTTCTCTAATTCAAAAAGTATAATTTTATTTACGTTTATTTTTCTTAAATCTAAAATTTTTAGGTCTTTTTCTATTTTTAAATTTTCTTTTATTATTTTTATTTTCGAATTTTTTAAATTTCTTCTTTTTACTTAATTTATTATTAGAAAATTTCTTTTTAAATTTATTTTTAAATTTATTTTTTTTATTAAATTTCTTTCCTTTTTGATTATTTGGTTTTGCTTCTTCTTTAACTTTAAAGTCTGGATCAATTAGTTTTTGAATTGATCTCCACATATTTCTGTCATTGTTAGTCAAAAAAGTTAAAGCCGAACCATCTTTTCCTGCTCTACCAGTTCTTCCTATTCGATGAATATAATCTTCTGGTACTTGCGGTAGATCATAATTAATTACATGTTTTATAACCGGTATATCTAATCCACGTGCGGCTACATCAGTTGCAACTAAAATTCGACTGTTACCATTTCTAAAACCTTTAATTACACGATCTCTTTTACTTTGTCTTAGATTTCCGTGAATAGCATCAGCTTTATGTCCATCATATTTTAATCGCTTAACTATTTTATCAGCACCATGTTTAGTCTTCACAAAAACTAAAATAGAACCAGTTCTTTCAACTAACTGATTTATTAGTTCATGATATTTTTTATCAGGTGTAATCTGAAAAGTTTCTTGTTTAATTTTTTCAATTGGTGTTGATAAAGATCCAACTGAAACTCTTTCAGGATTATTAAGATATTTTTGTGAAATTTTTAAAATATTTTCAGGTAAAGTAGCTGAAAATAATAATGTTTGATGTTTCTTTGGCACGAATTTTAAAATCAATTCAATTTGCGGGGTAAAACCCATATCTAACATTCGATCAGTTTCATCAAGAACCAGGTAATTTACTTTTGATAGATTTAAACTTTTACGCTCAATGTGATCATTAATTCTTCCTGGTGTTCCAACAATAATTCTTGCTCTTTTATTTAGTTGTCTGAGTTGTTTTTGCATACTCTCACCACCAATTAAAAGAGCATTTCCAATCCCTATCTCTCTAACATTTAACTTTAAAACTGTTTCCATTACTTGAGTTGCAAGTTCTCTTGTTGGACAAATAATTAGTGCCATCGCTTGTTTGTCTTTAAGAAGTTTGTTCAACATTGGGATCGTAAAAGCTAAGGTTTTACCAGTACCTGTTTGTGCGGTACCTAGAACATCTTTTCCTTCTAAACTAATTGGTATCGATTGACTTTGAATAGGTGTTGGAACTTTAAAATCAGCTAATTCAATTGATTTTTTTAATTTGCTTTCGATATTGAGATCAGAGAAATTCATTATGTAGGGAAGATATATTTATGTAATTGAGTGACTGCTTATATCTTTTTGCACCAAATACAACAAATAGTTTGAAAAGATTAATCTCTAAAATTTACAAAGTCTATTGGAAGACCTATATCAATTCCTTTGATTGCAGCGATAGCTTCTTGAAGATCATCTTTCTTTTTGCCATCTACTCTTAATTCATCGCCTTGGATTTTAATTTGAATTTTAAGTTTAAGTTTTTTTATGTCAGCAATAACTTTTTTAGCATTTTCTTGGCTAATTCCTTCTTTTAATTCACTTACTTGTCTAATAGATCCTCCTGACGCTCCTTCAGAGCTTTTAACTTCTAAAACCCTTGGATCTACTTTTCTTCTAACTAAATGGGTTTGTAATAATTCATTTACTTGCTTTAATTTTAATTCATCAGGGGCAATGGTAGTCACCGTTTTATCTTTTCGTTCAATTGAAATATAAAGTCCTTTAAAATCATAACGATTACTAATTTCTCTTAAACAATTAGCTAAAGCGTTATCAAATTCTTGATAATTAATTTTGCTTATTACATCAAATGACGGCATAATATATTTATATAATAATTATGTTTGAGCTTATAGATATATTTTTTAATCAATATTTGAGGATTTTCGTAGGTATTGTATTGATTGGTCTTATTTTGTTTTCTTTATATTACAAATTTAAAGACAAAAAGTAACAGAATGCGGGGTTGTGAATAAATTAATAATCATTTAAAATTTAAAATATGCTTAGTTATATAATACCTTTTTTAATTTTAATTCTTGTAGTTGTATTTATTCATGAATATGGACATTATTATTTCGCAAGAAGATATGGTGTAGGTGTAACTGATTTTTCAATTGGGTTTGGTAAAGAATTATTTGGTTGGAACGATAAATTTGGAACAAGATGGAAAATTTGTGCAATTCCTTTAGGTGGATATGTAAAATTTTTTGGAGATAGAAATGTTTATTCACAAGCTGACCACCAAGAAATTTTAGATAAATATAACGAAGAAGAACGAGAAAAATTATTTATTTTAAAACCTTTATACCAGAGAGTTTTAATTGTATTTGGTGGTCCTTTAGCTAATTTTTTACTAGCTTTATTAATTTTTTTTTCAATTTATACCTTTGTGGGTAAAGATTTTACTCCTGCAGTCATAAACGAAGTTCAAAAAGATAGTCCAGCAATGGCAGGAGGTCTAAAAGCAGAGGATATAATTTTAGAAATAGACGGTAATGAAGTGAAAAGCATTATGGAGGTTTCTAAATTTATCACCATGTCTACTGGTGATTTTATAGACTTTAAAGTTAAGCGTTCTTATGATGAATTAATATTAAAAGTTAAACCCAATATAGTTGAAGGTGATGATGGATTGGGTAATAAAATAAACAAAAGAATGGTTGGCATTAAGCTTGGTGCTTATAATAATAAAGTTAACCATGTTAAATTAGGACCTGCTCAAGCTTTATATCATGCAGGTTATGAAGTTTATTTTGTAAGCGTTTCCTCATTAAAATACATCGGAGGAATGATTTTAGGTAAAGCAGATACTTCTCAATTAGGAGGCCCAATTAGAATTGCTAAAATTTCTGGACAAGTTGCAACCTTTGGAGTGTTGGCTTTCATTAGTATGATGGCTTATATTTCAATAAGTTTAGGACTTATTAATCTATTTCCAATACCAATGTTAGATGGAGGACACTTAATGTTTTATGCATTTGAGAAAGTTTTAGGCCGACCTTTATCTCAAAAAACTCAAGAGGGTTTTTTTCGAATCGGATTGTTTTTGTTGCTATCATTAATGTTTTTCACCACATTTAATGATCTAAAAGACCTAGGTTTATTTAGATAATTCACATTCTAAAACGTTTAAAAAAGTCAATAAACTCAACATTTATTTAAGTTTTTACAAGATATTGTGTGTTTTAAAAAATTTAACACTAAAAAAAAGCTTGATTTATCAACGTTTATGACAAGTATAAATATTAACCAACAAAACCGGAGCTAAAATGAACAAAAAACAACTAATTGCTAAGCTTTCTGGCTCATTAAATTTGAGCAAAGCAGATGCTGAGCGAACTTTTGATACAATTACCAACACTATTTTAGATGCTCTAAAAGGTGATGATTCAGTAAAAATTGCTGGATTTGGTACGTACAAAGTTGCTAAGAGAAAAGCAAGAGTTGGAAGAAACCCTAGAACGGGTGAGCAGATTCAAATTGCTGCTTCTCAAAAGGTAAAATTCTTACCAGCTAAAGCTTTAAAAGAAGTATTCAACAGATAATATTTTTTTTTAACAGCCCTAACGTTTTCAAAACACGTTCAGGGCTGTTACTATATGCAAAAACTGCATACCCAATTTTCCTAATCAGCGTTAGTTTAAAAAATTAATAAAACTATAAGACACCACTTAAACAAGTGGAGGTCTAATGACTAAAATAATAAAAAAAATATCAGCACCGCTTCTTAGTTTAATATTTTTATTAAACATGAGTAGTGCAGGTATGGCAGAGACAACTGTCTCTGGAGAAGTTCAAGCGATATTTAACTCGCTTCTATTTTTAATTTGCGGTTTCCTTGTCATGTTCATGGCAGCGGGTTTTGCGATGCTAGAATCTGGTATGGTAACTTCAAAAAGTGTATCAGTAATTTGTGCTAAAAATATAGGTCTATATTCAATTGCCGGAATTATGTTTTGGCTTTTTGGTTATAATTTAGCTTATGGAATTCCTGAAGGAGGATACATTGGAACATTTACACCTTGGTCAGATGCAAGTGCAGTTGACACAGGTTATGCTGATGGATCAGACTGGTTCTTCCAAATGGTATTCTGTGCAACAACAGTTTCAATTTGTTCAGGTGCTATGGCTGAAAGAATTAAGTTATGGCCGTTTTTCTTATTTGCAGCTATTTTAGCTGGAGTAATTTATCCAATCGTTATGGGTTGGCAATGGGGTGGAGGCTGGTTAGCAGAACTAGGCTTCTCTGATTTTGCTGGTTCGACACTAGTACACTCAACAGGTGGTGCAGCTGCTTTGGCAGGTATCATGTTGTTAGGTGCTAGATATGGAAGATTTGATAGCAAAGGTGAGGCGAAAGCAATTAAACCTTTTGCTGCTTCTTCAATTCCATTAGTAACTGTTGGAGTATTTATATTATGGTTAGGTTGGTTTGGATTCAATGGTGGATCTCAACTAGCTATTGGAACATTTGATGATGCAGTTGCTGTATCAAGTATATTTATCAATACTAATCTTGCTGCTTGTGGTGGTGTTATGGCTGCTGCAATAATCACAAGATTAATGTTTGGTAAAACAGATGTAATTCAAATGTTAAACGGAGCAATTGGTGGTCTTGTAGCTGTTACAGCTGAACCATTAGCGCCAACACCTTTAGCAGCAATTTTCATTGGAGCTGTAGGTGGATTGATCGTAGTATTTGGAACTAAATTATTATTCAGTTTCAAACTTGACGATGTTGTAGGTGCAATTCCAGCTCACATGTTTGCTGGTATTTGGGGAACATTAGCAGTGCCATTAACAAACGCTGATGCAACGTTTAGTGCACAATTAATAGGTGTACTTTCAATTAACATTTTTGTGTTTGCTGTGTCTTACGTAATCTGGTCAATAATGAAAGCTACGTTTGGAATTAGACTAAGTAAAGAAGCTGAAACCAAAGGTACTGACGTTACAGAAACAGGAGTAATAGCATACGCAATACGTGACTAATTGCATGCAATATAGAGGCTCTTCGATCTCCATGTCGTTATCTCATTGAAGAGCCTCTAATAAAAAGAATTAACTAAAATCTCTCTCTCTAGTTAGTTAAGCAAAGGCCCCAGAAATGGGGCCTTTTATTTTACACATGCTTAAATAGCATAACTCTTTTGTCCTATGAGCAATTCATTATTTAAAAAACTTTTATAAAAGACCCTACTTAACAAGGAGAGATAATGACTAAATATTTAAAAACATTTATTATAGGTTTAATATCATTATTAAGCTTTTCTAACTTTGCTTCAGCAGAAACAACAATGTCAGCTGAAGGACAATATATTTTTAATTCACTTGGATTTTATTTAGGTGGTGTATTAGTGGCTTTTATGGCCGCAGGTTTCTGTATGCTTGAAAGCGGATTAGTAACAACAAAAAGTGTATCAACGATTGCAGCTAAAAATATTGGTAAATTTGCAATTTGTTCATTAATATTTTTTCTATGTGGCTATAATTTAGCTTACGGTATTCCAGAAGGTGGTTTTATAGGATCTTTCTCTATGTGGAGCGATTCTTCTGAACTAGCTACGGGTTATTCAGATTACTCAGATTGGTTCTTTCAAACTATGTTTGTTTGTGCAACTGCTTCTATTGTTTCTGGAGCTGTAGCTGAAAGGATTAAAATTTGGCCATTCTTTATTTTTGCAGCAATCATGGCTGGAATTATTTATCCAATTTCAATGGGTTGGCAGTGGGGTGGAGGATGGTTAGCAACTTCAGGCTTTTCTGACTTTGCCGGTTCAACTTTAGTTCATGCTTGTGGTGGTGCTGCTGCTTTAGCAGGAGTTATTGTATTAGGTGCAAGAGAAGGAAGATTTACTAAATCAGGAGAAACTAAATCTCTAGTACCATTTGCTGCATCATCAATTCCACTAGTAACGCTAGGAACATTTTTACTTTGGTTTGGCTGGTTTGGTTTTAATGGTTTCAGTCAATTAGCTATGGGAACTTTTGATGATGTTAATGCAATTAGTAAAATTGCAGTTAACACTCATTTAGCAGGTGCAGCTGGAACAGTTGCTGCTGCCGTGGTTACAAGATTACTTGGCGGAAAAACTGATATCGTTATGATGTTAAATGGTGCATTAGCTGGATTAGTAGCAATTACAGCTGAACCTTTAACTCCAAGTCCTGTATTAGCAATTGTAATTGGAGCTATTGGATCATTGATTATGTACTTTGGTACAAAATTTTTAGAAAGTAAAAAAATTGATGATGTAGTAGGTGCAATCCCTGTTCATATGTTTGCAGGAATATTTGGAACTTTAGTTGTTCCAATAAGCAATCCAGATACAAATTTTGGAACTCAGTTAACAGGTGTAATTGCAGTATGTTTGTTTAGCTTCATACTTTCTTACATTACTTTTAGAGCTCTTAAACAAACTATTGGTCTTAGAATTAGTGCTCAAGCTGAAAAACTTGGTACTGATGTTGCTGAAGTAGGTGTGAAAGCTTATGCAATAAGAGACTAAAATATCTCTCTATATATATTAAAGGCTCCTTAGAAATAAGGGGCCTTTTTTATTTTTTAACAATATTTTGAAGAGTTTCTAATACTTCTTTAGCGTGGTCTTTTACTTTAACATTGTTCCAAATTTTGATTATTCTACCTTTTTTATCGATTAAAAAAGTAGTTCTAACTATTCCCATAAACTCTCGTCCCATGAATTTTTTTTTAGCCCAAACTTTGTATTTTTTTAAAACTTTTATTTCTTCATCAGCCAATAAATCAAACTTGATTTTGTATTTATCTCTGAATTTATCATGACTTTTTAAATTATCTTTAGAAATACCCAAAATTTCACAATTTAATTTTTTAAATTTTGGAAGTAACTTATTAAAATCATTGGTTTCAATTGTACACCCTGGAGTATCATCTTTAGGGTAAAAATAAATAATTACATAATTTCCTATTGAGTCTTTTAGAGAGTATTCTTTTTTATTTGTAGATGGTAGTTTAAAAATTGGTGCTTTTGTATTTTCTTTAATCATTTATTTCGTTCTCCTCCCAAAGTTTTTTGTAATCAATTAACGGTGACAAGCCGTAACTTGAATTAATATTTGTTAGATGTAGTGATAAACTTTTTAATGGAGAAATACAGATTTCTTTTGAATATATTTCATTTAAATATTTTTCAAATGGATCGTGTCTATCTAGACAATTTTTATAAAAGTTATCCCAATATTTATCTAATAAGTTTTTAGTTGTCAGGAAGGTACATAGTGTTTTATCTACAGTTCTCCAATGACGTTTATTTCCAATCAAAACATTTGTTTTTTCATTATTCATGTAAAGATAAGGATAATCAGATGGACACATAAAAATATCCTTATTTATTTGGGATGCAATTCTTTCATAAGAAACCACCATTTCTTCCAACATTGGTTCAAAATGTAAATAATCATCCTCTATAAAGTAAATTAAATCTTCACCAGTATCTTTTCCAATTTCAAAACTTTGAAGTAAACTAGCAAGGTTTGCAAAAGTTTCTTTGTTTTTTTGTTCTGATATTTCCTTTTTATATTTTGAGTAATCTAAATTGATTATCTCTATATTATTTCCATCAATTATTTTTTTAATTATATTAAGGTTTTCAGTACTTGAATTATCATCAACAATTATTGTTTTAACATTTACAGTCGGGTGTTTATTTTTTAAAAAATTAATTGATCTAATAAGCGAATTTAATGATCTTTTAGTATATTCAATTTTTGGATACTCAAATAACCTTCTTCTATTTTGATCCCAAATCTCAATATCTGTATTCATTCTTAGAACAATTAGTAATGAGTTAACTTTTTTTGTAATTTTGACTTCACCCAAAGGTAAAACTATAGATTTTTCATTCAAAATCGATAGTTCTTCATTTAATTTCTTTCCTAATGTTGGGGACGAAAAATTATTTTGATCTAAAATTTCGTATCCTAAAAATTTACAGATTTTGATAAAAAATTTTTTCATAATGTGTTATAGGTTTTATAATATTATGGTCATTAAATCATTACAAACTCTAGTTGGTGAAACTTTAAAAGAGATTAAAACAATTAATGCAGATGAAGCTTATCAAATGTTCCATGATAAAAATTGTAATCTAATCGACATAAGAGAAAGTAATGAGTTAGAAAACACAGGTAGTGTTGAAGGTGCAAGTCATATTCCAAGAGGAATGCTTGAAGTATATTTAGATCCTAATAGCCCAGTATTTCAAAATGGACAAATAGACCAAAATAAAGAATTTGTTTTATTTTGTGCAGGAGGCGTAAGATCAGCTTTAGCTGTAAAGTCTTTAAAAGATATGGGGTATCAAAAAGTATCACACATTGATGGTGGGTTTGGTTCTATAGCTAGTAGCAAATTTAAAATAATTTAATTAGCACTAAATTCTTCTAAAGCATATTCAAGTCTATCTTGTCCCCAAAAAATTTTATTATTTACTATAAAGGTAGGAGTTCCAAAAACTTCTTTTTGAAAAGCATCTGTAGTTAATTTAATTAATTTATCTTTAACTGATTGTTCTTTTATAGATTGAAAAAATTCTTCACTATCAATATTTAAATCTCTTATTAATTTAGAAATATTCTCAACATTTGATAAGTCATAATTATCTTTCCAATAAGCATCAAAAAAACAATTCAAGTAATCGTTTTGCTTATCCTTACTAACACTAATATATCCTCTCATAATATTTAAAGAATTTATTGGAAAATTAGAATTCCATTTGAATTCAATACTATTTTTCTCGGACACTAGGTTGCAATCATTTATATTGTTCCTCAATTTATATTTATTAAATGCAGGAGAATCAATTCCAGCTAGTTTATGAAGACCACCTAAATAAATTGGTTTGTAATTAAATACGATATTTTTATGTTTAAGAATTTTTTTGTGTGCGATGTATGCATATGGGCTAATTATATCGAAATAAAAATCTATATGATTACTCATATAAACTAATTCTTTTTGCGTAAAAGATTCTAATTATCCAATATAAAAATAAACCTATAGGTCCAATTAAATAAGTCACAATTAATGGCACAGCCATCAAAACTTTATTTATAGAAAACTTTTGAGAATCTTTAACAATCCAGCCACCAATAAATAAGTTTATTGCTATGAAATGAGTCCAAAATATCATTATGTATAAATGGTCTTCAAACAATCTAGATAATTCACTAAGACCAAGATAAAGAGAGAAATTTCCATCAAAATCATAACCAATTAAATAAGATTTATATAAAATGAAGATATACACACCACTTAATATGAAAAATGGAAAAATTGATGTTACAAAAATTCTACTTAAATGTGATTGAGGAAACACTATTAAGATAAACCAAAAAGGTAGAACTCCAAGGTTGATCCACATATAAAGGGTCTCAATTGTGAAATAAGTATAAATTTGTTCAATCATTTAGATATATTATATTAAATCTAACAATGATTCCTATAAGAAATAGAAAAAAAACACTTCAAGTAACTGTTGATGAGATGCGTAATTTCGCCTTTGCTTATGTTGAAAAGTATGCCCCTTCAAAACAACAACTTAAAACTTATTTATTAAAAAAATACATGAAACTATCAGCGTCTGATGTAAGAAAAAAAGATGTAAATAAACTGATTGATATTGTTTTGTCGGATTTAGAAAAAAACAGATTTATAAATGATCAATTTTATTCTGAAAGCAAAGCCAAAAGCATGATCCAAAGAGGAAACTCAATTAATAAGATTAGAAATTATTTAATTGGAAAAGGAATTAATGAAACATTTATTAAGGATACAGTTGAAAAAATAAAAGAAGATAATTCTGATCAAGATTTTTTTTCAGCAATAAAATTATGTAAAAAGAAAAGAATTGGTCCAGCTAGAGCAGAGGATAATAGAACTTTATTTTATAAAAAAGATATATCGTTACTTGCAAGAAATGGATTTGATTTTGAAACATCAAAAAAAGTAATGGATATAGAAAAAGATGAATATCTAAAAATAATAAATCTACTTTAACTTTTTATCTTTTTCTTCTTTTACAAGCTGATTTATTTTATTTCTTATATAATTTTTTACGAAAACGAACACCAATAATCCAAAAATTGAAACAGATACAATAATTATTAGTATTATTCTTAATTGTTCATCCATTATAAAATATTTTTATTTTTCAAAATTATACTTGGATTTTTTAAATCTTTTTTACCGTACAAAATTTCATTTCCTTCAAAATCAGTTACAGATCCACCCGCATGTTCTAAAATTGCATGACCAGCTGCTATATCCCATTCATATGCTCTAGGTTCAGCAACATAACCATCATATTCACCAGCAGCAACGACACAGAATTTCAAAGAACTTTTCATTCTAGTATTTTCTTTTACTCCCAAATCATCATAAATTTTTTGAATTTCAGGCTTTATTTTAGTTGAGTATGAAATAAATTTTAAATTTTCTTTTTTCTTAGCAGGTAAATTGCTTAAGTTTGTTTTTTTACCGTTGCTCAACTCAAAAGCATTACCTTTTTCATATGAATAAAACATTCTTTTTTTTGCAGGAGCATTTATTAATCCTGCAACAGGCTTGTTGTTTATGATTAAACCAGCGTTAATGGTAAATTCTTTTAAATTATTAATATAATCATAAGTTCCATCAATAGGGTCAACAAGCCAGAAATCTTTTAAATTTAGGTTATCTTTATTATCAGAGGTCTCCTCTGAAATGATAGGTAAATTAGGAGTAACCTCAGAAATTTTTTTTGATATAAATTTGTTTACTTCCAAATCACCATTACTTACTGGTGTATTGTCTGATTTTATTTTTTTTACCAAACCTTTTTCTCTTAATTGAATAGCTAAATCTCCAGCCTCTAAAAAATTATCAATTAAATTTTCAACAATTTCTTTTAAGTTTAACTTCATTTTCCAAGTTTTTTTAACTCAACATTTTTTGCGTTTATTACTTTTTTTCCAGCATTTTCAAAATTAACTGTCACTTTATCGTTAATTATAGATTGCACTTGCCCAATTCCCCATTCTTTTTTTTGAGGATTAGTGACTTTGTCACCTGGTTCATAATCTAAAATCATTTAATTTAACTTATATTGTAAATAAGTATAAATACCACCTTATGAATAAAGATTTAAATTCTATTGGTTTAGATAAAAAACCTTCAGATACTACCGTAGTTGTTGCAATGTCGGGTGGAGTAGATTCTTCCACTGTAGCAGGCATTATGAAAAAGGAAGGATATAATGTAATTGGAATAACTTTAAAACTTTATGACGATGGTAAAGAAGTAGCAGCATCAAAACAATGTTGTTCAGGTCAAGATATAATGGACGCCAAACGTGTTGCACACAAATTAGGTATAGAGCATAAAATTTTATATTACCAAGATAAGTTTAAACAAGGTGTTATAGATAATTTTGTTGAGAGTTATTTAAAGGGCGAAACTCCAATTCCATGTGTTCAGTGTAATCAAACTGTTAAATTTAAAGATTTATTTGAAGTTTCAAAAGAACTAAAAGCTGATGCTTTAGTTACTGGTCATTATGTTAAAAGTATTACCGAAAATAAAACTACCAACATGTATAGAGCCATAGATGAAAACAGAGATCAAAGTTATTTTTTATTTAATACAACAAGAGAACAACTAGATTATTTAAGATTTCCATTAGGTGGAATGTTAAAAGACAAAACCAGAGAAATTGCAAAAAATTTAGACTTAAATGTTGCTGACAAACCTGATAGTCAAGACATCTGTTTTGTTCCGAATGGCGATTATGCTTCAGTAATACAAAAGTTTAGACCAGACTCTTTTCATAAAGGAAATATAAAAAATTTAGATGGTGAGGTAATTGGTGTTCATGATGGAATTATAAATTTTACAATTGGACAACGTAAAGGCATTAAAGTTTCAGATAAAGAAGCCCTTTACGTGTTAAAGATAAATTCTGATAAAAATGAAATAATAGTTGGTCCTAAAGAAAAACTTGGAAAAAAAACAATTTCTTTAAAGAAAATAAATTTACTAACTAACAAAGAGGATTTAGATCAAAATTTATTTGTTAAAGTTAGATCTACCGGAAGTCTTTTAGAGGCAAAAGTTGATTTAATAGATAATAATAATGCAAAAGTTAATTTAGCAATTCCTGAAGATGGTATTTCACCTGGTCAGGCATGTGTTTTTTATCGTAAAGACCAGTTTGGTCACAAAGTACTTGGTGGTGGTTGGATTAAAGAATAGCAGAAGAATTATTTCTTCTTATTTTTTCTTTTAGCTCTTCTTTTTTTAGACCCTTGTTTTCTTCGGCCTCTATGTTTCTTTGGGTAACTCATTTAGTCCTATTTTAATTTTATTGACGTTTTTCAAGGGATATAGCATTGTCTTAATAACATATCAAATTTATTATGGTTAATTCTTTCAAAACTTTCCTGAAACATACAGCTAAGGATTTTCACAATCAGTCAGTAAATCCTCCAGTAGTTAGAGCTTCTACAATTATCTTTAAGTCAATGAAAGATATTAGAAAAACTCAAGCTAAGGCAATTAAAAATCCAACGGGAGGACACTATGATTATGGAAGACAAGGCACATCAACAACTTATATATTACAAAAAATTTTAACTAAGCTTGAAGAAAGTTATCATGTTTTTACTACACCAACAGGTTTTGGTGCAGTTTTTTTAGCTATATTCAGTGTGACTAGACCAGGTGACGAAATTATTGCTGCAGATCCTGTTTATAGTCCAACAAGATTATTAACTGAAAATTTTTTAAAAGAATTTAATATCAAAACGTCTTTTTATAATCCACATGATTTAAAAACATTAGAAAAAAGTATTACAAAAAAAACAAAGTTAATTTTTGTTGAGAATCCAGGTAGTAACTCTTTTGATTTTCAAGATATTGGAAAAATTCTATCAATTGCAAAAAAACACAAAGTTTTAACAGCAATAGACAACACTTGGGGAACACCTTACTTCTTAAAACCTATTAAATTGGGCTTTGATATGTCTATCGTATCTGCAACAAAATATTACTCAGGTCATTCGGATGTAATGGGTGGTTCATTAGCTGTTAATAAAAAAGTATTTCCAAAAGTTAAAGCTGCTGAGAGGATTACAGGTTTAAGATTAGGACCTGATGATGCCTATTTAATTACAAGAGGTTTAAGGACTTTAGATGTTAGATTAGATAGACACAGAGAAAATGCAAAAAAAGTTGCTGAGTTTTTATCTAAATTCAAAAATATAAAACTACTATATCCATATAAAAAAGATTCCTACAATTTTAGAATGTGGAAAAAATATTACTCAGGAGCATCTGGGCTAATGGGTTTAAAGATAAAATGCAAAAATATTAATTCTGTAAGAAAATTTGTTAATTCATTAAAATTATTTGGGTACGGTTACAGTTGGGGAGGTTTTGAAAGTTTAGCTTTACATCAAGAATATAGAGAGACAGGTAATAGAAAATTTTTAAAATTAGCAAAAGATGAGCATCTTGTGAGATTACATATTGGCTTAGAAGATCCCAAAGACCTAATAGCTGATTTAAAAAAGGCTCTAAAGTTTATTAAATGAGCTCAGAAAATTTTACCATAAGCAAGAAAGCGTTAATTACATTAATTGCTGCATCTATAGTTGTAATTATTTCTTTAGGAATAAGACAGACGTTTGGATTATTTTATTTTGATTTTAATGCTGACTTAGATATTTCCATTTCTCATTTTGGATTTGTTATGGGATTACAGTTATTACTCTGGGGAGTATTTAGTCCTTTGTTTGGTGTAATTACTGACAAGTATGGAGGAGCAGTTGCAATATTTATTGGTTTTGTTTTTTATTTGATAGGGGTTTTATTTTTTTATTCTGGATTTAATAGTGGAGGCTATTTCACTTTAACCATAGGAGTAATGATAGGAATTGGCTTAGGTTCTACTGCAATAGGTATCCCGGTATCAGTTGTAGCCAAACATTTTCCAGCATCAAACAGAACTATTGCTACAGGAATTGTTACATGCGCAGGATCTTTTGGATATTTTGTTTCACCTTTACTTGTAAGATATTCTTTAGTTGAAACAGGTTGGGAAAATACACTTTTGTATTTTTGTCTTCTTTTAGGAGTTGGATTGGTGGTATCACTATTTGTCAGTACTCCAAAAATACCTGTAGGAGTTAATCAAGACAATAACCAAACAGCAAGGGAAGCGCTAAAAGAAGCATTTGCAAATAAAAGTTTTATTTATCTTACTTTGGGTTTTTTTGTTTGTGGTTGGCATATTGCTCTAGTAGCAACACACATTCCAACTTATATGGCAGATAAAGGTTTGCCTGATTGGACACCTGCAATGGTTTTAGCTTTGATTGGCGTATTTAATATGGCAGGTACTATTACAAGCGGTTATTTAGCAACAAGGTATAGTAAGAAAAAAATTTTAAGTGCTATTTATCTTTTAAGAGGAGTTTCCATAATTTATTTTATTTTCTTACCACCAAGTATTTTTAACTCTGTAGTTTTTGGAGTTACTTTTGGTTTTTTATGGCTATCCACAGTTCCTCCAACAAATGGAATAGTTGCCCATATATTTGGCACAAAATACGTTGGACTTTTATATGGAATAGTATTTGTGAGTCATCAAATAGGATCTTTCTTGGGTGCGTATCTTGGTGGTGTATTTTATGAATTAAATGGAAATTTTGATTATGCATGGTACGGATCTATCGCATTATCAATTTTTGCAGGTTTGATACATTTACCTATAGTAGAGAAAGCAATTGAAAGAACTCAACCAGCATAAATTTAAATTTAACCCATATTTAGAGGATCTGTATCAATCAGATAAGCCTTTAATAATTTACAAAGTAGATGATGGGTATAATATTTATACAGATTTTTCAAAAAAGATCATTTTAACAAAAAAAAATATACATAAATTTCTTAATTCGTTAGAGAAAAAAAAATATAAAAAAGAAACAGATTTATATCTTGGATTTTTTGGTTATGAAATTTTATGTAATTTGATTGGTATTAATTTAAAAAATAAAAAGAGGATAAACTTTTATAAAGGAATTTTTTATAAACCTGAGACTATAATTAAAATTAGAAAAGATATTAAAGTTATATCTAATATAAAAAAGCATACATTCAATTATCAATTCAACAAAACTCAAATACTTAGTCCTTTCAAGGTAAATATTTCTTATACAAAATATAAAAAAATATTTGAATTATTTTCAAAAAAAATAAGAGAAGGCGAGACTTATCAAATTAAAATTTGTACAAAATATAAGAATGAATCATTAATTAATCCTATTAATTTTTTTTGGAAATTAATGCGTGTTAACTCATCTCCTGAGTCATTTATGATAAAAGATAAGGATTACTCTATAGTAAGTTGCTCTCCTGAAACATTAATTGATAAGAAAAAAAATAAAATTATAACAAAACCAATAGCGGGCACATTTAAGAAAAAAATACTATCCAATAAAAATATAGCTCTAAAATATTTTAAAAATAACGAAAAAGAAACTAAAGAACACAACATGATAGTTGATATGGAAAGAAGCGATTTATCCAAAATTTGTAAACCCGGAAGTGTCAAAATACTCAAAAAAAAATATGTAGAGGAATACAAGCACCTTTTTCATTATGTGACTTCAATTGGTGGAATATTAAAAAAAAATACAAAATTGATTGATATCATTAAGGCAATGATGCCGGGAGGATCCGTAATTGGCTGTCCCAAGATAAGAACATTAGAACTTTTAAACAATCAAGAAAAAGAAAGTAGAAATATTTTTACAGGAAGTTTTGGACTTATTAAATTTAATCAAGATATGAAGTTTAATATTATAATTAGATCTATATTAAATTATAAAAATCAATCAGAGATCTCTGCTGCGTCTGGAGTAGTATTAGATAGTTCCCCTAAGAAAGAATTTAATGAAAATTATATTAAAGCAAAATCTTTATTGGAGTTATTTAAATGATTTACATTATAGATCATCAAGATTCTTTTACTTGGAATGTTGTTCATCAATTTGCAAAATTTGATAAAGTTTTTTGTTCAAATTATTATGAGTTAAATAACAAATTACTTGATAAAAGTGATGTGATCGTTTTATCACCAGGACCTGGATCACCAAAGGATTATCCTACTACTTCAAATATTTATAAAAAATACAAAGGAAGGAAAAAAATTATTGGCATTTGTCTTGGTTATCAAATGATTTTACATAATGAAGGAGGCAAAATAATACAGCAAAAAAAAATTTATCATGGTTTTCAATCCAAAATAAAAACAAATAATCAAAGTAAAATTTTTAAAAACAATCAACAGTTTAAAGTTGGAAGATATCATTCATTAAAATTAATGGAGCCATTTAAATCGAATTCAATTAAAATAACTATGAGATGTAGTAAAACAAAAATACCTATGGGCCTTGAGGACAATCAAAATAAAATATATGGGTTTCAATTTCATCCAGAATCTTTTTTAACAGAAAATGGCAACACTATTATTAAAAAAATCTTATCAGCTTAGCAATCTTAAAGAAGTTACTTTCAAGGATCTTTGGGGATCTAGAGGTGTATTCACCACAATGCGAATGGTTGGAAAACCTCTTAAGCTAATACTTTTAAAACCGCATTTAGAGAACTTAATAAAATCTACAAAAAAATATGGAATAAGAAAAAAAAATTTAAAAAACATAATTAAATATTTAATTAACAAAAACACTATATACAAAGGTCCTGATAATTTATTTCGTATAGCGTTAAATAAAAAACTGATATCAGTCTCAATTAGAAAAAGACCAAAACCAAAAAGTAATTTTAATCTCTTATTGTTTAAATATAAACGTGTAGAACCAAATTACAAAAATCTCTATTATAAAAAAATATTAGCAAAATTAAGCAAAGTTGATTCAACTAAATTTGATATTGCTCTAGTCGCAAATGATAAAATTTTAGAAACTGGTACTTCAAATTTAGTTTTTGTGAAAAATGGAAAGATTTTTTCACCTAAAAAAAATTGTTATTTTGGAAATACAATTAAATTTATAAGTAAGAAAATTAAAATTAATTTTAAAGATATTTCCATTAAATCAATTAATGATTATGATGAAATAATACTTATCGGATCTGGCAAAGGAGTAACATCAGTTTCAAAAATAAATGACCTTAAATGGAGGAGAAGAAAGAGTAATTGCTTCAATAAATTAAATAAAATATATAATTCTCTTTTTTAAATATGAAAGATCCAAACAACCCTTGTATATTTTGCAAAATCAGAAAAGAAGAGCTCCAGTTTGAAAACCAATTAGCTTATTCATCTAAGGATAGCTATCCTGTCTCAGAACTTCATAGTCTTATAGTTCCTAAAAGACATGTAGAGACATATTTTGATCTTACCAAAGAGGAAATTCAGGCATGCAATGAGTTAATTTTAAAAACTAAAGAAAGAATTTTAAAACAAGATTCTAGTGTTAAAGGTTTTAATCTAGGTACAAATGCAGGAAAATCTGCAGGCCAATCAATTATGCATTGCCATATTCATTTAATTCCAAGAAGAGAAGGGGATGTAGACAATCCTCAGGGTGGTGTTAGGTCAGTGATTCCCAATAAACAACACTACAAACGTAAACCCTGAGTTGTTATTAAAGACAAATTGACCAATACTTTTGGTTGAACTCTATAAATATCTAGAATAGAAAACCTTAAATTAATTCAATTTTATTTTACAAGGATATTCAAAATGTTTGCAACAAATCCTTTTTCAATTTTAGCCGAGACAGTTCCATCTGTAGTTATGCAAGGTTTTGTGGTGTTAATGATTTTATTGATTGTTGCAGGTACTCTTTTAGACATAATTCATAAAAAGAATGTTAAGTATTTTTTTGAAAATGCTAAAAAAGCAAAAAAAAATGCAACTAAAGAATTAACAACTGGTGAAAGAATAGCTGTTGTTTCAAAAACAATTGCATACGACATTGGTACAACATCAGAACTAGGTGCTGGTAAAAGAAGAGTAGCACACCTTCTAGGAATGTATGGAACTATATTGTTTTGGATTGGGTCTGTTGTGATGATATTTTGTTATTCATCAGCAAATGCGGAAACGCCAACTATTTGGCCAATGATCTGGCATGTAGGTGCTTTAATGACTATCTTAGGTGGTTCGTGGTTTTGGTTCTTCTTAAGGGTTGATGTTTATTCTGAAGCTCAACCTTGGTACAGAATTATTAAAGCAGATTTATTTGTATTAGCTCTGATTGCAACTTCCTTAACTGGATTTATTTGGTCATATCTTCAAAGTTTAAATTTAGAGGGAAGATGGGATGCAAATTTATTTTTAGTATTATTTATAGTTTCAAACCTAGTTTTATTCGGAGGAGTTTATTGGTCTAAGTTTGCACATATGTTTTACAAACCTGGTGCAGCAATACAAAAAAATTTAGCAGAAGCAGATGGTTCTAGAGATAATTTACCTCCACCTGCAGATGCACCTGAACAATTTGGTTTAGGTATTAAAAGAGAACAACCTAAACATTATTAATTATGATAAAATTAAAAAAGGAGAGAGAATAATATGTCAACATTTGTTTATATGACAAGATGTGATGGCTGTGGTCATTGCGTAGATATTTGCCCATCAGATATAATGCACATTGATGAAAATATTAGACGTGCAAAAAATATTGAACCTAACTTTTGTTGGGAATGTTATTCTTGTGTCAAAGCTTGTCCTAACCACGCTATTGATGTTAGAGGATATGCAGATTTTGCTCCAATGGGACATAGCGTTAGAGTAAGAAGGGAAGAAGAAAAAGGAACAATCTCTTGGAAAATTAAATTTAGAAATGGAACTGAAAAAAACTTTGTATCTCCAATCACAACTAAGCCTTGGGGAAAATTTATTCCTAAATTAGCTGATGGGGACAAACCTAATCAAGGTGAGATAAATTCACAAAGATTATACACTGAACCAGAAGGGCTAAATATAGATGGAGAGCTTCCAACTGTACCCAAAGAGTCGTTCAAAAAAGGAGTTTACTATTAATGGCTAGTCATAAAACACATTACGAAGATTGCGATATATTAGTTGTAGGTGGAGGAATGGCTGGAACTGGTGCTACTTTTGAAGCAAGACACTGGGGTAGAGACATGAAAATTGTTTGTGTTGAAAAAGCTAACATTGATAGAAGTGGAGCTGTTGCTCAAGGACTTTATGCAATTAACTGCTACATGGGAATGCAATGGGGTGAAAACCAACCAGAGGATCACGTTAGATATGCAAGAAATGATTTGATGGGAATGGTAAGAGAGGATTTAGGTTATGACATGGCTCGTCATGTAGACTCTACAGTTCACATGTTTGATGAATGGGGTCTGCCTATGATGAAGAATGAAGAAACTGGAAGATACTTAAGAGAAGGTAAATGGCAGATTATGATCCATGGTGAAAGTTACAAACCTATTGTTGCTGAGGCAGCAAAAAAATCTGCAGATAAAATTTATAACAGAATAATGATTACTCATCTTTTAATGGACGAGTCTCAAGATAACAGAATTGGCGGAGCAGTTGGCTTTAATATGAGAACTGGTGATTTCCACGTATTTAGAGCAAAAGCAGTAATTGTTGCTGCTGGTGGAGCTTCACACATCTTTAAACCAAGAGCGGTTGGAGAAGGAATGGGAAGAACTTGGTATGCACCATGGAGTAATGGATCTGCATATGCATTACCTATTGCAGCAGGTGCGAAGATGACTCAAATGGAAAACAGAATTGTATTATGTAGATTTAAAGACGGTTATGGTCCAGTTGGAGCGTATTTCCTTCATTTAAAAACATACACACAAAATGCTAATGGTGAAAATTATGAGAAAAAATGGTATGACCAAACTAAAGAGTTAGTTGGAGAATATATTGATCATCATCCAACTCCAACTTGCTTGAGAAACCATGCTTTTATTCAAGAGGTAGCTGCAGGCGGTGGACCAATCCACATGGTAACTACTGAAGCTTTTCAAGACCCGCATTTAGAAACAGTGGGTTGGGAAAATTTCTTAGGAATGACTGTTGGGCAAGCTGTTGTTTGGGCATCTCAAAACATTGATCCAAAATATACAAATCCCGAATTAACTACATCTGAACCTTATGTAATGGGTTCTCATGCTACTTGTTCTGGTGCATGGGTAAGTGGCCCTGAGGATTTATCACCTCCAGAATATTTCTGGGGTTATAACAGAATGTTAACTATTGATGGTTTATTTGGTGCAGGAGATACAGTTGGTGGAAGCGCCCATAAGTTTTCATCTGGATCTTTTACAGAAGGAAGATTAGCTGCAAAAGCTGCTGTTAAATACATTGAAGATAAAAAAGCTGAAGGTGTAAAAGTTTCAGATAAACAGTGTGAGGATTTCAAGACTGCAGTTTATAAACCACTAGAAAACTACACAGTTGCTAGAAATGAGATAACTGGTGGAACAGTTTCTCCTAGCTATATATCTCCAATTCAAGGTCTTCAAAGATTACAGAAAATCATGGATGAATATGTTGGTGGAATTACCTCAAATTACATGACCAATGGTAATATGCTTAAAAGAGGACTTGAGTTGTTAGATTGGCTACAGGAAGACTTAGAGCACGTTGGAGCTGAAGATTATCACCAACTTATGAGAGCTTGGGAGTTAAAACATAGAGCTTTGACTTCTCAGTGTGTAACAGAACATACTTTATTTAGAGAAGAGACTAGATGGCCAGGGTACTATTATAGAGGCGATCATATGAAACTTGATGATGAAAATTGGCATTGTTTAACAGTTTCTAGAAGAGATCCTAAAACTGGTAAATTTAGTATGGAGAAAGTTCCTGTCTACCATATAGTGGATGAGAACGAGAAGAAAAAAGCTTCGTAGTAAATAATTTAATTAAATCAAATGGATATTTTATCTAAATCAGATGATGAAATATATGAATTGGCCAAACCTATTTGGGATAATTTAGTTAAATCATCTAATCTTAAAGATTATGGCGGGTTTACTAGAGATTTCTCTACTCAAATGCTTTTTGGCGCTAACGAAGTGGAACTAGGTAAACAGTGGGCTAATAACAAGCTAATCACCAATCTTAAAGAGACTTTTGAACCTTTCGGTTGCCTTAGAAGAGGAGATCACATAACCGTGTTGATCAAGCAAACAAATAAAGAGATCCCAGGAGAGTTTCTTGGGAGGTTGGTCCTAGGGGTCGAGGACGACACGGTTAAGGTTTTTGGAGCAACGATCTATTAAAAAAAAATTACCTACCTTAAATAATTGTTTGACAAATTTCGTTGTGGGTGTAATGACGGATTTAATGTTACTTTCTAACGTAAAAATTATTAATAAACTCTCAAATTTTAAAACTATATTTATTAAAGCAGGAATTATAGCAAGCTTAACAGCTTACTGGGGAGTGATTTTAGTTGGAACTTTTATCACTTTTAACTAAGTTGTTTTTTAACAACTTTTAAATTTTTTATGGAAGTATTTTTACCGATAGCTCAAGTTTTTGTTAACCCTATCGAAATACTTTTATTAAGCGCAATAGTAGGTGTGCTTTCAGGTTTATTTGGTGTTGGTGGTGGGTTTTTGATGACACCGTTTTTAATTTTTTTAGGAATACCTCCTGCATACGCTGTTGCTAATGAAGCAAATAATATTTTAGCTACTTCAGTTTCTGGATCTACCACGCATTATTTAAAAAATACTTTAGATTATAAAATGGGTTCAATGATTGTAATTGGAGGTGTAATTGGAACTTCTTTAGGAATTTACACTTTTACTTATTTTAAAGGTATTGGAAAAATTGATACAGTTATCTCTCTTGCCTACATGTATATCTTAGCAATAATCGGAACTTTAATGCTTGTTGAAAGTTTGGGTGAAATAGATAAAGCAAAAAGAAACGTCTTAGTTAAAAAAAAATTACATGTTCATTATTGGATACATGGTCTTCCATTAAGAATGAGATTTCCAAAATCAAAATTATATGAGAGTATTTTTACTCCAATTATAATTGGTCTATTAGTTGGATTTATTGCAGCTATTATGGGAATTGGAGGTGCATTTATTTTAGTTCCAGCAATGATTTATATAATTAAAATGCCTACTAAATTAGTTCCTGGCACATCTTTATTTGTAACAATTTTTGTAAGTGTGGTTGTTACTTTTCTTCATTCATTTAATTATGGATCTATAGATTTATTTTTAGTTACCATGTTAGTTGTGGGATCCATCATAGGAGTGCAGGTTGGACAAAAATTAGGAGAAAGAATTGATAGTTCTGGTTTAAGAGCTTTATTGGCAATTTTATTATTAATAGTGGGTATAGCGATAGCATACGATACTTTTTTCGCAGAAAAAGTTATTAATGGATCTGCTAAAGGAATTAGTTCAGATTTAAACTTCTTTTCTAAATTTATAATTGATTTTTCTAAAGAGATGCCTTTCTTTTATGGACTATTTACAATTATGTTTGCAATTATTCTAGGTGTAGGAGCAGCTTTTATAAGACGATTTATTTCAAACTTTAGAAAAAAATTATTAGCTAAATCTTAATTAAAATAATTTAGATATAATTCTATAGTCGTAATACTAACCAACCCAACAGTTGCCATCCCTATAAATCCAACAACAAATGGTTTGTAGCCCATATTTTTAAGTTCTTTTAAGTTTGTTGAAAGTCCTATTGCTGCCATCGCCATTGTTAAAAATATCTTCGAAGATAATTTAATACCTTCAATTGTAACCAACCATTTGTAATTATTTGAATACATTAGATCTCCTAAATTTCTAATTATTATCATGGCTACAAAACCCAATACAAAGTAAGGAAAAATATCTATTATTGAGTATTTTTTTTCTGTGGTTTTTCCTCGATTATAAAGAAACGCAAATAAAGGAATCATGATAATTAAAAAGGTATTCCTTATTAATTTTGTAACTGTTGCAATATTTAAAGTTTCGGGACTATTAAATTGCTGGTCATAAATTAATCCCGCAGCTGCAACTTGAGAGGTTTCATGGATAGAGGTTCCCAGAAATAATCCAACTAACAAAGGTTCACTTTCGAAATAAAAATTAGCAAAATATGGATAAATAAGCATAGAAAGTATTCCAAACAATGTAATATTAGCAATTGCATAGGATACTTCGTTTTTTTTTGCACCAATAACTGGAGCAGTAGCCATTATTGCAGTAGTACCACAAACAGTGCTGCCTATTGATATTAAGTAAGCCATTCTTGTTGGTATTTTTAATTTTTTAATAAGAAGTTTAATTACTATTAGTACACTAATTATACAGATTATAATTAATGGAATTGCTATTGCTCCAAATTCTAAAAATTCAAATGGTTTCAATTGAATACCTAAGCAAATAATTCCAAGTTTTAGAATATACTTTTGTGTAAAATCTAATCCTTTTAAAAAACTTTCTCTAATTTGAAAAACGTTTCCAAAAAACATCCCCAATAAAATAGCGATCATTGCAGTAGATATTGGGCTTTTTTCATAGCCTAATAACTCAATACCAAGAATATTATTGAAACCTTGAGATAAAGTGTAAAGAACGAATGCCAATATAATACCTGGTAATACAACCAGGTATCTCTTAAATTTCATGAAAGACTAAAGTTAATTAAGCACTTCTGTAAAGTTTAGTCATAACAAATTCTCTATGACCTAAAGCTTCAGCGCAAGTTAATCTACCGTTTGCAACTCTAAGTGTTGTTTTAATTAATTCATCACCTGCTTCAGACAAATTCATTTCTCTTGAAAGAATTTTTGAAACATCACAATCAATGTGCTCTCCCATACCTTTTACAGTTAATGGATTAGCTGTTAATTTAACAACAGGTTCAATTGGATTTCCAACGATATTTCCTTGTCCAGTTGGAAATAAATGAATATTAAAACCAGCAGCAGCTTGAAGAGTCACACATTCTGCAGCAGCAGATGATGTGTCCATAAAATATAAACCTTTTCCTTTAGTTGGTTCTTCAGCTGGTTCAAGAACATCAATAAATTTACAATTTCCAATTTTTTGAAAATTACCAAAAGCTTTTTCTTCAATTGTTGTAAGTCCCCCAGCAATATTTCCTGCTGTTGGTTGACTTTCAGAAAGATCATCTGTCGCCTCTTTTAAAATAAAATCATTATAAGAGCTCCAGGTTTTCATAAATTTTTCAGATGCTTCTTTAGTAGCTCCTCTAGTTGCACAAACTTGTTCTGCACCAGTTAATTCAGATGTTTCACCGAAACACAAATGAACACCTAATGGCTCAAGTTTATCCATTAAATTTCCAACAGTTGGGTTTGCAGCTAGTCCTGAAGTAGTATCAGATTCTCCACACTTAACTGAAATCCATAAATCACTTAAAGGACACTCTTCTCTTTGTTTTTCTGAAGCCCACATCACAAATTCTTGTGCTTTTTTTGATGCTTTCATTGTCGTACCAATGTCACCTGTACGCTCAATATGAAATCCTTCAACTGGTTTTCCAGTTTTAGCAATTCCATCTACAATTTTTTTTGTCCATTTCGGTTCAATACCAATCACAATTACTGCTGCAACGTTCGGATTACATCCAGTTCCTATCATTGTTCTAAAATGAAGTTCTAAATCTGCACCAAACTGAAGTCTTCCGTAAGAATGAGGAAGAGCGATTGTGCCTTTAATATTATTAGCAACTGCCTCTGCACATGCGTTCGAAATGTCATCAACTGGCAAAATAATTACATGATTTCTTGTTCCGGCTCTGCCGTTTTCTCTTTTATAACCTAAAAAGCTCTTTGGGATTTCCATACTATTACCACTTCTTTGTTTTTACATTGTGAACATGCACATGTTCACCTTTTTTGATTGATTTAACAACTTTACCAATATCGTGACCATACTTTAAAATAGTATCACCCTCTTTAAGGTCAACCATTGCAATTTTATGACCTAAAGGTATTTCATCTACGGATTGAATATTTGTTGAACTGTCATCTTCCATTATCCAGCAAGCACAGTCTTGTTTAGGAGTGATTTTTTCAATAACAACTACTCCCACGTTGTCTTTTTTATCATGTATGATTATATCTGTTGCCATATCGTGTCGATTTGTTTGTTTGAAATTTCTAAAATCTTATATATTAATCGCAAAAATTAACAAACGAATTTTATAAATAGTATATTACACTTTAGAGAGGTTCTAGTTTTATGACAAAAATGACAACAGAAGAAGCTTTTGTAAAAGTTTTACAAATGCACGGTATCGAACATGCATTCGGAATTATTGGTTCAGCCTTTATGCCAATTTCAGATATTTTTCCAGATGCAGGTATAACTTTCTGGGATGTTGCTCATGAAACAAACGGTGGTTTGATTGCTGATGGTTACACACGAGCTACTGGTAAAATGTCAATGGTTATTGCACAGAACGGACCTGGAATTACTGGATTAGTTACACCAATCAAAACAGCTTATTGGAATCATACTCCTCTTTTATTAGTTACACCTCAAGCAGCGAACAAAACAATGGGGCAAGGTGGATTTCAAGAAGTAGAGCAAATGAATTTATTCAAAGACATGGTTTGTTATCAAGAAGAAGTAAGAGATCCATCAAGAATGGCTGAAGTACTAAATAGAGTTATAGAAAAAGCTATAAGAGGATCTGCACCTGCACAAATAAATGTTCCAAGAGATTATTGGACACAAGTAATTGATATTGATCTTCCACCAATTGTAAGATTGGAGAGACAAGCAGGTGGAGTAGATGCAATCAAAAAAGCTGCAGACTTATTATCAAAAGCAAAATTTCCAGTTATATTATCTGGAGCTGGTGTTGTAATCGGTGGAGCTATTGAAGATTGTAAAAAACTTGCAGAAAAATTAGATGCACCAGTGTGTTCAGGTTATCAGCATAATGATAGTTTTCCAGGAAGCCACCCTTTAGCTGCTGGTCCGCTAGGATATAATGGTTCAAAAGCTGGAATGGAATTAATAAAACAAGCAGACGTCGTTTTAGCTTTAGGCACAAGATTAAATCCATTCTCCACATTACCTGGTTATGGGATGGACTATTGGCCAAAAGATGCAAGTATTATTCAAGTGGACATGAATTCTGATCGAATTGGTCTTACAAAGAAAGTTACAGTTGGAATTTGTGGTGATGCAAAATTAGTTGCACAACAATTACTAGCACAACTTTCACCAACTGCTGGTGATACAGATAGACAGAAAAGAAAAGACATAATTCATCAAACAAAATCTGCATGGTTACAAAAATTATCAAGTCTAGATCATGAAGAAGATGACGAAGGTACAGTGTGGAATGAGGAAGCTAGAAAAAGAGATGCAGATAGAATGTCTCCTAGACAAGCATGGAGAGCAATTCAAGCAGGTATGCCAGATGACGTCATTATATCAAGTGACATAGGAAATAACTGTGCAATTGGTAATGCTTATCCTACTTTTGAAAAAGGTAGAAAATATTTGGCACCTGGTTTATTTGGTCCATGCGGATATGGTTTTCCATCTATATTAGGAGCAAAAATTGGATGTCCAGACACTCCAGTAATAGGTTTTGCAGGTGACGGTGCTTTTGGTATTAGCATGAATGAGATGAGTTCTTGTGCTAGAGAAGAATGGCCAGCAATTTCGATGGTGATTTTTAGAAATTATCAATGGGGTGCAGAGAAAAGAAATACGACTCTTTGGTTTGATGATAATTTTGTTGGTACTGAGTTAGATCCAGAATTAAGTTACGCTAAAGTTGCTGATGCTTGTGGTTTAAAAGGTGTAACAGTTAGAACAATGGAAGAAACCACAAATGCAATTAAGCAATCTTGTGAGGATCAAAAGAAAGGAATTACAACGTTTATTGAGGTAATTCTTAACCAAGAGCTTGGGGAACCATTTAGAAGAGATGCAATGAAAAAACCTGTTAGAGTAGCAGGTATAAAAAAAGAAGATATGAGACCACAAAAAACAATAATTTAAAAAATTGTGACTGTAGTTTTTTTTAAAGCTATATTATTTTTCATTCTAAGTTTAATTTACTTTTATTCTGTCTCAGGTTATGGAAAAATTTTATTAAATACTTTTAATTATAAAAATATTACTAATAATTTTTTTGAATTATTTATATATGGAATAATATTTAAATTAATCTTTGGTTTTTTTATATATATATCAATAGGTAATAATGAATATTTTAATTTATTTATTTTAGTTTTTGGTTTGTATTTTTATTTTTTTTATAAAAAAAAATTAAATATATTTAGTTTTAAATACTTATCATTTTTTCTTTTAACAACTTTTACTGTCCTTTTGATTTCCAAAACACACGAAGATTTTGGTTTTTACCATTATTTTTCTATAGATGAAATTTTTAATAATAAATTAAGAATTGGTACTTACTTAATAAATCAAAATTTTTTTTATTCATCACTACTCGTTCATGTCCAGTCATTAATTGTTTTACCATTTTTGGAATATAAATTAATTCATTTTCCAATTTTTTTTATTTATTTTAGTGTAATAGGGTATTTTATTTTTCTCATTTTTAACTCAATAAATAAAACAGAACGTTTTTTTTCTTTAATGATTGTAATGATTTTATTAATAAAATTTAACAGACTTACTGAATTTGGGTTTGATTATATTTCTCAATTTTTACTTTTAGTAGTTTTTCATAAAATTTATTTTTATAAAAATAATAAAATAGAGCTCATGATGGCTTTACATATTTTTACTTTCTGTATTTTAATTAAAACCAATAGTTTGCTGTTTTCACCAATTCTTCTATACATGCTTTATTCAAACAAACTAAGATTTATAATTAGCTTAATTACTTATAAAAATTTTATTTTTTATTTAATGATTTTTATTTTATTAACTTCTAGCTTCTTTAGATCTGGATGTGTATTTTATCCTATAAATAAAACCTGCTTTGAAAAAGAAAAAATTTTTTGGTCTGAAAAAAAAAATATAAAAGAATTTTCTGAATTTGTTAGCTTGTGGGCAAAAGCATATCATGCACATATAAAAAAAGGATCCAAATATGATTTGATAACGGATCAAAAAGAATATAACAAAAAATTCAATTGGTTTAAATTTTGGGTAGAGCATCATTTTTTCTATAAAGTTTTTGAATTTTTACTAATAATATCTTCAATAATTTTGATAATTCATTTCTATTTAATAAGAGAAAAACCTAATATTAAAAAGTTTTCTATTGAAAATAATATCTTATTTATTTTGTCAAGTAGCAGCATTTTCTTGTGGCTTATAACAATTCCACAATTTAGATTTGGATTTTCTACAATTATTATATTTTTTTTTAGTTTCTTTAATTATTTTCTAAAACTAGAAGTTAATATTAACAAAAAAAAGATATTAATTTTAATACTATTATCTCTATTTATTTTGAATTTAAAAAATATACATAGAATTAAAGATAGATTCGAAAGAGATGATTTGTGGAAATTTACAAATTTTCCATTCTACAATACAGAAAATGTTGATAAGAGAAAATTAAAAGAGAAACATTTATTAAAAGAAAAATTCTTTCATATAGAAATTTTAAAACCTAATCCAAACTAAATAAACAAACATACCTATTTTTTAAATTAAACTTTAAAGTTTATTAATTAAAATCTTTAAAAATTTATCAATTATCGTAGAGTCATTTTATGACAATCATTAATGATAGTAGTTGTAGTTGGATAAATGATCTCAGTCCAAGAATAAATATTAACTCTATACGTAGAGATGAAGATTGTGATTGGTTAGTGATTGGAGCAGGTTACACCGGATTGTCTGCAGCAAGAAAATTAGGTCAACTTTATCCTAAGCAAAAAATATCATTAGTTGATGCTCAGCTGGCAGGAGAGGGGGCAAGTGCTAGAAACTCAGGTTATCTGGTCGATACAACATTAAATGATGGTTTTACCTCTAATAAAGAATTAGATAATTATAAAAAAAAAACAGACATTTATAAACTAGGAATAGAGACCGTTAAAAGATTTATTAAAGAATACCAAGTAGATTGTGATTGGAATGAATGTGGAAAATATTTTGCATCATCAAAGAATGAAGATAGAAAAATATTAGAAAATTTTTCTGATACCTTATCAAAATTAGGTTTTGAACATAATTTATTATTTAACGAGGAGCTTAAAACAAGACTAGGAACTAATTTTTACAATATAGCTCTTCATACAAAGGGGGGAATTTTATTACATCCGGGAAAATTAGTTAGAGCTATGATTGACACCTTGCCCAAAAATATAAATCTTTATGAAAATTCTTTGTTATTAAATTGGAAGAAGGCTAAAGACACAGTTATTTGTAAATTTAAAAATGGTTTAATTAAAACTAAAAAAATTATTTTTGCTACAAACGGATTTCTGAAGTCTTTAGGTATAAAATCTAACTATAATTTTCCTATTACATTGACAGCTAGTATGACAAGATCTTTATCAGATGAGGAGTTTATATCTCTTGGTGAGCCTAAAGAGTGGGGAGTTTTGCCTGTAAGACCAATGGGGGCCACTATAAGAATGACTAAAGATAGAAGAATTTTAATTAGAAATACTGCAGAAGTTTATAATCCTTATCAAATGTCTAAATCTGAATTAACCAAAAGATCATTAAAACAAAAAATAGGTATTAAAAAAAGATTTCCTGAATTACCGGATGATATTATCCAATCTTCTTGGTCAGGCATTGTTTCAAGAACAAGAAATAGTTCTCAAATTTTTGAAAAAATAGATGATAATATATTTGTTGCAGGTTGTTATAATGGCTCTGGTATTGGAGTTGGTACTTTATTTGGAGAACAAATAGCAATCAAGGCAAGTAACGAAAACTCAAAAGAGATAGAAACTATTGAAGCAAGAAATAAACCCACATGGTTACCTCCTGATCCTTTTCTAGGTTTGGGTGTAAAAACGAGATTAATTTATGAACGTATTAGAGCCAGGTCTGATATATAATTAAAATGTGGCGGCAATTCCAATTCTTTATAGATTGGCCTGATTGTAATTTAACCCCAACATTATTTAATTTATTACCGACATTGGATCAAGTCGTGTTTGAAACCAATTCACTCTAAAATCCAAATGTGGTCCTGTTGATCTTCCTGTTGATCCTACAGTTCCTATTATATCGCCTTGATTAATTTGATCACCAACTGATACCAAAACATTTTCTAAATGAGAATATATTGTGGATATCCCATGACCATGATCCATTATAACTGTACCACCAGTATAGTATAAATCATCTTCAGCCATAGTAACTACACCGGAACCAGAAGATTTAATCATCGTTCCTTGTTTAGCTGCAATATCTATACCGTAGTGAGGCCATCTTGGTTTACCATTTAAAATTCTTTGACTACCATAAACACCGCTAATTATACCTTCAACTGGCATAATAAATTTTTCCTTAAAAAATTGCAGATCAGAATTTATTGCTCTTGCTTCTCCAATTGCATTATTTTCTTTTTTAATTCTTTTATAAACAGACTCAGGTGGGGTTACTTTACTTTCTGCCAAACCATCTATTCTTTGTATATTGTATTTACGCTTTAAAACTTTTTTTGTAATTATTGATTTTTTTCCATCAATAATTTTTGTAAAAGTTAGGTCGTATTTTTGATCTCGATCTATACCAAAAACAAAAAAACCATCTTTTGATACTTTAACCTCTTTTTTTCCAACCAAAATTTTAGCATGAGGGTCAGTTTTACCTAAAATAAAATGACCTTGTAGAAATTTACCTTGGAATTCAATAGCTTTAACTGGAGATATAAAAATTAAAAAAACAAAAAAAAGTCTATAAATTATTGAGCTGTCCATCCACCATCTATAATTATTGATGTTCCTGTAATCATTGAAGATGCAGATGACGCCAAAAAACAAACAGTTGTGGCAACATCACTTTCAGTAGCTGCTTTACCCATAGGAATATTTCCAAGAGCTAATTTTTTAAATTTTTTGTTTTTAAAAAAATTTTTAACCATAGGTGTTTCAACAAAAGTAGGCGCTACCGTGTTAACTCTGATATTTTTTTTAGCCAACTCTACCCCCATTCCTTTAGTTAGTCCCTCAATACCAAATTTTGTCATGTTATATACATTTCTTCCTCCCATACCCACATGACCGAGCTGTGATGACATATTTATGATTGAACCAGGTCTTTTTTTATTTTTAAGCATTTTTTTTACAACAAGTTGTGCCACGTTAAATGCTGCTTTTAGATTTAAATCTACAAGATAATTCATACTTTTTTGTTTAATTTTTTCAAATGGTTCTGGAATGTTAGTTCCTGCATTATTTACCAATACATCAATTATTTTAATTTTATCTAATTTTTGTTTTAAATCTTCATAGTTCATTACATCGCATGAAACTTTAATAATTTTACCTTTAATTTTTTTGATATCCTTTTCTAATTTATTTAAATCTGAAGGAGTTCTACTTAAAGCTATAACTGTTGCTCCTGCTTCAGCTAATGCAATTGAACATGCTCTTCCCAATCCTTTACCTGCACCAGTAACTAAAGCGTATTTGTTTTTTAGATTTATTTTTTGAAGATACATTAAAAGAATATTATTTTAATATCTGTGTAAATCAACTCTACAGCCACTATTAATATTGCTAGTAAACCAACCCAAGCAATCCATTTATATTTTTTAATCCATCCAGATATTAATGTTGCTGCAGTTGCCATTAAAACGATTGATAACACCAATCCAAATACAAGTAGTCCATAATGATCGCCTGCTGCACCAGCAACACCTAAAACATTATCTAAACTCATTGTAAAATCTGCTAGTAAAACTGTCCAAATAGCCTTTAAAAAACTGGAATTGTCTACTTTAACATTCTCTTCTGTTTCGGAACCTTTGATTACATCTACGTAAAGTTTGTAAACAATATAAAGTAATAACAATCCCCCAATTAATCTTAAACCAGTTATTTGTAGCAGATAAGCTGTAAGCAAAGTTAGTATTATTCTTAAAATTACAGCACCACCAATTCCCCAGAAGATAACTTTTTTTCTTTGTTCCACCGGAAATTTAGATGCAACCATCCCAATTATAATTGCATTATCTCCTGCTAAAACTAGATCAATAAAAATGATTTGAGTTAATATAGCTATTTGTTCAGGTGTAAAAAATTCTGCAAACATTATTGTTTTAGTATCATGTCAGCACCTTTTTCTGCAATCATTATTGTTGGTGCATTTGTATTTCCTGATGTGATGTTTGGCATTATTGATGCATCTATAACTCTTAAATTATTAACACCTTTAACCTTAAGTTTTTCATCTACTACAGACATTTCATCTTGACCCATTTTACAGGTTCCCACTGGATGAAAAATAGTTTGAGCATAATTAGAAGCTTCTTTAACTAACTCCTCATCATCATTTAAATGAATGCCAGGTCTGTATTCCTCTGGGGTATATTTTTTAAAAGTTTCAGATTCCATTATAATTTTTCTGGTTAATTTAAGTCCTTTAGCTGCAATCATTCTATCGTGATCAGTTGATAGATAGTTTTGTTTTATTTTTGCATAAGTTCTAGAGTCTTTATCAACGATACTGACATGTCCTCTACTTGTTGGTCTGATATTTGAAACAGTAGGGGTGAATGCATGAAAATCATGATTTTTTGTTGCTGCCAAAGTGTCCATACTCATAGGCTGAACATGCCATTGTAAGTCTGGTAATTCTAAAGAAGGGTCACTCTTTGCAAACATACAAAGTTGACTAGCACCCATAGTCATTGGGCCGCTTCTTTTAAAAATGTATTCTAAGCCAATCATTAAATTTCCAAATAAACTATTTATTTTTTTATTTAAGGATTTTAATCCATTAATTTTATAGATTGGTCTAAGCATTAAATGATCATGTAAGTTTTCTCCAACTCCATTTAAATTTTGAACCATATCAATCCCAAGATTTTTTAATTTTTCAGGATTTCCTATTCCAGAAACTTGTAAAATTTGAGGAGAGCCAATAGCCCCTGATGAAATTATAATTTCTTTATTTGCTTGTACTTTTTTTAATTCATTTCCTTCCCAATACTCAATTTCTTTAGCAGTTTTGTTTTCAAAATTAATTTTTTTTACATGTGAATGAGTTAAAATTTTTAAATTTTTCCTGCTCTTGATTGGGTTTAAATATCCAACAGCTGTACTACATCTAAAGCCATCTTTTTCAGTTACTTGGAAATAACCACAGCCATGATTATCACCAGTATTAAAATCTTTTGTTTTAGGAATACCAAATTCCTCAGCAGCATTTTGAAATTCATCTAAAAGAGGTAGATGTATTCTTTGATCTGAAACAGATAAAGGGCCTCCAACTCCATGGAACTCATCCTTTCCTCTTTCTTGGTTTTCTGCTTTGATAAAATAAGGCAAAACATCATCCCATCCCCAACCAGTATTACCTAATTGTCTCCAAATATCATAGTCTCTGTGTTGACCTCTAATATAAAGCAGACCATTAATAGAAGAACTGCCTCCTAATGTTTTTCCTCTAGGATACCTGATAGAAATATTATTCATGCTCTCATCAGGCTCTGTTTTGTAGCACCAATCAGTCTTTGGGTTGTGCATTGTTTTGAAATAACCAACTGGAATATGTATCCAAGGATAATTATCCTTGCCTCCTGCTTCAATTAACAATACTTTATTTTCAGGATTTTCAGATAATCTATTTGCAAGCACACATCCAGCAGATCCAGCACCAAGAATTATAAAATCAAAATTTTCCATTAATTAGAACTCTTATAAATTAAAAAAAAAAATTTACTAATAATTCAGTAAAAAAATTCAAAATATTCAATATTAACACTTGTTTTAGAATTCATTCTTTGACAAGGTTTCATTTTTAAAAATAAAGAGAGGGAAACAAATGAAAAAAATCATTTCAATGTTATTTGCAGTTGCGATGGTATTCGGATTTATTTCAAATGCTAATGCTGCAAAAACACTAAAATGTCAGACAGTTCTAAACACTAAGGCTGATGAAGTTAAAATGTTAAAAGACTTTACTGACACTGTTACAACTTTGACAGGTGGATCTCTTAAGTTTGAAATTATGCCTGCAGGAGCAGTTGTTGGTGTAAAAGAAACTTTAGATGCTGTTGATAAAGGACTTATCGATTGTGGATTTGCTTGGACACACTATTGGTCAGGTGATCACCCTGCCGCTATGTTATTTGGTTCGCCAGTAGCAGGTGGTGGTGTTGGTATTGACAACATCGCATTTTTATCATGGTTTCAGTATGGTGGAGGAAAAGAGCTATACGACAGACTATGGAAAGAAATGGGAAGAGATATTAAAGGATTTATGATTCAACCAGTTGGTCCTGAAGCTTTAGGTTGGTTTCCAAAACCAATTAAAGATATGGCTGACTTTAGAAAATATAAGTTCAGAACTCCTCCGGGAATTCCAGGACAAACATATAAAGACATCGGTATAGCATCTGTTGCTATGGGTGGTGGAGATATTCTACCAGCTTTAGAAGCAGGAACTATTGATGCTGCTGAATGGTGTTGTCCAAAGCCAGACTTAACGTTTGGTTTTCAAAAAGTATTAAAGCACTACTACTTACAAGGTTTACACCAAGTAGTCGTAAATGCTGACTTTTATATTACTGGAAAAACATATGAAGCTATGAGTGCTCATGAGAAGAAGTCTCTAGAAGTTGCAGCAAATGCATCTCTAGCGAAATCTCTAAGTTACAGAATCTATGAAAACGGAAAAGCTTTAAAAGAGCTTACTGAAGTTCATGGTGTAAAATTAGAAGATACTCCTTCTGATTACTTCACTGAATACATGGCAGCTGCTAAGAAAAGTTTGGAAACAAACGCAGCTAAAAATGCATTCTTTGCTGAAGTTTGGGACTCTATGAAAGAATTTGCTGATATCGCAGTTCCTTTCTGGAGTGGTGCTCAAATGTCTAATGCGAAGCTAGGAATGGCTCACGCAGCAACGTTAAAGTAATCATTAAATAATCTTTACATTAGAGCGGACTTAATAGTCCGCTCTAATTATTTATATAAAATTTTATGGCAGACGAACCAGGTAAACTAGATATATCGGATGAAATGATTGCCGAAAGGCGAGGTGGTTCAGGAAAAATGCCAAGTGATATGCCGTCATGGATGGCAAGCTCAATTGTAAATATCGATAAATTTAGCAAATGGGTTGGTAACGTTGTTTGTTGGATATTAATGCCATTAATTCTTGCAATGACTTATGAAGTTCTTGCTAGAAAATTATTTCATGCCCCAACAATATGGGCCTATGACATCAGTCGATTTTTATATGGTGCACTTTTTATGTTGGGAGCTGGTTATGCACTTTCTAAAGGTGTTCATATAAGAGCTGATTTTTTATACAGAAATTTTAAAACTAAGAATCAAGGCACAATTGATTTTTGGTTATATATTTTATTTTATTTTCCAGGCCTAATTGTTTTCCTTTATATGACTATTGGATATGTAGGAGAGTCTATCCAAAGAGGTGAGAGAGGAATGGATACTACTTGGATGCCATATATGTGGCCAATAAAAACTTGTTTATTAGTTGGTATAGTATTTTTACTTATCCAAGGTATTTCAGAATTATTAAAAAGTTATTGGGCTGCTACAAGAGGGAAGTGGCCAGGAGAAGATGAATGATAGCTGAATTTATAGATCCAGCATACTTAGGTTTTATTTTAGTTGGAGTAATGTTATTTGCTATCTTTGTTGGATTTCCTATTTCATTCACATTAATTTTCTTAGGTTTTGTATTTGGTTATTTAGGATTTGGAAAATTAGTCTTTTATTTAATGACCCTCCAGTTCTCGATGGTCATGACCGAACAAACTCTTGCCGCCGTCCCGCTCTTTGTCTTTATGGGTATTATGATGGAGCAGGCAGGACTGATGGAAAGATTGTTCTCATCATTTCAAATGATGCTGGCTAGAGTAAGGGGTGCATTGTATTATGCTGTTTTATTTGTTTCAGTTATATTCGCAGCTGCAACTGGAATTGTTGGTGCCTCAGTAACTATTCTTGGAATAATGGCTGCAAAATCAATGAATAGATCTGGTTATGATGTAAGACTTGCAGCTGGTACAATTACTGCTGGTGGAACCTTAGGAATTTTAATTCCACCAAGTATTATGCTTGTTGTGATGGGCCCAATTATGGAAATCCCTGTAATTGATTTATTTGCTGCAGCTATAATTCCTGGAATTCTTCTTGCAAGTTTATACGCTGGCTACACAACAATAAGATGCATGATAAATCCTAAATTAGGACCTGTAATTCCTGAGGAAATGAGAGCAGCAAGCATGAAAGAGGTTTGGATAGAATTCTTTTTAGGCTTAGTTCCTCCTGCAGCTCTAGTCTTTGCTGCATTGGGAAGTATTTTATTTGGTTTTGCAACACCAACAGAGGCTGCAGGTTGTGGTGCAATGGGTGCATTGTTACTTTCATTAGCATATAAAAAATTAACTCTATCTAAACTCCAAGAAGCACTAGTTAAAACTTTAGAGATTACTGCTTTAATAATGGTCTTAGTTGCTGCATCAAACTTTTTTGGTGCTGTATTTGCAAGACTTGGTACTCCAACATTGTTGACTGAATTTTTGTTAGGTTTAGAGATGAACAAATATTTTATTTTAGCAATTGTAATGGTTGCTATATTTTTATTAGGTTGGCCATTGGAATGGGTTCCAATTGTGATGATCATTGTACCAATTATTTTACCATTAATTGAAGCTTTGGGCTTTAATTTAACCTGGTTTGCAATATTGGTTGCTGTCAATCTCCAGACCGCCTGGCTATCTCCACCTGTAGCTTTGTCTGCCTATTTCTTAAAAGGTGTAGTTCCTGAATGGGATTTAAAAGATATTTATTATGGAATGATGCAATTTATGGTTCTACAAATTATAGGCTTAGTTTTAATTATCATATTTCCTAAAATTGCCTTATGGTTACCAACTCTCTTATATGGACAGTAGAATTTATTAGTTTAAAATAAATTTAGTGAATCAGCCAAAAGTAAAATACTCTCTCTCTAATTGGGACTTGGTCACAGTTAATCCAAATTATAAAACTTGGAATTGGAAAGATTTATTTTGTTTTTGGGGTGCTAATGTACAAAGTGTAATTGGTTTTTCTTTAATATCCTCTTTATACTTAATGTATAGTTTAAATATTTTTATAGTTTTTTTTGGAATTATATTAGGATCTTTTTTTGTTTATTTATTTTCAAACATTATCGGAAAACCTTCCCAAAAATTTGGTTTACCATTTGCAGTATTATTAAGATCATCATTAGGATTTAACGGAGCTAAATTTTTTGGATTTATAAGAAGTTTAGTTGGGATTTTTTTATTTGGAATTCAAACTTATTTTTTATCTAAAATATTAGTTTATTTAATTAGAATAATAATTTTTTCTATAGATAATTCTTTATTACAACAGGAAATATTTATTTTTTATTATTTTGGAATGAACATTATTGATTGGTCTGCAATAATAATTACAATTATTTTACAGACTGTATTTTTTACTGTTGGTATGCAGTACAATAAGAAAATAATTAATTTTTCAGCAATGACAGTCTATACTGGTTTGCTGATTTTTTTCTTTGTTGTTTTATTAAGTGATGTAAAAATAACTACCGAAGCTTTTTCAAATATTTTTAATCTTAATAATTTTTTAGACGTTAATAATTTAGCACCTCTATTAACAGTTGCCGGAACAATATTTGCTTATTTTTCAATTTTAATCATTAGTTTTGGTGATTTTTCTAGGTATGTTAAAAATGAAAAAGAATTAAAAAAAGGAAACTTAAGTTTAATTTTAAATTTAATCATTTTTTCTTTTTTATCTGTTTTTATTGTTACAGGTTCTGATGTTTTTTTAAATCAAAAATATTCAGATATAGAAAGAATTTTTACTAACCCCACAGATATAATCGGAAAGTTTGACAATATTCAGATAACTATAGTAGTTTTGTTTTTTATTATAATAGCTTCAGCTTCTACAAATTTAGTTGCCAATTTCATCCCATCTCAATACTCTCTAATAAATTTTGCTCCATCAATTTTAAGTTTAAAAAGCGCTAGTTATTTAATTGCTTTTTTTGGTTTGTTGATCGCAATCTTCTGGTTGACTATATTGAGCCAAATAGGAATTTTATCATTTGTTGATACTTTTGGTGCTTTCTTTGGTCCTTTATTTGGAGTGATGGCAGCTGACTATTATTTAATTAAAAATCAAGAATTAAGTAATAAAGATTTATATTCTATAGATAAAGAGAGTGCTTATTATTATTCAGGTGGTTGGCATATAAAAGGTGTTTATTCTTTAATTATTGGATTTATATTTTCAGCGTCTACAATTTGGAACACTAATTTAATGTTTTTACAGTCCTACGCTTGGATAATAGGTGCATTTGTTGCTTGGATAACATATTACTTATTAGCAAAAAAGTAACATGAAAGCTCTAGTATACACAGGTACCCAGGAATTAGTTTTTAGAGATGAGCCAAATCCAATTGAGGTTTCAGGAGAAAGTATTTTAAAGATACACGCTTCAGGAATTTGTGGTTCTGATATGCACGCATATCATGGACATGATGAAAGAAGAGTGCCACCATTAATATTGGGACATGAGGTAAGTGGAGAAGTTCAGAATGGAAAATTCAAAGGAAAAGATGTTGTTTTAAATCCTTTAATCACTTGTGGCAAATGTGAATATTGCACAAGTGGAAGAGAGCATCTTTGTCCAAAAAGAATAATTTTGGGTATGAATAAACCTATTGAAAGGCAAGGTGTTTTTGCAGAATTTGTATCAACACCCGACCAAAACATTTATGAAATTCCAGATGGTCTAGATAAAAATGAGGCTCCAGTAGCAGAGCCAACCGCTGTTTCTTTGCATGCAGTGTTAATGGGTGAACAAGCATTGAGCAAACCTTTATCTGAATGCAAAACCTTAATTCAAGGTGGTGGTGCGATTGGTTTGTTATGTGGTCTAATATTATCTAAAATTAAAGGCAACAAGAATATAATTCTATCTGATCCAAATAAATTGAGACTTAAAGAATGTTCTAAATATTTAGATGCCAAATATGTAGCTCCAAATGACAAAGAAATAACTAGCAATAACTTTGATATAGTTTTTGATACTGTTGGACTAGAAATCTCAAGACAACAAGCAATTGAAGTAGTAAAACCAGGTGGAACTATTATTCACATAGGTTTAACTCAGCCTGCTGGAACCTTTAATTTTAGAAAAATGACTTTACAAGAAGTGACAGTTATTGGTACTTATTGCTATACAAATAAAGATTTTGAGCAAACTTTAAAAATTTTAGCAAACAAGGATATTGGGTCACTAGATTGGATTGAATATAGAGAATTAAAAAGTGGTGGTGATGCTTTTAAGCAAATCCATGACGGTACATGTGTTGCCCCAAAAATTATCCTTTTACCTTAGAAATTAAGTCTATTTTTGAGTTAATAACTCTTGATCCGCCCGATTTAATCTCCTCAGATACTACCGGTGCAGATATCATAAACGACCAATAAATCAAAAGTAAAAAAACAAATATAATTTTCATATTATTCATTTAACAATCAATCTTGAATTTAGAATGTTTAAATTGTGACTGAATATTGAATTTATAAATAATCTATCTATAAGAAGATCATGTTTAAATTTTTTTATATTTTTATTACATCATTAATTTTACTTAACTCTGCACTCGCTGAAAACATGAATATTTTTAAATTTACAGAGCAAGAGCTTTCAGAACTTGATGTTCGTAAGGTGAGAGGAGCGGATAATAAAACAGTTTATTCTGTTGGATCAAATGAGAATGGTAATTTTTTAAAAGCCGTAGCAGATAATGCTGCTTCTGGTCTTGGAAAAGAGGTTAAAATTGACCTAAACAAGACACCATTTATCAACATAACATGGAAAATTGAAAAAGATTTGCAAGGTATTAATGAAAAATCCAAAAAAGGTCATGATTTTGCAGCTAGAGTTTTTGCAGTAAAAAAAACAGGAGCAACACCACTTTCAAATAGAGCGATTAATTACGTTTTTTCAAGTAATAGTACAGTCGGACAGAGTTGGCCAAGCCCTTATACAAAAAAATCAATAGATAATGTATTAGCAACTACAAAAGATAATCTGAATGTTTGGGTAACAGTGAAAGCTAATGTTAAAGAAGATTTTAAAAAATTTCATGATCTAGATGTGAATGAATTAGATGGCTTAGCTATAATGGCAGATACTGATAATTCTAAAATGAAATCAATTTCTTATTTTCAGAATATTTATTTTTCAGCAGATTAATTAATATTTTAGATACTTTTTTAATCCAATACTTAAAAACGATAATAAAATAGCTGCGATAACATCAGCGATTGGAATTGCATTTGGAAATCCAAAGTTCCACAAAAATACTCCAATTAACCAAATTACATAAATTTTCATCTAAGATATTATATCTTAGTTTCTATTAAATTTTTATTTATTTGATATTATTAATTTATGCATAAAAACTTTACTCATAATGTTAAAGTGTATTATGAAGATACAGATGCTGGTGGTGTTGTGTATTATGCAAATTATTTAAAATATTTAGAAAGAGCTAGAACTGAAGCGTTATCAACTATTGGATTAAGCAATACAAAAATAAAAAATGATTTTGGTGCTCTTATAATTGTTAAATCGTGTAATATTGAATATAAAAAATCTGCATATTTAGAAGATGATTTACAAATTAAATCTTTTGTAGACTCTACTTCAAAAACTTCTTTTTTAATGAATCAATCAATATTTAAAGATCAGGAATTGATCGTAGAAGCTAAAATTCATCTAGTATTTATAAATGAAAAATTCAAGCCAGTAAAAATTCCAGAAAAAATCTTATTAGACTTTAAACCCTATACTTCTAGTTGATAGATATTTTCCTAGCTTTTTTAAATAAATCTACAATCATTCTTTCAGATACAAGCTTAGTGTTTACATTTCTAGGGCTAGGGTGATAACAGGCAATTAGTTTAATATTTCCTGGTAGTAAATAGGATTTTCCATGAATAAATTTTATCTTTTGATTAAAAGTATATTTTTTTTTATAAAATTTAACACAATTATCAAATGCCACTTTTCCTAATGCGACAATAGTTTTTAATTTTTTTAAATTATAAATCTCACTATCAAAATATTTTGAACAATTATTTAGCTCTTCTATTTTAGGTTTGTCTCCTGGAGGAACACATTTTAAAATATTAGTAATATATGTTGATTTTAATTTAAGACCATCATTTAGGTTTTCTGAATTTGGTTGGTTTGATATTTTTGCTTTAAATAAACATTTAAATAAAAAATCTCCAGATTTATCACCTGTAAAAGCTCTTCCAGTTCTTGTTCCCCCATGTGCTGCGGGGGCCAATCCTATTATTAAAATTTTTGCATCAATTGCACCAAAACCTGCAACTGGTTTTCCCCAGTAAATTTCATTTATATTCTGCTTTCTTTTTTCTGTTGAAATTTTTTTTATAAAATTAACAAGTCTTGGGCATTTTTTACATTTAAGAATTGTTTTATTTAAATTATCTATTCTAATATTCATAAATGAAAATTTTAAGTTATTTAATTATAATATTTATATGCATTAATCCCTCAGTTAAAGCAGATTCAAAACAAACTTTAATCAATGAATTACAAAAGGGTGGAAAATTAATTTTCATAAGACATGCTTATGCTCCTGGTGGTGGTGATCCAGATAATTTTGATATTAATGATTGTGCTACCCAAAGAAATTTAAGTGATGCTGGTAGAGTTCAATCACAAAAAATTGGTAATTTTTTTGAGGAAAATAAAATTCCAATAGGAATAGTCTATTCTAGTGAATGGTGCAGATGCAAAGAAACGGCATCTATTGCTTTTAAAAAATATGAAACTAAAAATTTTCTGAATTCATTTTTTAGTGCAAAATTTGCCAATAATAGAAAAAAGCAAATTATTGATTTTGATAAATTTATAAGCACTTGGAATAAAGATCAAAACTTAGTTTTTGTTACTCATTATGTAGTAATTTCTGAAATTTTAAATTACGCACCTTCATCTGGAGAGATTGTTATTTCAGATAAAAGTTTAAAAGTTATTGATACTTTAGAAATTGAATATTAAATTAAATTATTATGTCATCTAAAAGAGCAATGAGACAAGCGCAAAAGCAAGCATATGCAAAGCATCGTTCAAATATTACAAATAGCAGGTTTGAACTTAAAAAAAAATTTCTAGCAAAAAATAAGGAAGAAAAAAAAAGTAAAAATTAACTTTGTTGATCAAATTTCTCTATTTTTTTACAAGTAGAGATTTTGGATAAACTTTCAACATCATTTAAAACAGCCTTAACAAATATTTCTGGTTTATCTTTTTCAAATAAAATTTGAGTATAAAACTGTGGATATCCGTGTTTTAAGGTAAGTATTTTACCATTTTCTTCATAAATATTTCTCACATAGGAATTTTTTTTTTTAACACTTAAATCAGTGATCTTGTATTTTTGATAAGTTTTTTCATTATAAACATAATTACGCGTCATAATTAATTCATTCAGATTTAATATGTATTCGTTTTTTAAAAAACCATCTTCTTTGTGATCACATTTACTAAGTATTATAATTTCTGAATATGATTTAGAGATTGGAGCTAGAATGAAGAAAATAAATAAAAAAAAAACAAGATTATTATTTTTTTTCATTTTTTTCTGCAAAAAATAAGCCTATCAAAAATAATGCTGTCCATCCTATACCCAGTAATGCTTTTGGACTTGTTTCAGCACTCCACATGTCCAATACAAGTGCACCAAAAATAAGACCAATTATATAAATAATTATAACTATTGATGATCTACTCATTTTTTAAATTCTTTTTGAATAGAGATATACCATTATTAATTTTATGATCATAAGACTCATTAAAACTATCAAGTTGCCAGCCAGAAAGCCTTTTTCTAATTATTTCTAAGTTATTATTTTTCCACTCTTCAGTTGTTTCTTCAAGTTTCCAAATTCTTTTTTCTTCATTGCTTCTCCCACAACCATAACAATAGCCTGTAGATGGATCAGTTTTACAAATGCTTATGCAAGGTGAAACAATCATTTTTTTTAAATTAGTATAAATTTTAGTAGATAAATAGATAATTTTTTAACAATTGTCATTGGACAAATAGTTTCAATAATATATAAAACCTCGTAATTTGTGGGGCGATGGCGGAATTGGTAGACGCGTTGGTCTTAGGAACCAATATGGCAACATGTGAAGGTTCGAGTCCTTTTCGCCCTACCATTAAAATATTATGAAAGTTACAGTAGAAAATAAAAAAGGATTAAATAAAGACCTTAAAGTTTTTATCGATAAAGAGACTATGAACTCTTATATGGATGAAAAATATGAAGAGATCAAAGGTAGTGTAAATCTTAAAGGATTTAGACCAGGCAAAGTTCCAAAAGAAATTTTAAAAAGACAATTTGGTAAAGCAGTTTTTGGAGAAGTCTTAGATAAAGTTTTAAAAGAAACATCTACAAAAGCATTAGAAGAAAATAAAATTAAGCCAGCCGGTCAACCAAAGCTTGACTTAAAGACTTACGGTGAAGATAAAGATCTTGAGTATGTTTTATCAGTCACAGAGCTACCAAAAGTAGAAATTAAATCTTTAGAAAATATTAAATTTGACGAATACACTGTAAAAATTGATGATAGTGAAACAGATAAAAGAATTAAAGAAATTGCCAAAAACCAACCAAATTTTAAAGAAGTAAGCGCTGATACAAAAGCTAAAAAAGGTGATTTAGTTTCTTTAGATTATAAAGCAACAGTTGATGGTAATGATTTTAAAGGAAGTGAAGGAAAAAATACTCAATTGACCTTAGGTAAAGATTTATTTTTAAAAGGTTTCGATGAGCAATTAATTGGAGTTAAAAAAGATGATGAAAAAGTTGTAGAAGCAACTTTGCCAGAAAATTTTCCAGAAAAAGAATTGGTAAATAAAAAAGCTAAATTTAATTGTAAAATTTTAAGTGTTAAGCAATCAGAAGAAGTAAAAATTGACGATGATTTTGCAAAAAATTTAGGAGCAAAAGATTTAAAAGATTTAAAAACTTTAATCTCAAAACAAATTAATGATGAATATAAAAACTCTCTAGATCAATTATCTAAAAATCAAATTTTAAAAGAAATAGAGAAAATTAAAGTAGATGAAGTTCCTGAAAATTTAGTTGAAGAAGAAGTAAAAATTCTTTCACAAGGTATGTCTGATGAAGAAGCAAAAAAAAATAAAAAAAACTTTGAAGAAAAAGCAAAAACAAGAATTAAAACCGGATTAATTCTAAATGAGTTTGGTGAAAAAAATGAAATTAAAGTAACAGAACAAGAAATTCAGGCTGAAGTGCAAAAACAACTAAGAATGATGCCCGGACAAGAAAAAATGGTTATGGATTTTTATCAAAAAAATCCATCTGCATTAGCGAGTTTAAGAGGTACCGTATATGAAGAAAAAATTTTAAATTTACTTAAAGAAAAAGGTAAAGCAAATAAGAAAGAAATTACAAAAGAAGAAGCTGAAAAGATTTTAAAAGAAGCTCATAAGCATGACCATGACCATGACCATAGTCATGGAGAAGAAAAAAAAGAAACTAAGAAAAAATCAACCTCAACATCTGCTAAAGAAAAAAAACCTACAACTAAAAAGGCAAAATCAAAGCCAGCAGCAAAAAAGACAAAAAAAGTTAGCAAAAAGTAATCTCAAGTTGTATAAGTAGAACGAATCAACTTATGACAACAAAATTATCAGAACATATGAGCAATCTTGTGCCTATGGTTGTTGAACAATCAAGTAAAGGTGAAAGAGCTTATGATATTTATTCAAGATTATTAAAAGAAAGAATTATTTTTTTAACAGGTCAAATTAATGACAACGTTGCATCATTAGTTACTGCTCAATTATTATTTTTAGAGGCAGAGGATCCAAAAAAAGAAATTTATTTATACATAAATAGCCCAGGAGGTTTGGTTACAGCTGGTCTTGGTATCTATGATACAATGCAATATGTTAAACCAGATATTTCTACTTTATGTATTGGTCAAGCAGCTTCGATGGGTTCCTTTTTACTTGCAGCAGGCACTAAAGGAAAAAGATTTTCTTTACCTAATTCAAGAATAATGGTTCATCAACCATCTGCAGGTTTTCAAGGTCAGGCAACTGATATTGAAATTCATGCTAATGAAGTTTTGTCTTTAAAAAAAAGACTTAATGAAATTTACTCAAAACATACTGGAAAAAGTGTTGAAGAAATAAAGTCTGCTCTCGAAAGAGATAATTTCATGACATCAGATGTCGCACAATCTTTTGGTCTTATTGACGAAGTAGTAGAAAAAAGATCTTAATACACAATATATTGAGTCATCATTAATCGTAACTTGATTAGTGTGAGTCTTCTATAATAAAGTAATTAAATTGATTCGTTATAAAAATTAATATGACAACAAATAACAAAAATATTCTTTACTGTTCTTTCTGTGGCAAGAGCCAACATGAGGTAAGAAAGTTGATTGCTGGTCCAACTGTTTTCATCTGCGATGAATGTGTTGAGCTCTGTATGGACATTATTAAAGAAGAGAGCAAAGATACTTTTGTAAAACATCAAGATGGTCTACCATCTCCTAAGGAAATTTGTTCAGTATTAGATGATTATGTAATCGGTCAAGCTCATGCGAAGAAAGTATTATCTGTTGCAGTACACAATCATTACAAAAGATTAAATTATGAAAGCAAAACAAGTAAAAATGTTGAGCTTTCAAAATCTAACATACTTTTAGTGGGTCCTACAGGTTGTGGAAAAACATTGCTTGCACAAACCCTTGCTAGAATTCTTGACGTTCCATTCACTATGGCTGATGCAACAACTCTAACAGAAGCAGGTTATGTTGGAGAAGATGTTGAAAATATTATTTTGAAATTGTTACAAGCATCTGACTATAATGTTGAAAAAGCTCAAAGGGGTATAGTTTATATTGATGAAGTAGATAAAATTAGTAGAAAATCTGAAAATCCATCAATCACTAGAGATGTATCTGGAGAAGGAGTTCAACAAGCTCTCCTTAAAATAATGGAAGGAACAGTTGCAAGTGTTCCACCTCAAGGAGGTAGAAAACATCCACAACAAGAATTTTTACAAGTAGATACTACAAATATTTTATTTATTTGTGGTGGTGCTTTTGCAGGTCTTGATAAAATTATTTCTCAAAGAGACAAGGGTACATCAATTGGTTTTGGTGCAGATGTAAAAAATACACAAGATAAGAAAACTGGTGAATGGATGAAAGGTTTAGAGCCAGAAGATTTATTAAAATTTGGATTGATTCCAGAATTTATTGGAAGACTACCAATGATAGCAACACTTGAGGATTTAGATGAAAAATCTTTAATAAAAATATTACAAGAACCTAAAAATTCTTTAACAAAGCAATATCAGGAATTATTTAAATTAGATGGTGCTAAACTAACATTTAAAGAAAATGCTCTTAAAGAAATAGCACAAAAAGCTATTAGCAAAAAAACTGGAGCAAGAGGTTTGAGATCAATTCTAGAAAATATTTTGTTGAAAACAATGTACGATCTTCCGAGTCAAGATAATATTGAAGAGGTTATTGTTGATGCTGGTGCTGCAAAAGGACAATCACAACCAATCTTAGTTCATGCTAAAGGTGACAATAAATCCAAGTCAAATAAGACCACAGCGGCTTAATACTCTTAATAAGTAACAAATACCTATTGCATTATAAAATATAATATCCATATTGTTTGTATGGATGTCAAAATTTCACTGCCGTTACTACCATTGAGAGACATTGTAGTCTTTCCAAGTATGGTAATCCCTCTGTTTGTAGGAAGAGATAAATCTATTTCAGCACTTAATGAAGTAATGAAAAAAGATAAAAAAATTATTTTAGTAACTCAAAAAAATTCAGAAATTGATGACCCTAAAAAAACAGATGTATTTATGTATGGTTGTGAAGGAAGCATCTTACAACTATTAAAGCTACCTGACGGAACTGTTAAAGTTTTAGTTGAGGGTATTAAAAGAGTAAAAATTTTAGACTTTAAGGATAATGAAAAGTTTATAATATGTGATTACACACACTATAACGATGTTTCACCTAAAGATGAGGATTTATTTCCTTTAGCTGCTACAGCTTTAAGAAGATTAGAAAAATTAACTTCTATAAATAAAAAAATTTCTAATGAAACCATAAACACAATTAAACAATTAAAAGACCCTTCACAAATTGCAGATAATATTGCATCTCATATAACAGCTACTATTTCTGAAAAACAACAAATATTTGAAACCGTTGATGTAAAGAAAAGGTTAAACGCCATTATTAAAATAATGGAAAATGAAACAAGTATTATTGGTGTTGAAAAAAGAATTAGGGGCAGAGTAAAAACCCAGATGGAAAAAACACAAAGAGAGTATTATTTAAATGAGCAACTAAAAGCTATTCAAAAAGAACTTGGTGAAATTGAAGATGGTAAAGATGAAACAACTAGTTTGAATAAAGCAATTACAAAAGCGAAGATGCCAAAAGAGGTAGAAAAAAAATGCTTACAAGAACTAAAAAAATTAAAAAATATGAGTCCAATGTCAGCAGAGGCAACAGTTGTAAGAAATTATTTAGATTGGATGATAGAACTTCCTTGGCATAAAAAAAGTGAGGTAGATATAGATTTAAAGAAAGCATTAGATATTCTTGATAAAGACCACTTTGGATTAGAAAAAGTTAAAGAGAGAATAATAGAATTTTTAGCGGTTCAAAAAAGAATGGAAAAAATTAAAGGACCAATTTTATGTTTAGTTGGACCTCCAGGTGTTGGAAAAACTTCTTTAGGAAAATCAATTGCAAAAGCTACAAATAGGGAATTTGTTAGGATGTCAGTTGGTGGAATGAGAGATGAAGCAGAAATACGTGGACACAGAAGAACATATATCGGATCTCTTCCAGGTAAAATTATTCAAATGATGAAAAAAGCAGGCACTAAAAATCCATTAATTTTGTTAGATGAAATAGATAAAATAGGAAATGATTATAGAGGTGATCCATCTTCAGCATTATTAGAAGCTTTAGATCCTGAACAGAACACAACATTTAATGATCATTATTTAGAAGTTGATTATGATTTATCTGATGTGATGTTTGTAACTACTGCTAATACCTTAAACATTTTACCTCCTTTACTAGATAGAATGGAAGTAATTAGATTAGCGGGTTACACTGAGGATGAAAAAATTAGTATCGCAAACAAGTATTTATTACCAAAACAAATTAAAGATAACGGTGTCAAAGAAAAAGAAATGAAGCTGGATGATGATATTATAAAAGAAGTCATTAGAGGATATACAAAAGAGTCTGGTGTAAGAAATCTTGAAAGGGAAATTTCTAAACTTGCAAGAAAAGTTGTTAAAAAAATTGTTGCTGGTGAAGAAAAAGAAGTTGGAATAAATAATAAAAATCTATCTGAATTTTTAGGTGTCCCTAAGTTTAAGTTTGGAGAATTAGAGTCTGAAAATAGAGTAGGTATAGTAACAGGACTTGCTTGGACTGAGTATGGCGGAGAAATTTTAAAAATTGAAACTGTTACAATGCCTGGTAAAGGGAGAATGCAAATCACTGGTAAATTAGGAGACGTAATGCAAGAGTCAGTTAAAGCTGCAAAATCTTTTGTAAGGTCAAAATGTTTAGAGTATGGAATTATTCCTCCTATTTTTGAAAAAAAAGATTTTCATATCCATGTTCCTGAAGGAGCTACACCAAAAGATGGTCCATCAGCTGGTATTGGAATGGTAACGTCGATAGTCTCGTCAATTACAAACATTCCTGTAAGAAGAGATGTTGCTATGACTGGTGAAGTTACTTTAACAGGTCAAGTATTACCAATTGGTGGTTTGAAAGAAAAATTATTAGCCGCTCATAGAGCTGGAATAAAAGAAGTTTTAATTCCTAAAGAAAACGAAAAAGATCTAGTAGATATGCCTAAGAAAATTATAGATGATATTAAGATCACTCCAGTTGAATATGCTGATCAGGTTATAAAGATAGCCCTTACAAAAGAACTTAAACCAACCGAGTGGGTTGAGGTCGATATATCTAAAAAAGACGATAAATCTCAAGCTAGTATTCAATAATAATTAATTTACATTATTTAAGTGTTGATGTAATAAGTAGCCTTGTTTTGGGCGGTTAGCTCAGTTGGTAGAGCATCTCGTTTACACCGAGGGGGTCAAAGGTTCGAGTCCTTTACTGCCCACCAAAACAACATAGTGGGGGTGTAGCTCAGTTGGTTAGAGCGATCGCCTGTCACGCGATAGGTCGAGGGTTCGAGTCCCTTCACTCCCGCCACTTTTTCGCATTTTTCAATGTTAATATTAATAAAAATGTGACGTATCAGCCCTTCAACAACAGATAAAAACTGATATATAGATTTTCATGTTATCTGATTTTTTAAAAGATTACCTACCAATAATAATATTTTTAGTTTTAGCTCTTGGGTTAAGTTGTGCTTTTGTGGTTGTAAACTTTATTCTATCACCTAAAAAACCTGATCCTGAAAAACTTTCAGCTTATGAGTGTGGTTTTGAACCTTTCGAGGATTCAAGAATGGAATTTGATGTGAGATTTTATTTAGTTGCAATTCTATTTATTATTTTTGATTTAGAGATAGCATTTTTATTTCCATGGGCAATATCTCTTGGAAATATTGGATTATTAGGTTTTTCATCAATGATGATTTTTTTGTTCATTCTTACAATAGGTTTTATTTATGAATGGAAAAAAGGTGCTTTAGACTGGGAATAAAAATTATAAACCACAATGAATAATAAAATAGATCAAGTTCCTGAGGAATTTAAACAACTTGCAGAAGATTTTAGTAAGAATGGTTTTATAACTACATCACTTGATAATTTAATTAACTGGTCAAGATCAGGATCACTTCATTGGATGACTTTTGGATTAGCTTGTTGTGCCGTGGAAATGATGCAAACAGCTATGCCTAGATATGATTTAGAAAGATTTGGAGCAGCTCCAAGGGGTTCCCCTAGACAATCAGATGTTATGATAGTTGCAGGAACTTTAACAAATAAAATGGCGCCTGCTTTAAGAAAAGTTTACGACCAGATGCCTGAACCAAGATATGTGATTTCAATGGGTAGTTGCGCAAATGGAGGTGGATATTATCATTATTCATATTCAGTTGTTAGAGGTTGTGATCGAATTGTTCCTGTAGATGTTTATGTGCCAGGATGTCCTCCTTCAGCAGAGGCACTGTTATATGGAATTCTGCAACTACAAAAAAAAATTAGAAAAAAAGGATCTTTTATTAGATAGTTATGAAAAGTTTAGAAGATCTAGAAAAAAAAATTAATTCTGAGTTAACTACCAAAATTAACAATACAGAAATTAAACATAACCAAATTTATATTGAAACAGATAAGGAAGACATTATTGATGTCGCTATTTTTTTAAAAACAAATCAAGATACTAAATTTAGACAACTAATAGATATAACAGTTGTTGATTACCCAGAACAAAATCAAAGGTTTGAAGTAGTATACTTGTTTTTAAGTCATGAATTTAATCAAAGATTGATTGTAAAATATTCAATTGCTGAAAATGAAGTCATTCCATCATTAACTAGCATTTTTCCATCAGCAAACTGGATGGAGAGAGAGGTTTTTGATATGTATGGTGTATCTTTCAAGGATCACCCAGATCTAAGAAGAATACTAACTGACTATGAATTTGAAGGCCACCCATTAAGAAAAGATTTTCCATTAACTGGTCACACAGAAGTTAGATATAGCGAAGATCAAAAAAAAGTGATTAGCGAACCTGTAAAACTTGAACAAAATTATAGAAATTTCGATTACGAAAGTCCTTGGGAAGGAACAAAATACATTAAAGAAGAAATTGAGAATAATGACAAAAAAAATTAAAAATTTAAATTTAAATTTTGGCCCTCAGCATCCTGCAGCTCATGGTGTTCTTAGATTAATTTTAGAGCTTGATGGAGAGGTGGTAGAGAAGGCTGATCCTCACATCGGTTTACTTCATAGAGGAACAGAAAAACTCATAGAAAACAAAACTTATATGCAGGCAGTTCCTTATTTTGATCGATTAGATTATGTCGCTCCAATGAATCAGGAACATGCTTTCGCACTAGCTGTCGAAAAAATACTTAAAATAGATGTACCAATTAGAGCGCAATACATAAGAGTTATATTTTGTGAGATTGGGAGAATTTTAAGTCATATTTTAAACGTTACAACTCAAGCTCTTGATGTAGGAGCATTAACACCTTCTCTTTGGGGCTTCGAGGAAAGGGAAACTCTAATGACATTTTATGAGAGAGCTTCAGGGTCAAGACTTCATGCAAATTATTTTAGAGCAGGAGGTGTTCATCAAGATTTGCCAAAAGGTTTAGAAGAAGATATTAAAAAATTTTGTGAAACGTTTCCAAAAATAATTAATGATTTAGAAAGTTTGTTAACTGATAATAGAATTTTTAAACAAAGAAATGTAGATATAGGAGTGGTCACAAAAGAAGATGCCTTAGATTATTCTTTTTCAGGAGTTATGATTAGAGGCTCAGGTGTTCCGTGGGATTTAAGAAAATCTCAACCTTACGACTGCTATGAAAGTTTAGACTTTAAAATTCCAGTTGGAAAAAATGGAGATTGTTACGACAGATATCTATGTAGAATTGAAGAAATGAAAGAAAGTGTTTCAATTATCAAACAATGTTTAGCTAAAATGGAAAAGGGTCCTATTAAATCATTAGACGGCAAGATTAGCCCTCCACCTAAGGCAGAAATTAAACAATCAATGGAAGCTTTAATTCATCATTTTAAACTTTTCACAGAAGGATACAGAGTTCCAAAAGATGAAATTTATACAGCTGTTGAGGCACCAAAAGGAGAATTTGGTGTTTACTTAATATCTGATGGATCAAGCAAACCTTACAAATGTAAAATAAGAGCACCAGGATTTTCACATTTACAATCGATGGATTATTTAATTAAAGGTCATATGTTAGCAGATGTTCCTGCGGTATTAGGTTCTTTAGATATTGTTTTTGGCGAGGTAGACAGATGAGTTTAAGAAGACCCGCTAAAGATCAACCAGAAAGTTTTGAATTTAATGCGTCATCATTAGAAGCAGCAAAAGTTATTGTTGCAAAATATCCCGAAGGTAAACAGCAAAGTGCTGTAATGGCTTTACTTTATATTGCTCAAAAACAAAATAATAACTGGATACCACTAGCTGCAATGAAGTACATCGCTAAGTTTTTAGATATGCCGTATATTAAAGTTTATGAAGTAGCTACTTTTTATACAATGTATAATTTAGCTCCTGTAGGCAAATACTTTGTTCAAGTATGCACCACAACACCATGTATGATAAGAGGTGCAAATAAATTAGTTGAGGCATGTAAGGAAAAAATTTCTGAAAACGAATGTGAATTATCAAATGATAAAAGCTGTTCTTGGATGGAAGTTGAATGTTTGGGTGCATGTGTCAATGCTCCAATGATGCAAATTAATGATGACTATTATGAAGATTTAGATAAACAAAAAACTTTAGATATTTTAGATAAAATTTTAAATGGAGAAACTCCAAAACCTGGTTCATATAGAGGAAGAGTAAATAATGAACCAGAAAATAACAGGAAAACTTTAATGGATTTAAAAAATGCTTAAAGATCAAGATAGAATTTTTCAAAATTTATATAATGATAAAGGCTCAGATGTAACCTCGTCACAAGAGAGAGGTGATTGGGTAAATACAAAAGAAATTACTGATAAAGGAAGAGATTGGATAATTAATGAAATTAAAGAATCTCAATTAAGGGGTCGAGGAGGAGCAGGATTTCCAACTGGTTTAAAATGGTCATTTGCGCCAAAAGAAGTTGGATCTAGACCACATTACCTAGTTATTAATGGCGATGAGTCTGAACCAGGAACTTGTAAAGATAGAGATATTTTAAGATTTGAACCCCACAAGTTAATAGAAGGTTGTTTGATTGCTTCTTATGCAGTTCAAGCACATGTCTGTTACATTTATATAAGAGGTGAATATTTTGTTGATGGTCAAAAACTTCAAGCAGCAATTGATGAAGCTTATGAAAAAAAACTATTAGGTAAAAATGCAGCTGGTACAGGATGGGATTTAGATATTTATATTCATTACGGAGCTGGTGCATATATTTGTGGTGAAGAGACTGCACTGCTTGAAAGTTTAGAAGGTAAAAAAGGCCAACCTAGATTAAAACCACCTTTCCCAGCTTTGATAGGTCTATATGGATGTCCTACAATAATTAATAATGTTGAAACAATTGCAGTGGTTCCAACTATTTTAAGAAGAGGAGCTAAATGGTTTGCTTCTTTAGGAAGAGAAAAAAATACTGGAACTAAGATTTTCTGCATTTCTGGAAATGTAAACAATCCTTGTAACGTTGAAGAAGAAATGAGTATTCCTTTAAAAGAATTAATTGAAGTTCATGCTGGTGGCGTAATTGGTGGATGGGAAAATTTACAGGCTGTAATACCTGGAGGTTCTTCAATGCCATTAATACCTAAAGAAAGATGTGAAACTTTAAAAATGGACTTTGATGCTTGTGTTGAAGAAAAAAGCGGACTTGGTACAGCAGGTATTGTGGTTATTAACAAAGATCAGGACATAATTAAATGTATGGCAAGGATAGCAAGATTTTACAAACATGAGAGTTGTGGCCAATGTACACCTTGTAGAGAAGGTTCTGGTTGGATGTGGAGAATGCTTGAGAGAATGGCAAAAGGGGATGCAACGAAGGATGAAGTAGATATGTTAGGTGATGTTACAAATCAAATTGCAGGACATACTATTTGTGCTTTTGGAGAAGGTTCATCATGGCCAGTTCAAGGATTGCTTAGACACTTTAAAAAAGAAATTGAGAAAAGAAACAATTTGGATCCTATTGTTCAAAAGAAAAATAATATTCCATATTTAGTAGATCAACATTTATTGGATAAAAAAAATGCTTAAATTAAAAGTAAATGAAATCGAAGTTGAAGTTGAAGAAGGTTTAACTGTTCTTCAAGCTTGCGAAAAAGCTGGAGTAGAAATTCCAAGATTTTGTTACCATGAAAAATTATCGATAGCAGGTAACTGCAGAATGTGTTTAGTTGAAATGGAAAAATCTCCTAAACCAATTGCTTCATGTGCTATGCCAGCTGCTGATGGTATGAATATTAAAACAAATACAGCTCTTGTTGAAAAAGCTCGTAAGGGAGTGATGGAATTTTTGTTAGCTAACCATCCCTTAGATTGTCCAGTATGTGATCAAGGAGGTGAATGTGATCTTCAAGATCAATCAATGTACTATGGCGTAGACAAATCAAGATTTAAAGAAAACAAAAGAGCAGTTCCTGAAAAAAACATGGGACCATTGATTAAAACTCAAATGACAAGATGTATTCACTGTACAAGATGTGTGAGATTTGCAACGGAAGTTGCTGGAGTTCCTGAGCTTGGTGCTATTGGAAGAGGTGAAGATATGCAAATTACAACTTACCTAGAGCAATCAATGCAATCTGAATTGTCTGCAAACGTTGTAGATTTATGTCCAGTAGGAGCCCTAACATCTAAACCTTACGTATTTGAAGCTAGACCATGGGAACTAAAGAAAACAGAAACAATTGATGTAATGGATGCAATTGGATCAAATATAAGAGTAGATACATATGATTGGGAAGTCAAAAGAGTACTTCCGATTATTAATGAAGATATCAATGAGGAATGGATCTCAGACAAAACAAGATATGCTTGTGATGGTCTTCTACATCAAAGATTAGATACTCCATTTATCAAATACAACGGCAAATTTGAAAAGGCCTCATGGGATGAAGTGTATAAAATAATTAAATCAAAATTTGAAAACACATCAAAAGAAAAAATATGTGGTTTTGTTGGTGATTTAACCAATATGGAGACTAGTTATATTTTTAAAGAATTTTTTGATCGAACAATTGATACTAAAAATTACGATTCAAGATCTGATAATAGATTTATAAACAATTCAAAAAGAGAAAACTATTTATTTAATTCCTCTATAAATGGCATTGAAGAAGCAGATTTAATTTTGATAGTAGGTGCAAACCCAAGATATGAGGCAACTATTTTAAATGCTAGAATTAGAAAAGCTTATTTAAACAATAATACAAAAATTATTTCACTTAATGATGTTGGTGATTTAACTTATCCTTATCAAAGTTTAGATGGTCAAACACAAACTTTAAATAATATTCTTGAAGGAAATCATGACATATCTAAAGAAATTATAAATTCAAAAAAACCAATAATCATTATTGGTGAATCTCTACTTAGATTAAAGTCTTCAGAATTTTTGTTTAATAAAACAAAAGAATTTTTATCAAAAAATAATAAAATTTCAGATGAATGGAACTCTTTAAATATTTTATCAACTGATGCAGCAACTGTAGGAAATATTGATCTTGGAATAATTAATAATGAAAATAATTTAATAAGTGACTTAAAAGAACATAAATTTGATATTGTTTATCTTGTAGGTCAAGACAATTTAGAATTTGATAAAAAAGATGAATTCATAATTTACCAAGGTAGCCATGGTGATAAAGGTGCTGAGTCTGCTGATATTATTTTACCAGGCGCCGCTTACACTGAACAAGATGGATACTTCACTAATTTAGAAGGAAAAATTCAAAAAGCTTATAAAGCATCGTATCCACCAGGTGATGCAAAAGAAGATTGGCAAATAATTAATGAACTGGCTGAATTTATGAATAATAGAAAATTATTTAATGACAAAGATGAATTGGAAAGCAGCATGATTAATTATTTAAATTTACAAAAAGAAAAACAAGTGGATGACCAAAATAATTCTACTAATGAGTTTCAAAATGAAAATTTAATAATTAATGTAAAAGACTATTATTTTTCAAATGTAATTGCTAGATCATCAAAAACGATGGTTGAATGTAATAACTCTAAATTAAATTTAAAATCAACAGGTACAGAAGGCTAATATGGAATACTTGAGCATAGTTTTTCAAGAAGTTTATAAGATTTTATTCTTACTAGTGCCTGTTCTTGTTTCTGTAGCAATGATAGTTTGGCTTGATAGAAGAGTTTGGGCTTTTGTTCAAAAAAGGCAAGGACCTAATGTTGTTGGTCCGTTCGGTTTATTACAATCTTTAGCTGATGCTTTAAAATATATATTCAAAGAAATCATTATTCCATCCAGTTCAAATAAAGTGATTTTTATACTAGCCCCTATAGTCACGATGACTTTAGCTTTGATCGCGTGGGCTGTAATTCCATTTAGCGCAACTCAGGTTTTGGCAGATATCAATGTTGGAATTCTTTACTTATTTGCTGTTTCTTCACTAGGTGTTTATGGAATAATAATGGGAGGCTGGGCATCCAATTCTAAATATCCTTTTCTAGGAGCAATTCGTTCTGCTGCTCAAATGGTATCTTATGAAGTTTCAATTGGGGTAATAATAATCAATGTTTTACTTTGTGTTGGTTCATTAAATTTAAACGACATCGTTATTGCTCAACAAAATATGTGGTTTGTAATCCCATTATTTCCAATGTTTGTAATATTCTTTATTTCTGCTTTAGCTGAAACTAACAGACCCCCTTTTGACTTACCAGAGGCAGAAGCAGAGTTGGTTGCTGGTTACCAAACAGAATATTCAGGAATGATGTATGCAATGTTTTGGTTAGGTGAATATGCAAATATTTTATTGATGTGTGCAATGGGAGCAATATTATTTTTAGGTGGTTGGATGTCCCCAATTGATGTTTATCCATTTACATTAGTTCCAGGTGCAATATGGTTAATATTAAAAATTTTTCTTTTGTTTATCCTTTTTGCTTTAGTTAAGGCCATAGTACCTAGATACAGATATGATCAATTAATGAGACTAGGTTGGAAAGTTTTCCTTCCTCTTTCTTTAACTTGGGTAGTATTAACAGCTAGCTATTTATTTTATTTTAACCTTTTACCAGTGAATTAATTATGAAGATTTCAAGATTCTTTAAAACAATATTAATGACTGATTTTATTGGTGGTTTATTTATTGCTATTAAAGAATTATTTAAATCAAAAAAAACAATTAATTACCCTTTTGAAAAAGGTAAAATAAGTCCTCGTTTTAGAGGAGAGCATGCTTTGAGAAGATATCCAAATGGAGAAGAAAGATGTATTGCTTGCAAATTATGTGAAGCAGTGTGCCCAGCTCAGGCAATAACGATCGAGTCAGCAGAAAGAGAAGACGGAAGTAGAAAAACAACTCGTTATGACATCGATATGATGAAGTGCATTTATTGTGGTTTGTGTGAGGAGGCTTGTCCGGTAGATGCAATAGTTCAAGGTCCAAATTTTGAATTTTCTACAGAAACAAGAGAAGAACTTTATTATACAAAAGAAAAATTATTAGATAATGGAGATAGATGGGAGAATGTTTTGGAGGCAAATATTAAAGCTGACAATATCCATAGATAAAAATGATTGCACACGCTATTTTCTTTTATACATTTTCAATAATTGCTGTTGTTTCAGCTATAATGGTAACCGCTTCTAAAAATACTGTTCACTCAGTATTTTTCTTAATTCTTGATTTCATAAGTATCTCTTGTCTTTTCATAATGATTGGCGCTGAATTTTTGGGAATGATAATGTTAATTGTTTATGTTGGTGCTGTAGCAGTTTTATTTTTGTTTGTTGTTATGATGTTAAACGTAGCCCAACAAAAAAATCAATGGTTTGCAGGTCAAGCTACCTCTAAACATATCCCAGTTGGTTTAATTATAAGTACTTTAATTTTCTTTGAAATTATAATTGTGATAGGTGGCTGGAAATATAAACCAGAAATTTTTGATATTAACAATTCACTTGCTAATACAAGTGTAAGCAACACTCATTCATTGGGCCAAATTTTATACACTGATTATATTCATGTGTTTCAAATAAGTGGAATGATCCTACTAGTAGCTATGGTTGGGGCTATTGTATTAACATTTAGACAAAGATCAGGTCTTAAAAGACAAAGTTATATCAAGCAAATTTCTAGAGAAAGAACTGAAGGTGTTGAGGTGCTAGAAGTTCAGAGCAATAAAGGAGTTAAAATAGATGATTGATATAGGTTTAGGACATTATTTGACTTTAGGTGCTGTTATTTTTTCAATTGGAGTAATTGGTATTTTTCTTAATAGAAAGAACATCATTGTTATATTAATGAGTATTGAATTGATATTGCTTGCTGTAAATATCAATTTAGTAGCTTTTTCTATTTATTTGGGAGATTTGGCAGGACAAGTTTTTACTTTATTTATCCTTACAGTTGCAGCAGCAGAAGCAGCCATAGGATTAGCAATAATAGTTGTTTATTTCAGAAACTCTGGAACGATACGTGTTGAAGAAATAGATAAGTTGAAAGGATAATCATGGAACTATCGATTATATTTCTTCCACTTATTGCATCAATTATATCAGGCTTTTTTGGTAGATATATCGGTGATAGAAACTCTGAAATAGTAACAAGTGCTCTAGTTTCAATTTCTGCACTCTTATCAATTCATGTTCTTTATCAAGTAATTGTAAATCAATACGAAGAAAATATAGTTATAGCTACCTGGATAAGCTCGGGTTCACTTGATGTAAATTGGTCAATGTTAATTGATCCTTTATCAGCAGTAATGTTAGTAGTTGTAACTTCCGTATCTGCTTTAGTGCATATCTATTCAATTGGTTACATGTCCCATGATCCTCATAAACCAAGGTTTATGGCTTATTTATCATTATTCACATTTGCAATGTTGATGCTTGTAACATCAGACAATTTCATTCAACTATTTTTTGGTTGGGAAGGTGTTGGTCTTTGTTCTTACTTTCTAATTGGTTTTTGGTTTAAAAAAGAAAGTGCAAATGCTGCCGCCATAAAAGCATTTGTTGTAAACAGAGTAGGTGACTTTGGTTTTGCTTTAGGAATATTTTTAATATTTTATTTATTTGGAACTGTTAATTACTCGGAAGTTTTTCAACAAATTCCAACAGTTGTAGATAAAAATTTATCATTTTTAGGTTTTGAAGTTAAAGCAATAGACTTAGTTTGTTTACTTTTGTTTATTGGAGCAATGGGTAAATCTGCTCAGATATTACTTCATACATGGTTGCCTGATGCTATGGAAGGTCCAACCCCAGTTTCTGCGTTAATTCACGCAGCAACGATGGTAACAGCTGGTGTTTTCTTAGTAGTAAGATGCTCTCCAATTTACGAATATTCACCATTAATACTAAATTTTATAACTATCGTTGGAATGACTACAGCATTCTTTGCGGCAACGGTTGCTCTGGTTCAAACAGATATAAAAAAAATTATTGCTTACTCTACTTGTAGCCAACTTGGCTATATGTTTTTTGCAGCTGGAGTAGGTGCATATAATGTTGCTATGTTTCACTTATTTACTCATGCATTTTTTAAAGCCTTATTATTTTTAGGATCTGGTTCGGTAATCCACGCATTTAAGGATGAGCAAAATATTAACAACATGGGAGGTGTGTGGAAAAAGCTACCATATACCTATGCTTTAATGATAATAGGAACACTTGCTTTAACTGGTTTTCCATTTTTATCAGGATTTTATTCTAAAGACGCAATTATAGAATTTGCATATTTAAAAGGTAATACGACTGGTTATTATGCAGCTGGGATTGGAATAATTACAGCATTTTTAACATCTATTTATTCATGGAGATTGATATTTAAAACTTTCCATGGAGAGTACAATAATAAAGAGATTAAGATAGAGGAAACACACGAGTCTCCATTAGTTATGCTTATTCCATTATTTATTCTTTCAATAGGAGCTGTGTTTGCTGGTTTTCTATTTAAAGGACTATTTATTGGTCATGGTGAGAATTTATTCTGGGCAGAATCTATTAAGTTTTTAGAGCCTTTGAGTACTGAGCATCCACCTTTATGGTTTTTGCTTTTAACACCGTGTTTGGTTTTATTATCTATTCCAATCGCCTATTACTTGTTTGTTAAGAACAAGGAATTACCTAATTCAATAGCTTCAATGAATCAACCTTTGTATAATTTTTTGGTTAACAAATGGTACTTCGATGAGTTGTATGATGTTTTGTTTATTAAATCTTCAAAAAAACTAGGCTTATTTTTATGGAAGTTTTGTGATGGAACTATAATCGATGGTTTTGGTCCTGATGGAATTTCCTCTTTTATAAAAAAATGTTCAATTAAAGCAACTAAATTTCAAAGTGGTTATATCTACCAATATGCATTTGTAATGTTGTTAGGTTTCTCTGCTTTACTAACCTTTTTAATAGTTAAATAATGAATTTTCCTATTCTTTCATCTTTAATATTATTACCAACAGTTGGCGCTTTATTTTTATTTTTTACTAAAGATAAAGAAGGAAATAATTCAACTGCTAAATATGTTGCTTTATTCACGACCATAGTAAATTTTTTAATTTCGATTTATCTGTGGATTTCTTTCGACCAATCAACTTCTAATTTTCAATTTATAGAAGATAGAACGTGGATTGAAGGTTTTATTAATTATAAAGTTGGTGTTGATGGTATTTCAATTTTATTTATTATTTTAACTACATTCATAACTCCGTTATGCATTATATCTGTAAATAATTCCGTCAAAAATAGATTAAGAGATTTTTTAATTGCAATCCTAATCATGGAAAGTTTCATGATTGGTGTTTTTTGTGCACTTGATTTAGTTGTATTCTATTTATTTTTTGAAGCAGGATTAATTCCAATGTTTTTAATTATCGGAATTTGGGGTGGTCCAAAAAGAGTTTATTCAGCTTTTAAATTCTTTTTATATACATTACTAGGTTCTGTTTTAATGTTAGTTGCAATAATTTCTATTTATTGGATTACAGGGACAACAGATGTTATTCAGCTTTATGAACTTGGTATAGATGCTAAATATCAAAATCTTTTATGGTTAGCATTCTTCAGCTCTTTTGCAGTTAAAACTCCTATGTGGCCAGTACATACTTGGTTACCAGATGCTCACGTTGAAGCTCCAACTGCAGGATCTGTATTGTTAGCAGCGATCTTATTAAAGATGGCAGGTTATGGTTTTATCAGATTTTCTCTAGGCTTATTTCCTGTTGCTTCAGAAGTTTTTACACCCTTAATTTATACTTTGAGTGTTATAGCAATCATATTCACTTCTTTCATTGCTCTAATGCAGGAAGATATGAAAAAGTTAATAGCTTATTCTTCTGTTGCTCACATGGGATTTGTGACATTAGGAATATTTACTCTTCAGCAACAAGGAATTGAAGGGAGTATTATTCAAATGATTAGTCATGGTTTAGTTTCAGCTGCACTTTTCTTATGTGTTGGTGTTGTCTACGATCGGATGCATTCAAGGATGATCAATTCGTATGGAGGAATAGTTACAATAATACCTAAATATTCAATTTTATTTATGTTGTTTACATTGGCAGCATTGGGATTACCGGGGACAAGTGGATTTATAGGAGAATTTTTAATTTTAATGGGTGCTTTTAAGGATAATTTCCTAGTAGCTGTAATTGCTAGTTTAGGAGTAATACTTGGAGCAGCATATATGCTTTGGTTGTACAAAAGAGTTGTTTTTGGAAAGCTAGTTAACGAAGACCTTAAGAAGATGTTTGATTTAAATAGATCGGAATATCTGATTTTATCTTTTCTAGCAGTTCCAACTTTATTCTTCGGATTTTATCCAGATCCGTTGATAAATACTATAGAAGTTTCTGTGACTGATCTAATTAATATGCATAACTCAAATATAGCTAGTAAATAATATGGAAAATTTAAATTTAGTATTACCTGAAATATTTATTTCACTTTCAATAATGTTTTTACTTGTATTGGGTGTTTTTAAAAAAAATAGTTCAAAAATAATTTTCAATCTATCTTTGTTTGCAATTTTAATTACAGCAATAATAACAATAAACGAAACATTCTCGGTTAGTAGGGAAACTTTGTTTAATGAAAGTGTTGTGATTGACACCATGTCCTCACTAATGAAAATTATAACTTTAATTGGGGGTTTTTTAGTTTTAGTTATTTCATCAAGCTATTTAAAAACATTTAAAATATACAATATCGAATACCCAGTTCTTATTTTGAGCTCTATTCTCGGTATGATGGTAATGATTAGTTCAAATGATTTAATTGTTTTTTATATGGGTTTAGAATTACAATCACTAGCTCTTTACGTACTAGCAACATATAATAGAGATCAACTAAAATCATCCGAAGCTGGTTTGAAATATTTTGTTTTGAGTGCACTATCTTCAGGATTGTTATTATATGGATGTTCTTTAGTTTATGGTTTTTCAGGCTCAACTAATTTTGATGTAATATCAAATCAATTAAATTCTAATGAATATGTTTTAACATTTGGAATCGTATTTATCTTAGTTGGTTTAGCATTTAAAATTTCTGCAGTTCCATTTCATATGTGGGCACCTGATGTTTACGAAGGGTCACCAACAACTGTAACTTTATTTTTTACAATGGTTCCAAAGATCGCTGCTTTAACTGTATTTATAAGATTTTTATATGTTCCTTTCCTAAATTTAATTGATCAATGGCAAATGATTATAATTTTCTTGTCAATTGCTTCTATGGTTTTTGGAGCTGTTGCAGCAATAGGGCAAACTAATATTAAAAGACTAATTGCTTATAGTTCTATTGGACATATTGGTTACACATTGGCAGGACTAGCCACAGCTTCGAACGAAGGAATTCAAAGTTCTATAATTTATATTTCAATATACGTAGTTATGAATTTAGCTCTTTTCTCTTGTCTATTGATGTTAAGAAGAAAGGATCAATATTATGAGAATATTGAGGATCTCTCAGGATTATCAAAAAACCATCCACTTTTATCTTTATGCTTGCTTGTAATACTCTTTTCTTTAGCAGGTATTCCGCCTCTAGCAGGTTTCTTTGCTAAGTTCTATGTTTTTAAAGCTGTATTAGAACAATCAATGTTTTTCTTAGCTATAGTAGGATTGTTATCTACAGTAGTTGCAGCTTTTTATTATTTAAGAATTATAAAAATAATTTACTTTGATAAAGAAAAAGATAAATACGATACGGACCATAGCATATGGTTAAAATTTTCACTTACAGTTTCAACGATATTAATTCTTTTATACTTCATATTCCCAAGTCAGTTAATAGAAGTTGTTTCAAGAATTAATATTATTTGATGAAATTAAAAAAATTTAAATTTAAAAAAGTTAAAAGCACAAATAATACTGCAATAAGAATTATCAAAGGAACTAAATACAACTTAGGTATGGTTGTTGCTGAAACACAAGTAAATGGTAGAGGACAGTATGGAAGAAAATGGATATCATTAAAAGGAAATTTATTTATCTCTTTTTTTAATGAACTAAATAAAACGAAACTATCGATTAATGAGATAACAAAAATCAATTGTCTTTTAGTTAAAAAATTACTTTCGTTGTTTACAAGTAAAAAAATTTTATTTAAAAAACCGAACGACTTATTAATTGATAAAAAAAAAATTAGTGGCATTTTACAAGAAGTTATATTTGTAAGAGATAAAAAATTTTTAATTACTGGTATAGGCATAAATATTAAAAAAAATCCAATTATAAGGAATTATCCTGCCACAAACTTGCAAGAGGTAACTAAAAAAAGTATTAGTAAATTAATTGTAGAAAATAAACTAAAACAACTTTTTGAAAAAAATTTATCAAAAATGTATAAAATTTAATAATGTATATTCTTGGTGATATTGGTAATACGGAAACAAAATTATGTATTGTTTCTAAAAATAATAAAATTTCAAAAAAAATTACTTTTTTATCAAAATCTTTAAACAACAAACAGCTTAACAGTTTATTTAAAAAAAATAAAATTCAATTAAATAAAATTGAAAAAATATTATTTTGTAGTGTTGTTCCAAAAACATTTTCTATAATAAAAAAATTTTTATCGAAAAAAGTTAAACTAAAATGTTATGAGGTTAAAAAATTAAACTTAAAATCACTTATAAAAATCAAAGTAGATTATAAACAGGTAGGCTCAGATAGAATTACCAACGCCATAAGTGTAATGAACAATAAAAATAATTTTATAATTTTAGACTTTGGTACAGCAACAACTTTCGATGTACTAATTAAAAATACTTATTATGGAGGAATTATTGCCCCAGGTGTAAGATTATCTCTTAACACCTTGTCTGACAAAGCAACTTTGATTCCGAAAATAGATTTAAAAAAGATTAATAAAGTCATTGGCAACAATACAATCTCAGCTGTTAGATCCGGCTTTTTTTGGGGTTATGCGGGTTTAATTGACAATATTATTAATTTAATTAAGAAAGAGACTAGAAAATCTTTTGAAGTAATTATTACTGGTGGATTTTCAAATTTATTTAAAAACTCAATAAATACGAAAGTAAGTCACAACCAAGATATTACAATTAAAGGCTTAATAAAGATTTTAAAATTAATTTAATAACATGAAAGATGAATTATTATTTTGTCCCTTAGGCGGATCAGGTGAAATAGGCATGAACATGAATTTGTTCGGCTATGGAAAGCCTAGTGATCATAAATGGATTATGGTCGACATAGGGGTAACATTTGCAGATGATACTATTCCAGGTGTTGATTTAATTTATCCAGATCCTGGGTTTATAGTAGAAAGAAAAGATAATTTATTAGGAATAGTTTTAACACATGCACACGAGGATCACATTGGTGCAATTGCTCATCTATGGCCAAAATTACAATGTAAAATTTTTGCAACTCCTTTTACAGCTGTATTAATTCGAGAAAAATTTAGAGAAAAACAAATCGATATAACTAATGATTTGCAGATTGTTGAGTTAAATGGAAAGATTTCTCTGGATCCATTTGAAATTGAATACATTACTTTAACACATTCTATATTAGAACCAAACGGACTTAGAATAAAAACTCCTGCAGGAGTTATTTTGCATACCGGAGATTGGAAGGTAGATCCAAACCCTTTGATTGGAGACAATATAAACGAAAAAAGATTAAAGGAAATTGGTGAAGAAGGTGTGCTAGCAATGATTTGTGACTCAACAAATGTTTTTAGCGCTGGTAGATCAGGTTCAGAGTTAGATGTAAGAAAAAATATGTTAAAAGTTATGTCTCGATTAAAAAAAAGAATTATCATAACATCATTTGCTTCTAACGTAGCCAGAATGGAGACAGCTTTTTATTGTGCAGAACAAACAGGAAGACAAATCTCTTTAGTTGGAAGATCAATGCATCGTATTTATAAAGCTGCACGCCAATGTGGATATTTAAAAAATACAATTGAGCCAATTGATCCAAGAGAAACAAAAAATTTTTCAAGAGAAAAAATCGTGTATTTATGTACTGGAAGCCAGGGAGAACCAATGGGTGCAATGATGAGAATTTCTAGCTATGTTCATCCAGATGTTTTTATTGAAAAAGGCGATGCTGTCATTTTTTCTTCAAAAATCATACCTGGTAATGAAAAAAAACTTTATAAACTTCATAATCAACTTGTTAAGGATGGAATAGAAGTAATATCTGAAGAAACCGAATTTGTTCATGTTTCTGGGCATCCAAATAGAGAAGATCTTAAGGAGATGTATCAATGGGTAAAACCTAGATGTGTAATACCTGTACACGGCGAACATAGGCACATGATAGAACACATTAATTTTGCAAAAGAAATGCAAGTGCCACATCCAGTTCAAGTCGAAAATGGTGATATTGTTAAGTTATATCCAGGTGAAAAACCTGAAGTATATGACAAGGCCCCGAGTGGCAGACTTTATTTGGATGGTACTGTAAGCGTTGATCCAGACTCACAATCAATAAAAGATCGGAAAAATTTAAGTGCTAATGGATATCTTGAGGTAACAATAATGATTACACCTAAAGGAAATATTCATAATAACCCTATACTTTCATTTCGTGGTTTACCTGTAGATGATCGAGACGATTTTGTTTATGGATTAGAAGAGGAAATAGAGAAAACTTCTAGAACTTTTAAAATTGGAAGTAAACAGCAAGAGCATAATCTTATTGATGCATTAAAAATAGCCTGTAGAAAATTTTCTAAGGAGAGAACAGGAAAAAAACCTTTTACCAATATAAATTTAGTTAGAATTTAATGAGTGCAACGGGCTTAGCTATTATCTATATAATTATATGGTGGATAGTTTTTTTTGGTATTTTACCAATTGATGTGAATCGAACAAAGACTGTAAAAATTGATGGTGAGGATCCAGGCTCACCTGAAAATCCAAAAATGTTGAAAAAATTCCTTTATTGCACTGGAATTACTACTGTCATTTTCATAATAATTTACTTATTAATTAAATTTGAATATTTAAATTTAAGAAATATGATTAATTAAGATGCTTTTATCAAATTCATTTATACCAATATTAAAAAATAATCCTTCAGAAGCAAAAATTAAATCTCATCAATTGATGTTGAGAGTGGGCATGATTAAGCAAGCCTCTGCAGGAATTTATTCATGGTTACCTTTAGGTTTTAAGGTAATGAAAAAAATAGAAGACATTGTCAGACAAGAACAAAACAAAATTGGAGCTCAAGAAATATTAATGCCAACTATTCAATCCAGCGAAATTTGGAAAGAAAGTGGTCGTTATGACGATTATGGTGAAGAGATGTTAAGAATAACCGATCGTCAAAATAGAGAAATGTTATATGGACCTACTAATGAGGAGCAAGTTACTGAAATTTTTAGATCTTCAATAAAATCTTATAAATCACTCCCACAACTTATGTATCATATTCAATGGAAGTTCAGAGATGAAATTAGACCTAGATTTGGAATTATGCGTGGTAGAGAGTTTTATATGAAAGACGCCTACTCATTTGATGTATCAGATGAAGAAGCTTTTTATTCTTATAATAAATTCTTTCTTTCATATTTGAGAACTTTTAAAAGATTATCTTTGACAGCAATACCAATGGCTGCTGACACAGGACCTATCGGTGGAAATTTATCTCATGAATTTATTATTCTTGCAGATACAGGTGAAAGTAAAATTTTCACAGATAAAAGAATATTCGATCTTGATAGTGATGATACTCAACTAGAAAAGGCATCATTGGAAAGTATGAGAAAAAAATATGAACAGTTTTATGCTGTAACTGATGAAAAGTTTAATAAAGAAGAGTTTGAAAAAATTGTTTCCAAGGAAAATCAATTGGTTACAAAAGGTATCGAGGTAGGTCATATATTTTATTTTGGTGATAAGTATTCAAAACCAATGGGAGCATCAGTTGATTTGCCAGGAGGAAAAAAGGATTTTGTTAAAATGGGCTCTTATGGAATTGGTGTATCAAGGCTAGTAGGAGCTATAATTGAAGCAAAATATGATGACAAAAATGAAATCATGAAATGGCCATTGTCTGTTGCTCCTTATGATATTGCTTTAATACCTATGATAAATAAAAATGACACCTCAGCTTTAGATAAAGCAAATAATATCAATTTAGAATTAATTAAAAATAATATTGATGCAATCATTGATGATACAGATGAGAATTTCTCATCAAAAATTAAAAAAATGAATTTAATTGGTGCCCCATATCAAATTATTATTGGTAAGAAAAGTGAAGGTGATTTATTAGAGTTCAAGGAAACCGGTGGTGAAACTCAAAATTTACCATTAAGTAAAATTATTGAAATTATAACTAAACAAAAAAATTCAATTTGATTTCTACTTTAGAAAAAGAAATTACTTTTAGATTTTTAAAAGCCAGAAAAAAAGATGGCTTTTTGAATGTTATATCTATTTTTTCTTTTATTGGAATAAGTCTTGGAGTTGCGGTTCTTATAATTGTAATGTCTGTCATGAATGGATTTAGAACTGATTTAATTGACAAGATAGTTGGCTTTAATGCACATGCAGTCGTCAAACCTTACGATAAACCACTTGTTTTCATGTCAGACAAAGATTTTGCTAAAGGCATATTATCAAATGACGGAGAAGCAGTTATTTTTCATAAAAATGTTACAAAGGGAGTTTTATTAAAAGGGTATTTGGAAAATGATTTTAAAGATCTAGAAATTTCGAATAATGATAGTTTTTTTGGTTCTAAAAATTTAAATGAAAATACAATTTCTATTGGTCGAGATTTAAGTAATATTTTAGGACTTGATATTGGAGATGAGGTTTCAATTACCTCACCATCAGGTGTTCAAACATTAGTTGGGTCTTTACCAAAGCAAAATTTATTTCTTATAAATTCAATATTTGAAAGTGGATTATCAGAATATGATGAAAATATTGCTTATATAAATTTAAATACTTTAGAAGATTTTTTTGACAAAAACAAAAATGATAGATTTACCGAGTATTATTTTAAAGATCCAAAAAATATTGAATATCATAAAGAAAATTTGATAAAATTATACCCTGAAGCATTTGTATATACATGGGCTGATATGAATAGTTCATTATTTTCAGCACTTAAAGTCGAGAGAAATGTAATGTTTATTATTTTATCTTTAATTATTATTGTTGCTGCCTTTAATATAATTTCAGGATTAACAATTTTAGTTAAAAATAAAACTCGAGATATTGCAATTTTAAAATCTATTGGAGTTTTAAATAAATCAATTGTAAAAATATTTTTTCTTGTTGGGGTATCAATAGGAACATCAGCAACAATCTTTGGAACACTGTTAGGTGTAACATTCTCAATTTATGTAGAAAACATTAGACAATTTTTAAGCTCTACTTTTAATATTAGTTTATTTCCAGAAGAAATATATTTTTTAAGCAAGATGCCCTCAGAAATAAATATTAAATCTATAGCAATTATAACAACCTGTTCAATATTAATAACAATAGTAGTTTCTATATTTCCAGCGCTTAAAGCTGCAAATATGGATCCTATTAAATCACTGAAGTATGAATAATTTTTTAGAATTAATTAATTTACAAAAAAGTTTTACTACTGAGAAAAAAATTAATGTATTAAGAGGTCTATCTAGAAAATTTAGGTTAGGTAAAACTTACTCAATAATGGGACCCTCTGGATCTGGAAAATCAACTTTACTTAATCTAATTTCATTAATTGATAAACCAACATCTGGTACCATTAAGTTTGATAATCATGAGATAAATTTTAGTCAAAATGAAAAAAATGATTTGTTTAGATCTAAAAGAATAGGTATTGTTTACCAAGAAAATAATCTTCTTTCTGATTTTACAGCATTGGAAAATGTTTATTTTGCATCTTTATCTCTTAATAATGATAAAAAATTAGCATTATCTAAGGCAGAAAAATTATTAAAAAAAATTGGACTTTCAAACAGATTAAATCATTTTCCCTCGCAACTTTCTGGAGGTGAAGCTCAAAGAGTTGCAATAGCAAGAGCAATTATTAATGATCCTCAAATTATTTTAGCTGATGAACCAACTGGTAGTTTAGACATGAATACGGCTAAAGTTATTTTTAAACTTTTAAACAATCAAAAAAGATCAGACAGGATAATTATATTTGCAACTCATAATAGATTTTTTGCAAAAAAAGCAGATTATCTATTGGAGATGAGAGATGGTAGTATAAAATCGTCTAATGTCTGAATCTGTCTCACAAAATTTTAATCATTTAAAAATTCATACCCAATATTCAATTTGCGAAGGAGCTGCTAGAATTGATGATTTGCAAGAATATTCTAAGAAAAATAAAATTAAATCGTTAGGTTTATGTGATACCTCAAATTTATGTGGTGCACTAGAATTTGCTGAAAAGATCTCAAAATCTGGTACTCAACCAGTTATCGGAACTCAAATTAATTTTAAAATCGGAGAAACAACAGGTTTACTCCCTTTGTTTGCTTTAAATGAAGCTGGATATAAAAATATAATAGAACTTTCATCTTTATCGTATTTGGAAAACGATGAATTGTCAGATCCACATGTAGATTTTGAATTATTATTAAGCAATTCCAAAGGTGTAGCTGTATTTTCAGGAACTGTTTTTGGTTTATTTGGTAAATTATTTGATAAAGGAAAGTTTAGTGAAATTGATGAGCTTTATAATAAAATTAAAAATGCTTTTGATGACAGATTTTACTTAGAGATTCAAAGACATAATGATCAAAATGAAATTGGATTTGAAAAATTTAATTTAAAAAAATCCTTAGATTTGAAAATACCTATTATTGCAACTAATGAAGTTTTTTATATAGATAAAGAAATGCATGAAGCTCATGATGCTTTAATTTGTATTGGTAACAAGACATATGTAAATGAAAAAAACAGATTAAGATTTACTGACCAACATTATTTAAAAACTAACTCAGAGATGTCCGAATTATTTGCTGATTTACCTGAAGCTTTAGAAAATAATTATAATTTTCCACTAAGATGTAGTTATAGACCGTTATTTTCTGAACCAATATTGCCTAATATTAGTAGTGATAAAGATGGAAATGCAGATGAAATTTTAAAAAAAGATTCCATAGATGGATTAAAAGTCAAATTCAATAAGATCTTTAATTTAATTGATGAGGATTTAGAAAATAACAATTCTTATAGAGAATATAAGAACAGACTTAATCACGAACTTTCTATTATTACAGAAATGAAATATTCTAGTTATTTTCTCATAGTTGCTGACTATATTAAATGGGCTAAAAATAATGATATCCCTGTAGGTCCTGGAAGAGGCTCAGGTGCTGGCTCCTTAGTAGCTTGGTGTTTATCAATTACAGACGTCGATCCAATAAAATTTAATCTTATTTTTGAAAGATTTTTAAATCCAGATAGAATTTCAATGCCAGACTTTGATATAGATTTTTGCGAGGATAAAAGAGATCAAGTTTTTGAGTATCTAACTACAAAATATAAAGACTGTGTAGCTCACATTATAACATTTGGTAAATTAAAAGCACGAATGGTAATAAGAGACGTTGGAAGAGTTTTGGGATTAGCATATGGATTTGTTGACAGCATATCTAAGATGATACCTTTTGATCCATCTAGACCACAAAATTTAACTCAGTGCATTGCAGGAGAACCACGATTACAAAAAATCATAAATGATGATCCAAGGGTAAAAAAACTTACTGATCTCTCTCTAAAATTAGAAGGTCTAAATAGAAATGTTGCCACACATGCCGCTGGAGTAGTAATAGCAGATAAAAAACTCACTGAAGTCGTACCATTGTATAAAGATGTTTCTGCAGATTTATTATTACCATCCACACAATTTGATATGTATTCAGCTGAAAATGCTGGTTTAGTAAAATTTGATTTTTTAGGCTTAAAAACGCTCACAGTAATTAATAACACACAAAAACTTGTAAGAAAAAAAATTAAAGATTTTGATATAGAAAAAATTAGTTACGATGATCAAAAAGTTTTTAATCTAATGTCTACAGGTAAAACAGTTGGTTTATTCCAAATAGAAAGTGCTGGTATGAGAGAAGCTCTAACACAAATGAAGCCAAATCATATTGAAGATATTATTGCATTAGTTGCACTCTATAGACCTGGACCAATGAGCAATATTCCAACTTATAATGATTGCAAACATGGAAACCAAAAACCTGATTACTTGCACCCACTTCTAGAAGATATTTTAAAACCGACTTATGGAGTAATTATTTATCAAGAACAAGTAATGCAAATTGCACAAAAATTATCAGGATTTACAGCAGGACAAGCTGATCTTTTGAGGAGAGCAATGGGTAAAAAGAAAAGAGCAGAACTTGAAAAACAGAAACAAGGATTTATTGCTGGAGCTGTTAAAAATGGAATAGCAAAAGATGTTGCTGCAGGAATTTTTTTAAAAATAGAACCATTTGCTGAATATGGCTTTAATAAAAGTCATGCTGCAGCTTATGCAATTATTTCTTACCAAACTGCATTTTTAAAAACATATTATCCAAAAGAGTTCATTGCAGCATCAATGACCATGGATATATCTAATCAAAATAAATTAAGTGAGTTTTATGAAGAGTTAAAAAGACTAAATGTTGAAGTTATCCGTCCAGATATAAACGAATGTTTTGCTGATTTTAGAACAATTGGTAATAAATTTTATTATGCTTTAGGAGGCATTAAAGCTGTGGGTTATGAGGCAATATCAAATATAGTCAAAGAAAGAATTTTAAATGGAAAATTTGTGTCAATTCATGATTTTTTAAATAGAGTAAATCCAAAGGATATAAATAAACTTCAATTAGAAGGTTTAGTTAAAGCAGGTGCTTTTGATAAATTTAGCACAAATAGACATGCGTTGTATGACTCAATTCCAGCTATGATAGCTAAAAATAAAAATATATTTGATAATAAATCTGTTAATCAAATTGATTTATTCTCAGAGGACGAAAGTTCTCAGGATGATATTTTAATTAAAACTGATGATTGGAAATTTGAGGAAAGATTATCAAAAGAATTTGAGGCAGTAGGTTTCTTTATTTCAGACCATCCATTAAATCAATTTACAGAAATTTTTAATGATTATAAAATAACAGATTATTCAAGTTTTATTTCAAAAGAAGATTTAAAAGACTCTAACATAGCTGCAACATTGTTAAAGGTTCAAGAAAGAAAAACTGCTAAAGGAAATTCTTATGCAGTTTTAAAATTAACTGACTTATCTAGCATATTCGAACTATTTATTTTCTCAGATGTTTTAGAGTTAAATAGAGAAATTTTAAAAGAAGGCACCTCTCTTATTTTGACATTATTTAAAAACATTTCTAATGATGAAAATAGGTTGACTAGAATTAATGTCCAAAAAATAGCTTCACTTAAAGATTTATTTAATAGTCCTATTAACGAGGTTTCATTTAAGCTAAATTCTAAAAAACAGATTGAAAAAATATCTACAGTTTTAAGTGATAAAGGCAAAACTGTTGTAAATATTGATTTAATTACTAAAGATAATGTTCTTAAATTTAGATTAAAAAATACACGTAAATTAGACAGAAAAGCTCTAAATCTCCTAAGAAATGAAGAAATTCAGGCAATAATTAACTAAATAATCACTTGTTAAATAAGGTAAATATTTGTAAATAATCCATAAATTAAATTAACACGCACACAGTTGTTGGTTTTATACCTCCGGTCCTTAATTGGAAATTACTGTGGTGGCTTAACCGGGAATAAATATGAAAATACCTAACGTAACAATACAACAATTATTAGAAGCAGGTGTTCATCTTGGACATAAAACTTTGAGATGGAACCCAAAGATGAAAAAATACATCTTTGGAAAAAGAGACTCAATTCACATTATAGATTTGACCCAAACACTTGAGTTAACCAAAGTAGCTTTAGAAAAAGTTTATGAAACTATCGCAAATAATGGAAAAATTTTATTTGTATCAACAAAAAAACAAGCATCCGAGGCTATTGCTGAAGTAGCAAAAGAAACTGATCAGTATTTTGTTAATTATAGATGGCTAGGAGGCATGCTAACTAATTGGGGAACAATTTCAAATTCAATTAAAAAATTAAAGAAATTGGAAAATGATTTAACAGCAGAAAATAGAGGTTTTACCAAAAAAGAGCTTTTAAAAATGAGTGTTAAAAAAGATAAGCTTCAAAGATCTTTAGGTGGAATAGCAGAAATGAAAAAAGTTCCTGATTTAGTATTCATAATAGACACAAATTATGAGTCTCTAGCTATTGCTGAGTCAGCTAAATTAGGAATTCCAATTATAGCTATTTTAGATAGTAACTCAAATCCAGATAATATTGAATATCCAATTCCAGGAAATGATGATGCAAGAAGAGCTATCGATCTTTATTGTAATTTAATAAAAGAGACAATTATTAGTGCTAAAAGTTCTGCACCAACTGTTGAGTCAAAAAAGGATAATACTAAAGATACAAAAAATCAGGATAAAACAAAAACTATACAGGAATTAGATAGAGAGAAACTAGAGAAAAAATTTTCTAAAGAAGATAAGGAGAAACTTAATTAATGAGTGACTTAGAAAAAGTAAAAAAACTTAGGGAAGCAACTGGAGCAGGTTTTAAAGATTGTAACTTAGCTATTAAAGAGTCAAACGGTGACTTAGATAAAGCAATTGAAATTTTAAGAGTTAAGGGTATTTCAAAAGCCTCAAAAAAAATGTCTAGAGATGCTAAGGAAGGAGTTGTTGTAATTAGTGGAGATGATACAAAAACCTCAGTAATAGAAGTAAATTGTGAAACAGATTTTGTTGCAAAAAATGATGATTTTATATCTTTTGTTAAAGAATTAAGCGATTTGAATCATATAAATAATTCAAATATTGAAGAACTAAAAATTGCAAAAATGAAAAATGGTCAAACAGTTGATGATAATTTAGTTGCCTTAATTGCAAAAATTGGTGAAAAAATTACAATCGGTAAATCAAAAACAATTCAAAATTCTGATGGAATAAATAATCATTATCTTCATACAGTTGTAAAAGACAATGTAGCAAAATTAGCAGTTATGGTTTCATTAGACACAAAAGATACTTCAGAGGTTGTTAAAAATTTTAGTAAACAATTATCAATGCATATTGCTGCATCAAATCCATTAGCATTAGAGTCTAACTCAATAGATCAATCAATTATTGATAAAGAACAAGAATTAGTTAAAGAAGAGCTAAAAAATTCTGGAAAACCAGATGATATTGCAAAAAAAATAAGCTTAGGTAAAATGAACAAATTTAAAGAGGAAAATGCACTTTTAACACAAGCTTGGGTAATGGAACCAAAGAAAAAGGTACAAGATGTATTAAAAGAACTTTCTATACCTGACTTAAAAATTAAAGAGTTTTACAGAATAAAGATTGGAGAATAAATGTTTGATGAGAAATCATACAGCCTTAAAATGGATAAAACCATTGAGGTTTTCTCAAAAGAACTATCTTCTTTAAGAACAGGTAGAGCCAATGCATCAATGTTAGATCTAGTTAAAGTTGATGTTTATGGTCAGCAGATGCCAATCAATCAAATAGGAAGCATAACAATACCAGAGCCAAGAATGATAAATATTCAAATCTGGGATATTAATAATGTTCAACTTGTTGACGCTGCTATAAAAAAATCTGATTTAGGATTAAATCCTCAAATTGATGGACAGTTAATAAGATTGCCTGTTCCTGAACTAAATGAAGAAAGAAGAACAGAGCTTAAAAAATTAATAAAATCAATTGGAGAAAAGTGTAAAGTTTCAATAAGAAATATCCGAAGAGAAGCCAATGAAGATTTAAAAAAACTTCTCAAATCTAAAGATATAGGTGAGGATGAGGAAAAATCTCATGAAAAAAAAGTCCAAACAATTACAGATGACCATATCAAATCAGTTGATGAAAAAGTTTCTTCAAAAGAAAAAGAAATAATGACAATATGAACCCTTTAAATCATGTAGCCATTATCATGGATGGTAATGGAAGATGGGGTATAAAATATAAAAATTCAAGAAATGCAGGACATAAAGCTGGATTAAATACTGTTGAAAAAATAATTAAAGAAACAATTAAAAATAAAATTAAATTTTTAACTCTATTTGCTTTTTCAACTGAAAATTGGAAAAGACCTAAAAAAGAAATCAATTATCTATTTAATTTATTAGAAAATTTTTTATCAAACAAAATTAACGAACTTCATAAACAAAATATTAAATTAAAAATATTGGGGTCCAAAAAGTTCTCTCCTAAACTAAACAAACTACTTAATAAATCAGAAAAAAAAACATCAAAAAACAATAAATTACAAATTAATCTTGCATTAAATTATGGATCTAAATCTGAACTGATAAGTGCATTTAAAAAAATTAAGTTGAGAAAAAACATTATAAGTGAAAAAAATGTGGCTAAAAATTTACAAACAAAAAATATACCTGATCCAGATTTATTAATTAGAACAGGCAATACGAAAAGATTAAGTAATTTTTTATTGTGGCAACTAGCTTATGCAGAAATTTTTTTTGAAAAAAAATTATGGCCAGCTTTTAATGAAAAAGACTATAATAGAATAATTAAGGAATATAAGAGTATAAAACGAAATTTTGGTAAAATATGATATCTAAAGAATTACAAAAAAGAATATTAAGTTCGTTAATCTTAATTCCGATATCAATTTTTTTTATTTTTCAAGAAAAATTATCTTTTGTATTATTTCTAATCCTTTCTTTTCTGGCTACTTCTTATGAATGGGTTAAAATGAATAAAGTAGATTTTATTAAAATTGCCGGAATATGTTATCTTTTTTTTTCATTTCTCTTAGCATATTTCTTAAGAGAAAACTTTTCAGTTGGATTATTTTTATTAGTATTAATTATTTGTATTTTTACAGATCTTGGAGGCTATATTTTTGGTAAAATTTTTAAAGGCCCTAAATTAATTAAAATAAGTCCAAAAAAAACCTATGCCGGTGCTATCGGTGGATTTGTTTTATCTTTAGTTGCAGCTTTAGTTTATTCAAAATATACAGCTATAGGAACTAGCACATATTTGAATTTATCTATGTGGACAGACATGAATCTAAGTAAAATTTATTTTTTATTCGTTATAATTATTTCTTTTACAAGTCAAGTTGGTGATTTGATTATTTCTTATTTTAAAAGATTAGAAAAAGTTAAAGACACTGGAAATTTATTACCAGGACACGGCGGTTTATTGGATAGACTTGATGGAATTATTTTTGCAATACCAATTTCATATTTGTTACTTTCATATTTAATATAATGAAAAAAAAAATTGCAATACTTGGTTCAACTGGATCTATAGGTAGAACTTTATTAAAAATAATTCAAAAAGATAAAAAAAATTTTGAAATTAAACTGCTTACAGCAAATAAAAATTATAAATTACTTTTATCTCAAGCAAAAAATTTTAAAGTAAAAAATATAATCATAACTGATTTTAATTGTTATTTAAAATTAAAAAAATTAAATAAAAATAAAAATATTAATATTTATAAAAATTTTAATAATCTTGATAAAATTTTAAATAAAAAGATTGATTATACCATGTCATCAATTGTAGGTTTGGATGGTTTACTTCCAACAATTAAAATTATTAAGTTTACAAAAAGTATTGCTGTAGCTAATAAAGAGGCAATTATATGTGGATGGAACTTAATCAAAAATGAACTTATCAAAAATAAAACAACATTTTTACCAGTAGACTCTGAGCATTATTCTATATGGGAAATTTTAAACTTAAAATATTTTACAGAAGTAGAAAAAATTTATATAACTGCCTCTGGCGGGCCATTTCTAAAAACAAAATATAATGAAATTAAAAAAGTTAAAATTCATCAGGCTCTTAAACATCCAAATTGGAAAATGGGAAAAAAAATTTCTATTGATTCTGCTACCATGATGAATAAAGTTTTTGAAGTCATTGAAACAAAAAATATTTTTAATATACCATATAAGAGAATTTCTATTTTAGTCCACCCAATATCTTACGTTCATGCAATGATAAAATTTAAAAATGGAATTATCAAAATTCTTGCTCATGAAACATCAATGAGAATACCTATTTTTAATACATTATATCATAAAATGAATCAAAAAATTAATTCTCAAATAATTGATATAAAAAAATTAAATAATTTGGAGCTAGAAACTATAAATAAAAAAAAATTTCCCATGATTGAAATTTTAAATCTATTACCATTAAATTCATCTTTATTTGAAACTATTCTTGTTGTGTCAAATGATTTTTTTGTTAACTTATTTTTAAATAAAAAAATTAAATTTTATCAAATCCCTATATTGCTTCTAAAATTTCTTAAAATTAAAGAATTTCAAAAATATAAAAGTATAAAACCTAAAAAAATTCAAGATATAATTGAATTAAGTAATTATGTACGTTTAAAATTAAAAAGTTTAAGTATATAAATCCATGTCTGTATATATGAATACAATCTATAAAATTTTTATTTTAATTTTTTTTATTGGCATTAGCAACGTTTCATATGCAAAAAATATTGAGAATATAATCATTAATGGCAATGAAAGGGTATCTGACGACACCATAATAATGTTTTCTGAGGTAAATATAGGAGACGATTTATTAGAAATTGATTTAAATTCTGTACTTAAGAATATTTATAAATCAAACTTTTTTGAAAATGTTACAGTTGAGATAGAGGATAAAAATTTAAATATTAATGTTGTTGAATATCCTATAATTCAAAATGTAGAAATAAAAGGTATAAAAGCTAAAAAAAATTTAGAATTAGTTAAAAAAAACTTAATACTTAAACCTAGATCATCATTAAATAATTATTTAATAAATCAAGAAAAGCAATCAATTATCTCATTATTAAGAAGTAAAGGGTATTATTTTGCTGAAGTTCAAATGTTTTCAGAAACTTTAGATAATAATATGGTTAATTTAATATATGAAATTGAATTAGGTAATAAAGGAAAAATTAAAAAAATTAATTTTTTAGGCAACAAAATTTTTAAAGAAAATAAATTAAAAAGTGTAATTATTAGTGAAGAATATAAACCATGGAAATTTATTTCTGGCAGAAAATATCTAAATCAAGAAACTATATCACTAGATAAAAGATTATTAAAAAATTTTTTTTTAAATAAAGGATTTTACAATGTGGAAATAAATTCCTCTTTTGCTAAATTAGTTAAGGATGATGAATTCGAACTAACTTTTAATATTAACGCTGGTGAGAAAATTTTTTTTAACAATCTAATGATTTCTTTACCTGCAGATTTTCAAAGAAGTGGATATGCAAATTTGGAAAAACTTTTTTTAAATATAAAAGGCGAACCTTATTCAATAAATTTAGTTGAAAAAATACTAGATAAAATTGATCTAATTACTTTAAATGAGGAATTTAAATCAATAAATGCTGAAGTAGAAGAAGATTTAATTGACAATAAGCTTGATTTAAATTTTGTAATTAAAGAGACCGAAAAGTATTTCGTAGAAAAGATAAATATATTTGGAAACAATGTTACAAGAGAAAGCGTAATTAGAAATAGATTAAATTTGGATGAGGGAGATCCTTATAACGAAATATTGAGAAAAAAATCTGAAAATAATATAAAAAGCTTAAATTTTTTTAGAACTGTTAAAACAGAAGTAGCGGAAGGTAAAACTAAAGACTCTAAAGTTATAAATATATTTATAGAAGAAAAACCTACTGGTGAAATATTTGCTGGTGCAGGAGCGGGTACTGACGGCGCTACTATCACTGCAGGTGTAAAAGAAAATAATTATTTAGGCAAAGGACTAAGAGTTGAAGCTAATGGTACACTTACTGAGGAAACATTTAAAGGAAAATTTGCAGTTACAAATCCAAATTTTAACAACTCTAATAAATCTGTCTTTGCAAATATTCAAGCATTAGAAATAGATCAAATGAAAAATTATGGTTACAAGACCAATAAAACCGGTTTTGAGTTAGGAACTGGATTTGAATACTTAGAAGATTTTAGGTTAGGTTTATCTACGAGATCCTTTTTTGAAAAAATTGAAACAGATTCCACCGCTTCTGCTAGGCAAAAAAGTCAAGCTGGAAATTATTGGGATACGTTTATCAAAATAAATTTTGATTATGATAAGAGAAATCAAAAATTTAAACCTAGCGATGGATTTAGATCGTTCTATAGCTTAGATATTCCAGTTATAAGTGACAATAATACTTTGACTAATACTTATGACTATAAATTTTACACAGAACTTTATGAAAATAATATATCAAGTTTATCTATTCTGTTAAAAAGTGCAAATTCAATAACTGGTGATGATGTAAAGTTAACTGAAAGACTTATAGTTCCGTATTCTAGATTGAGAGGATTTGAAAAAGGAAAAATTGGACCAAAAGATGGTGATGATTTTATTGGTGGAAATTATGTAACTGCACTAAATTTAAGTTCTAATGTACCATTTATTTTTCCAAATATTCAAAATTTAGATGCAGCAATTTTTTTTGATGCAGCTAATGTTTGGGGGGTAGATTATGATTCAACGCTCGGCAATGGTGATAAATTAAGAAGCTCAATAGGTTTTGGTATTGATTGGTTTACTGTTATTGGACCTATGAGTTTTACTTTTAGTGAAGCAATAACAAAAGATAGTAGTGATATTGAGGAAACATTTAGATTTAATATAGGAACAACTTTTTAATGAAAAAAAAATTTTTTTTTTTTCATTTAATTTTATTTTTTTTTTATCTAACTTCATATTCAAATAGTGGAGAAAAAGTTGCATTCATTGATTTAGATTATATAGTAAAAAATTCTAATTTAGGAAGAGAGGTTCTTAAAGAAATAGATGAATTAAATAAGAAAAATTTAGATAATCTTAATAAAAAACAAGAAGAATTAAAAAATTTAGAATTAGAATTAAATAAAAAAAAAAATATACTATCAACTGATGAATTAAATAAAGAAATTGGATTACTTAAAAATAAAATTAATAAATATAATGAAGAAAAAAATTTGTTAGTATCACAATTTACTAAATTTAAAAATTCAGAATTAGATAAACTTATGAATAAAATAAATCCAATCGTTCAAGATTATATGAAAGAAAATTCAATAGAAATTCTTTTTGATAGAAAAAATATCTATATAGGAGATGTTAATTCTGATTTAACTAAAATTATAATTAATGAATTAAATAAAATAAACTAATGATAACAAAATTAAATAAAAACCAGATACGTGATTTGTTGCCTCATCGTGAGCCTATGCTTTTAATTGATGAGCTTTATGATATTCAAAAATTATCTTCAGCAACAGCTATTGTGAATGTAAAAAAAGATAGTTTTTTTGTTCAAGGACATTTTCCTGACAATCCAGTTATGCCTGGTGTATTAATAGTTGAGTCATTTGGTCAAGCCGCTGCAGCACTTACAGCTCATGGATTGGATAGATCAACATATGAAGATAAATTAGTTTTTTTAATGGGTGTTGAAAAAGCTAGATTTAGAAATCCAGTTATACCAGACTGTAAACTTGTGCTTAAAATAGAAGCTATAAGGTCTCATGGTAGAGTTTGGAAATACAAAGGTGAGGCTTTTGTTGACGAAAAAAAAATGGCTGATGCTATATGGTCAGCAACTATTGTTGACAAGAAATAAATAGCAATAATTATTGATAACTTATTTAAAATTGCTTTGATAAAAGCAATTATGCTAAACCCATTCTTTAAAAATTATGGACCGTTAAAAATTTCTCAAATAATTAAACATTTAAAACTTAATACTAATATTTTAAATGAAGATTGTGAAATACAAGATATTAAGGATTTGTTAAGTTCAACACAGTATGATTTAACCTTTTTTCACTCTAAAAAGTACAAAGATATCGCAAAAAATACTAAAGCCTCATTTTGTTTAACTACTCAAGCACTTAAAAATGAATTACCACTAACTTGTAAGGCTATAGTTGTTGATAATGTTTTGGTTTCAATATCAAAAATTACATCTATTTTTTACCCTGATGCGGTAAACGATGATTTTGATGATAAAGCTATATATTCAGATAAAACTGAATTTAAGGATAAGGTTAAATTTGGTACGAATATTTTAATTGGAAAAAATGTTTCAATTGGCAATAATTGTAAGATTGGACATAACACAATAATAGAAAAAAATGTAATCATTGGAGATGATTGTTCTATTGGATCTAATAATATTATTAGGAATGCTATATTAAAAAATAATGTAAAAATTTTAGACAATTGTGTAATCGGTAAACATGGTTTTGGTTTTTTTCCATCTAAAGAAAAAAATGTGCGATATCCTCATATAGGTATAGTTTTAATTAATGAAAATTGTGAAATAGGATGTGGTGCCACTATAGATAGGGGTTCGATGTCAAATACAGTCATTGGTAGAAATACTTATTTAGATAATCAGATACATATTGCACATAATGTTAAAATTGGTGAAAATTCAATTATTGCAGGACAAGTAGGTATAGCTGGAAGCTCGATAATTGGTGATAATGTTAAAATTGGTGGTCAAGCAGGAATATCTGGGCATCTAAAAATTGGTAATAATGTTGAAATCGGTGGAGGCTCAGGTGTAATTAGAGATGTTCCTGACAATACTAAGGTAATGGGGTATCCAGCAAAAAATATTAGAGAATTTTTAAGGGAAAATAAATGATTCATAAAACAGCTATAGTTGACGCGAATGCTAAAATTTCTAAAAATGTAAAAATTGGCCCTTATTCAGTTGTAGGTCCAAATGTTGAAATAGATGAAAAAACAGAAATTTATTCACATGTTAATATTACAGGTAATACAAAAATTGGAAAAAATAATAAAATTTATCCATTTGCCTCAATAGGGAATGATCCACAGGATTTAAAATTCCAAGGTGAAGAAACAAAATTAGTGATTGGTAATAATAATAAAATTAGAGAATATGTTACTATTAATCCAGGTACAAAAGGAGGTGGAGGGTTAACAAAAGTTGGAGATAATTGCTTATTCATGGTTTCAGCACACATAGCTCATGATTGTTTTGTTGGTAATAATGTTATTCTAGCTAACAATGTGCCATTAGGAGGCCATGCATTTATAGATGATGGAGCTATTATAGGTGGTAATTCAGCTGTTCAGCAATTTACGCGAGTAGGTAAATCAGCAATGATTGGCGGTATGTGCGGTGTGGTAAGAGATATTATTCCTTATGGTATAGCACATGGAAACAGAAGTGTTTTAAAAGGATTAAATTTAATTGGTTTGAGAAGAAAAAATATACCAAATAAAGACATAATATTACTCAATGAAGCTTATAAAGAGATTTTTAAAAATGAAAATTTAACAGAGAATTTAAGTAACTTATCCAAGGAATTTAAGAATAATGAATTAGTTGTAGAAGTCATTAATTTTATAGAAAAGGATAAGAAAAGACCAATTTGTACTCCGTTTTCAAAATAAGATGATAGGCTTATTTTTAGGTGACACTGATTTCTCAGATATAGTTCTCAGTAAAATAAAGAGATTAAAAAAAAAATATTTTATAATTGACTTTTCAAAAAATAATAAATTTCAAAAAGATGAAAATTCTTTCAGAATTAGTATTGGAAAATTTGGATCAATTATTAACTTAATTAAAAAAAAAAAATGCAAAAAAGTTTTGTTTGCAGGAAAGATTTCTAAGCCTAATTTTTCTTCTTTAAGATTAGATTTAAAGGGAATTTATTATATGCCAAGTGTAATTAGAGCAGCTAAAATAGGCGATGCTGCTATAATCAAATCAATAATAAAAATCTTAAAAAATGAAGAAATTAGAGTTATTAGCTCGATATTTTTTAATCCTGAGCTTTCATTAAAAAAAGGAAATTTCACTAAACTAAAACCCAATAAACAAGACCTTATTTCTATAAAAAAAGCCAAAGCTTATTTTAATAAAACAAAAAGTTTAGACCATGTCCAGGCCCTAGTTGTTAAAGAAGGTAAAATTTTAGCTAAAGAGGGAAGAGAGGGAACAAAAAAAATGCTATCAAAATTAAAGAAAAATTCAGATGGAATTTTAATAAAACTACCAAAAAAGAAACAAGATTTAAGAATGGATCTACCAACAATTGGACTAGAGACTTTTATTGATATTAAAAAATATGGATTACGAGGTGTTGTTTTACAATCTAAAAAAAATATTTTTTTAGATAAAATTGAATGCATTAAATTTGCTAATAAAAACAAGATTTTTATTAATATTATATGAAAAAAATATTTATACTAACTGGTGAACCTTCTGGAGACAAATTAGCTTCAACAGTTATTGCAAAGTTAAAATCTCAAAATCCCGATATTGAATATTTATCTGTAGGTGGAAATCACTTAAAAAAACTAGGAATCAGTACTATTTTTAATTTAAGTGAAATAACTTATCTAGGTTTTACCAGTATTTTACTCAATATATTTAAAATCAGAAATAAAATTAATCAAACTGTTAATGAAATTATTAAATTTAATCCTGATATACTGTTTTCCGTTGACAGCCCTGATTTTACTATGCGAGTAGCCGAAAGAGTAAAAAAAATTAATAATAACATTAAAATAATTCACTATGTAGCTCCTCAAGTTTGGATATGGAGAAAAAATAGAGTTAAAAAAATTAAAAAATATATTGATCATATTCTTCTTTTATTTGACTTTGAAAAAAAATATTTTGATGAAGAAAATATTAAAAATACTTTTGTAGGACACCCGTTAATTGAGAATAATCAAGATAATAAAAAAATTATTGAAAATATAATTCCTAAAGATAAAAAAATTATATCAATTTTCCCTGGAAGTAGAAAATCAGAAACAGACGCATTATTAAATATTTTAATTGATTTTATAAAACTAATGAACAAAAGACACAATGATTTTTATTTCTACTTTCACGCAACCGATGAAAATAAAAATTTAATTTTGTCTGAAATTAAAAAATTTAATATTGAAAATGTAGATGTGGTTTCAGACGAAAGTATTAAATCTAAAATTTTATCTAATTCAGTTTTTGCTGTATCTAAATCTGGCACAGTTTCACTGCAAATTTCTAGCTCAAATATACCTTCTATAATTATTTATAAACTCAGTTTTATAAATTTTATGATATTTAAAATGTTAGTTAATGTTAAATTTGCAAATATAATTAATATTATCAATAATCGTGAGGTTATTCCTGAATTGTTACAAAATGAATGCAATGCTGATGAAATCTATAAATCTGTAATTTATCTTTTAAAAAACCCTGACCTTATAAAAAAACAATTATCTGATTGTTCAAAAACATTAGAAGGAATTAGATCTAAAACTTCTTCTTCTGAAGAGGCTTGTTTAGTTTTAATAAATTACCTTACCTAGCCTCTTTAATACCTCCTCTTTGCCAAGAGCTATAACCATATCATATAAACCAGGACCAAATTTTGATCCTGTCAAAGCAATCCGTATAGGCTGACCAACACCTTTAAAATTTGTATTATTTGTTTTAATCAAATTATTTACTACAGGCTCTAAATCCTCTTTATTTATATTTGATATAGATGATAATTTTTTAATAAATTCAGAAATTATTTTTTTTGCTTTATCATCAATCAATTTAAAATCATCCTCATTGAAGTTAACTTCATCATTGATAATAAACTTTGAATTATTATATATGTCTTCCAAGGTTTTGGCCTTATTTTTCAAAAAAGATAATGAGGATTTAATTTTCGTTTCCTTGTCCTTTTTAATTTCTTTTTTATAAATTTTGCAATACTCAAATAGGTTTTGATAAAGATCGTTTTCGTTGATTGTTTTTATATAGTGCTCATTCATTGATAATATTCTACTCATATCTAGTTTTGATGGTGATTTGCCAATACCTTCTAAATTAAAGTATTCAATGCTCTCATTCAGAGTAAATATTTCTTTGTCTTGATATGACCATCCAAGTCTAAGTAAATAATTTCTTAATGCATCAGGCATTATACCTATTTTCGAGTAATCATCCAAAGTCGAGGCATTATCTCTTTTTGACAGTTTTTTACCTTCAATTGTATGAATTAATGGAATGTGAGCAAATTCAGGAACATCCCAACCCATTGCTTGATATATTTGTATTTGTTTAAAAGTATTTATTTTATGATCATCTCCTCTGATTATGTGAGTCATTCCCATTTGATGATCGTCAACAGTTGCAGATAAGTTGTAAGTTGGTGTTCCATCATTTCTTAAAATTATAAAGTCTTCTATTGTATTATTTACAATCTCAACATCTCCTTGAACTAGATCTTTAAGTTTAGAATTTCCTTCTATTTTGCTTTTAAATCTAATTACAGGTTTAATGTCTTTAGGAGCTTCTTTTTCATCGGCATCTCGCCATTTTCTATTATAAATATATGGCATCTTTTTTTGCCTAGCTCTTTTTTTTTGCTCCTCTATCTCTTCAGCAGAGCAGTAACATTTATATGCATTACCTTTTTGTAATAATTCATTAGCAATTTTAATGTGATCTTCTATTTTTTGCGACTGAATATATTCATCACCATCATGCTCAATGCCTATCCACTTTAATGATTTAATAATTTGTATTTTGTGTTCCTCTTTGGATCTTTCTTTATCAGTATCTTCTATTCTTAGGTGAAAAGTTCCTTTTTGATTTTTAGAGAACAACCAATTAAATAATGCAGTTCTAACCCCACCAATATGAAGAGCTCCAGTAGGGGAAGGCGCAAAACGTGTTGCTACTTTAGACATCAATGTTGTTTAGACTATTTTTTTAGAAGTTTCTATATAAAGATACTAAAACTCCTTGAACTTTTACTCTATCAGGACCAAAAATCTTAGTTTCATAGTTTCTATTAGCACTTTCAAGGGCTACAACTTTACCTTTTTTTCGAATTCTTTTTAACATTGCCTCATGCTCATCTATTAAAGCAACGACAATTTTACCGTTATCAGCAGTATCAGTTCTTTTAATAATAACAGTATCACCCTCATGAATGCCCGCATCTATCATAGAGTCACCTTGAACTTTTAATCCAAAGTAATCACCATTTTTTTCTAAATTATTTGGTAGAGGAATTCTAGAAACTTCATTTTGTATAGCTTCAACAGGTGTTCCTGCAGCAATTTTTCCAAGTACTGGCACTTCTACTTCGTCAGAAGTAGTTTGTTCTTCATCTAAACCACCTTTAATTACACTTGGTGAAAAGCTATTATAAATATCATTTGCAGAAGCTGTTTCTGGTAATTTAATTACCTCCAAAGCTCTTGCTTTGTGAGCTAATCTTTTAATAAAACCTCTTTCCTCTAAAGCACTAATTAATCTGTGAATTCCTGATTTAGATTTTAAATTAAGAGATTGTTTCATCTCCTCATAAGAAGGAGATACACCTGAACTTCTCAACTTCTTGTTGATAAATAAAAGTAGGTTTTTTTGTTTTTTTGTTAGCATAAGAACAAATATCGTACAAACAATGTTCTATAAAAGTTCTTTTAAATTAACAATACTAAAAAAAACTAGTAAAATTGGGCTTTATTTGACTATAAAACTGAAAAGATAGAATTTTTATCTAAGTTTTTTAAAAGTGATTCACCAATTAAAAAAGTGTTAATTGATGTTTTGTTGTTTAGTTCTAGTAGTTCCTCTTTATTCTTTATTCCACTTTCAGATATTAAAGGACCATTGTGACTTTTTACAACATCATAAATATCATAAGTTGTATTTATATCAGTTTTAAGTGTTTTTAAATTTCTATTGTTTATTCCAATTAATGCATCTTTAAAATTTAATGCTTTTTTTGCTTCTTCCACTGTATGAACTTCAACTATAACAGACATATTATATTTCAAAGCCTCATCATATAATTCAGACGCAAGATCATCTGAAACCCCAGCCAAAATAATTAAAATAGCATCTGCACCATAACTTTTTGCTAAAGGTATTTGAAATTTATCGATAAAAAAATCCTTACACAATACAGGTAAATTTATTTTATCTTTTATTTTGCTTATGTGAATTAAATTTCCTAAAAAATAATCTTCTTCAGTTAAAACCGAAAGACAAGTTGCTTTATTATTTAAATAAATCTGAGCAATATCTACAGGATTATAATCATCAATTATTATACCCGCTGAAGGACTTGCTTTTTTAATTTCAGCAATAATTGAAGTTTTATTATTTTTTATATTATTTTCTATTTTCTCTTTAAAATTAATATAGCTGTTGTTATTATTAATTAATTCATCCAAAGTTTTAAGATCTAAGGATTTTTTTAATTTATCAACTTTTTCAATTTTTTTTTGAATGATATTTTGAAGTATATTTTCAGACATTTTGAATTTTTTCTAGATGTAAAAAGCTTTTACCAGAAAGGATAAATTCTCTTGTGTAATTATATGCTTCAGAAAAGTCCGAAAATTTTTCTCCAACAATTAACCCCGCTGCAGCATTTAAACAAACTGCTTTTGAAAAATCATTATCTTCACCTTTAAATATTTCAATCATCTTATCAGCATTAAATTTTGCATCATCACCCACTAGATTTTTAAAATTATCTGCATTAACCCCTAAAGCATTTGGATCTATTTTTATTTCAGATATTTGATCATCTTTTAATTGAATAACATTAGTGATTGCATATGGAGATATTTCATCTAATCCATCCTCGCTATTTACTATCCAAGCAAATTTTAAATTTAAATTTTTAAGTCCTTCTGCAAAAATTTTTAATAACTTTTTATCAAAAACTCCTACAACTTGCCTTTCAACAAGTGCTGGATTACTTAATGGACCAATCATATTAAAAATGGTTCTTTTTCCAATTTTCTTTCTTACGGGTCCTACAAATCTCATCGCACTATGATAATTTGGTGCAAACATAAAACCAAAATTGTTGGTATTAATTTCTTTTTCTATGTCCTCAGGTTCTAAATCAATTTTAATTTTAAGAGCTTCTAAAACATCACCGGACCCACATTTCGAGGAAACAGCTTTATTGCCATGCTTAGCAACTTTTGTACCCATACTAGCTAAAAGTAGGGCAGAAGCAGTTGAAATATTGAGGGTATTCATACCATCACCGCCAGTACCACAAGTATCAATACAATCACTTACATTTACTCGTTTTGATTTTTCTCTCAGAACAAAAACTCCACCAGCTATTTCATCTGAAACTTCACCTTTTTCAGACAGCAAAGTTAAAAAGTCAAAAATTTCATTATCACTGGCTTTTCCTGTCATTAATATTTCAAAAGCAGTTTTACTTTCTTCAAAAGTTAAATCTTGTTTATTTTTAAGTTTTTCTAAAATTTGATCCATAAATTTAATTGTTAATAAAGTTTTTAAGAATTTTCATTCCAAACTTAGTTTTAATACTTTCAGGATGGAATTGTACACCATGAATATTAAATTTTTTATGTTGTACACCCATTATAATCCCATCTTCTGTCTCTGCTGTAATCTCTAGATCTTTTGATAAGGTTTTTTTATCAATTACCAAACTATGGTATCTGGTAGCTTCAAATATATTTGGGAGGTTTTTTAAAATACCGATTTTTTTGGATTTAATTTTGCTTGTTTTGCCATGCATTAACTTTCTTGCTTGAACAATTTTTGATCCAAAAACTTGTCCAATTATCTGATGACCTAAACATACTCCTAAAAAAGGTAATTCTTTGTATAATGAATTCAATATTTTAATACAATTGCCAGATTGATTTGGGTTGCCTGGTCCTGGTGAAATAACAATTTTATCATATTTCTTTTTAATGATTTCTTTAGAATTAATTTTATCATTTCTAACTACATCAACTTTAACATTTAATGAGGAGATATAGTGATACAAATTAAAAGTAAAACTATCATAATTATCTATTAACAATACTTTCATTATCTTAAAGCATTAATTAAAGCTTTCGCTTTATTAACTGTTTCCTCGTATTCATTTTTAGGTTTACTGTCTGCAACTATACCCGCACCTGCTTGTACATAAAATTTTTTATTTTTAGCAACTGCAGTTCTTAAAGCTATGCATGTATCAAATTCCCCATTTGCAGAAAAATATCCAATTCCACCAGCATAAACTTTTCTTTTTGTTGTTTCTAATTCATCTATAATTTCCATAGCTCTAATTTTTGGAGCCCCAGAAACAGTACCTGCTGGAAAACCAGCTAAGAGCGATTTAAATTTTGAAAATTTTTTATTATATTCCCCAATTACATTTGAAACTATATGCATAACATGAGAATATCTTTCAATAATGAAGCTTTCTGTAACTTTTACCGAATTTATCTTTGAGACTTTACCAGCATCATTTCTACCCAAATCAAGTAACATCAAATGCTCTGAAAGTTCTTTTTTATCTTTAAGAAGGTCTTTTTCATAAAACAGATCTTCTTTTTTAGTTTTGCCCCTTGGTCTAGTTCCTGCAATTGGTCTTACAGTAATTTTATTATCCCTAAGTCTCACAAGTATTTCAGGACTTGCGCCTATTATTTGAAAATCGTTAAAATTGAAGAAAAACATAAAAGGAGAAGGGTTCGTTACTCTTAGTTTTTTATAAATATCTAATGGTTTCTTTGTTAATTTTGCCTCAAATCTTTGGCTTAAAACAACCTGAAAAATATCTCCTAATTTAATATATTTTTTTGCCTTATTAACCATTGATAAAAATTTATTTTTTGAGGTGTTAGATTTCACTTTTATATTTTTTGATTTTTGGATTATTTTTTTATCAATATTTTTGATTGATGACTGAATGAGTAATTTAAATAAATCAGATTTAATTTCTTCATATTTATTTTTATAATTTTTAATTTTTTCATCTTTAAAAATATTAGATATGTAAAAAATTTCTTTTTTTAAATTATCATGAATGACTAAAGTTCTTGGACGTAGAAGCCTTACATCTGGCAAATTAAGATCGTTTTTACAATTATTTGGAATTTTTTCTATGTATCTGATTGAATCATAAGAAAAATATCCAGAGATTAATGAGCAAATGTTAGGTAAATTTTTGGGAGTTTCAAATTTGAAATCTTCAATGATTTTTTCAATTAATTTATTTGGCTTATCATTTAATTTCCTTTTTTTATTTGTTTGAATTAGATAAGAATTATTATTATTAAATTCCCAAATTTTATCGGGATTTTTACCAAATATTGTATATCTACCTTTGATTTTACCTTTTTCTACTGACTCAAATATAAAACTATTTTTTTCCTCTAGGAAATTATCTATTAGGTTTAATACTTCCTCATCATTTTTTACTTTCTTTTTAGTAAAGATAATTTGATTTTTTTTGCTTCTGTGTCGAAACTTAAATTCTTTGAAGCTTCGATTAATAATCATTTGAAATAATTTTTAACTCTATCAATAGTTTTTTGATTTAATTGAACTTGATACTTATCATTAAGTAATTGATCATACGATTGTAAGATGGTTTTTCTATTATTTGTATTTTGGCTATTTACAAATTTAAGATATTTTTCATCTGCTTTGTTAAATGAATTTTTATTTGTTCCAGTAATTTTTACTAAAAAAATTTTATCTTCTTTATTTACTAGAGCAAAAGAGTTTACAGGTAACGCATAAAGCATTTTTACTGAATTAATATCAATGAGTTTGTCATCTTCTATAGAATTAATAGAAGAATATTCCTTATTTGAACCTGCAAGTTCTTCAAATTTTGAATTATCAAATTCCTTTTTTTGAATTTCTTCTATAATTTCTCTATTGTAATCAAATTTACCTTTTTGATATATTAACTCAACTATTTCTCCTTTAATTATTTCATCATTTAAATCTGGAGCTCGATCATATTGATTATCAATATTATAAAGTAAAAAGTTATCACCACTTTCTATCAAGTCTATTTTAGATGCTTTCTTAGAATAAATTAGATCTTCATTAATCTGTTTACTAGAGCTAGGTGCAAACTCATTTACCTCAATAGTGTCAACATTTATATCTTCTAATATAGTGTCAAATGCACTTCCTTGAGAAATTTTGTTTTCAATTGAGTCTATTTCATCAAAAAACTCTTGGTTAAATTCTTCTATACCAATTAGATTTTTTGGATTTAAAATCACATACTTAAAATCTATATATTCTCTTTTTAATTGATCCTTATTTTCATCAATAAATACTTCAATTTCATTTGCTGTGTAATCATTTTTTGTTTTATATAGATTTTCCATATCAAAATACTCGATGTCTAAAGATTTATTATTTTCTTCAAACTTTTTTTCTATCAAAAAATTTGGTGTTATTGTTCCAGCACCAATAAAATCAAATAAGTGTTTCTGTAATTCTCTATTTTTTAATTGCAATTCAAACATTGGAGCTGACAAGTTGTTGGAGAGCAAAAATTTTTCATATTTAATTCTTTGAAAAGCACCATTTTCATCTTGGAAATTTTTATTTTCTTTAATGTTTTTAAGTATGGTTCTTTCGTTAATTGAAAGATCAAAGTCTTTAATTTCTAAATCAATCAATGTAGTTGAAATTAATCCTGATAATAATTCCTCAATAATATTGTTGTCTAAATTATCCCGAATAGCTTCTTGTGAAATTCCACTTTGATTCACATAATCAATAAAATCTTGGGTTGTTACATTTGTTTTATTTATTTTTGCAATATTGTTTTGATTGTTTGTACTAAACCCACCACCAAAACCCCCAAAACCAAAAGCGATGATGATTATGACAATTAACACCAATCCACCAAGTTGTTTCCAGCCTAAGTTTTTTAATTTTTCAATCATAGCGTTATAAATTTATTGATCTGTAAAAAACAAATCTATAGATTAAAAAGTCAATTATGACAAATAAATATATGTATTTTGTAGCTAATTGGAAAATGTTTGGTGATTTAAGATCTCTAAATTCACTTGATAAAGTAATAAAGTTTTCAAAAAATAATAAAAAAAATAAGATAAAAATAGTTTATTGCCCACCAAATACATTAATTCGTCCATTATCGAGAAGACTTAAAAAAACAAAAATAGAGGTTGGTGCCCAAAACTGTCATCACAGCTATGACTACGGTGCGCACACTGGCCAAGTAAATTCTAATATGCTTAAAAATGTTGGAGCAAAGTATGTTATTTTGGGACATTCAGAAAATAGACAACTAGGTGAGACAGATAATTTGATTAATTTAAAAATAAAAAGTGCAGTTAAATCAGGTCTCAAAATTATATTTTGTATTGGCGAAACCTTGAAAGAAAGAAGACAAAAAAAAACTAATCAAATTTTGAAAAGACAAATTGAAAAAGGATTAAAATCGATAAAAAATAAATCCAAAATTATTATAGCCTACGAACCGGTATGGTCTATTGGTACAGGTGTAATTCCAAAAGAAGCTGATTTAAACAAAACTATTTCATTTATTAAAAGTAGATTTATTAAAAATTATCCAAAAATTTTATATGGTGGATCTGTAAACACTAATAACGTAAGTATATTAAAAAAAATTCCCAACATTGATGGTTTTTTGATTGGAGGCGCATCACAAATTTCAAAGAAATTTATTGATATAATTCAAAAAACCATTAATTAGACCCACATGGAAACTTTATTATTAGTAATCAACATCATACTTGCAGTTATTTTAGTTCTTTTGGTTTTATTGCAAAAATCAGAGGGAGGTGCTCTTGGTATTGGAGTTTCCCAAGAAAATTTTATGTTATCTAGATCAGCAGGCAGCTTCATGACAAAAGCCACTGCAATTGTAGCAACACTTTTTATTATTTGTAGTCTGGCTCTAACAATAATTTCTAGAGCAGAACTTACTCCTACGGGGTCAGTATTGGATACAGTTGAGGAAAAAACTGAAGACACGCCTTCAATTCCGGAAAACAATTAATTAATCCTTTTCAATTCATTTTTTATTCGCTATAAGATACTTCCATGGCGCGATATATATTTGTCACTGGCGGCGTGGTTTCCTCCCTTGGTAAAGGTCTATCTTCTGCATCCCTTGCTTATTTATTACAATCAAGAGGTTACAAAGTTCGTTTAAGAAAATTAGACCCATATCTAAATGTCGATCCAGGAACAATGAGTCCATTTCAACATGGTGAAGTTTTTGTAACAGACGATGGTGCTGAAACAGATTTAGATCTAGGGCACTATGAAAGATTTTCTGGCGTTACTGCAAAGAAAACCGATAACATCACAACTGGAAAAATTTATAGCGATGTTCTTAAAAAAGAAAGAAAAGGTCAGTATTTAGGTAAAACTGTTCAAGTAATTCCTCATATCACAGATAGAATTAAAGAATTTATAAAACACGATACATCTAAAGAAGATTTTGTAATTTGTGAAATAGGAGGAATAGTAGGTGATATAGAAAGTTTACCGTTTGTAGAAGCGATAAGACAATTTTCCAATGATATTGGTAAAAAAAATGCATTATTTATTCATTTAACTTTAGTTCCTTATTTAAAAGCATCGGATGAAATAAAAACAAAACCAACACAACACTCAGTTAAAGAATTAAGAAGCATTGGTATTCAACCTGATATTATTATTTGTAGATCAGAAAGACCTATACCTTTAGACCATAGAAAAAAAATATCTTTGTTTTGTAATGTTGATATTAAAAATGTAATTGAAACTGTTGATGTTAAAACTATTTATGAGGCTCCGATTAGTTTTTTCAATCAAAAATTAGATATTCAAGTTTTAAATTATTTTAAATTAAAAACAAAAAAACCTGCAAATTTGAATCCTTGGAAAAAAATAACTAAAATTACTCTTAATACTAAAAGACATGTTAACATTGCAATTATTGGAAAATATGTTGAATTAAAAGATGCTTATAAATCTTTAGATGAAGCACTTACTCATGGAGGAATATCCAATAATCTTAAAGTTAATTTGGTTAGAATAGATTCTGAAAAATTAAAAGTTTCAGAAATAAAAAATAAACTTAAAAATGTTTCAGGAATTCTAATTCCAGGTGGGTTTGGTAAAAGGGGAACTGAGGGTAAAATTGAGGCGATAAGATATGCAAGAATAAATAAAATTCCATTCCTTGGAATTTGTTATGGAATGCAAATGGCAATAATTGAATTTGCTAGAAATCAATTAAAGATTAAAAAAGCAACTTCTTCTGAGTTTGATAAAGGCGGTGTCCATATTATTGGCTTGATGCATGAATGGGAAAAAAGTGGAAGAAAAGTTAAAGGAACAGATAAAGACTTAGGAGGCACCATGAGACTTGGTTCTTATGATGCAATTTTAAAAGATAAATCTAAAATTAGAGATATTTATAAATCTAGATTAATCAAAGAGAGACATAGACATAGATATGAAGTGGATATTTCATATAAAGAAAAATTTGAGAAGAAAGGATTAATATTTTCAGGTTTATCTCCAGATCATAAGCTTCCAGAGATAGTAGAACTTAAAAATCATCCTTGGTTTATAGGAGTTCAGTTCCATCCTGAATTTAAATCTAGACCTTTGAACCCACATCCTTTATTCTCTTCTTTTATCAAAGCAGCAAAAAATCATAGATGAGTGCGATTAGAGTAAATTGTGAAAATATAGAAATTTCAAACAATAATAAGATTTGTATTATTGCAGGTCCATGTCAGTTAGAGACAGAACAGCATGCAATGGATATGGCTGGAAAAATTAAGGAAATTACTTCAAAATTTGGCCTTGGATTTATTTACAAAACCTCATTTGATAAAGCGAACAGAACTAGTTTAAAAGGCAAAAGGGGAGCAGGGTTAGATGCATCACTTCCTGTATTTGATAAAATTAAAAAGGAATTGAATGTCCCTATTTTAACAGACATTCATAATGCCGAACAATGTGAAATTGTTTCAAAACATGTTGATGTTTTACAAATCCCAGCTTTTCTATGTCGACAAACAGACTTATTAATTGCTGCGGCTAAAACAAATAAAATTATTAATGTAAAAAAAGGTCAGTTCCTAGCACCTTGGGATATGGTGAATGTAACTAAAAAAATTTCAGACTCAGGAAATAAAAATATCCTAGTCACAGAAAGAGGTGCAAGTTTTGGATACAACACTTTAGTCTCAGACATGAGATCATTACCTATAATGGCAAAGAATGGTTATCCAGTAATTTTCGATGCAACTCATTCTGTTCAACAACCAGGTGGCCAAGGTGAATCCTCTGGTGGTCAAAGAGAATTTGTTGAATATTTAGCAAGAGCTGCAGTTGCGGTTGGAGTTGCAGGTGTATTTATTGAAACACATCAAGATCCTGATAATGCTCCATCAGACGGACCAAACATGGTACCATTGAATAAATTAGAGAATCTATTAAAACAATTACACGATATAGATAATCTAATTAAAAAATAGTGAGTAAAATTTTAAAAGTAAAAGCACGTCAAGTTTTTGATAGTAGAGGAAATCCAACAGTAGAGGCAGAGGTTTATATTAAAAATAATAGCGCATCCGCTATTTGTCCCTCAGGTGCTTCCACAGGAACTTTTGAAGCCTTTGAAAAAAGAGATAAAAATAATAAACGGTATTTAGGAAAAAGTGTTTTAAGTGCAGTTAACCTGGTTAACACAAAGATTTCAAAAAAATTAAAAGGACAAAGTATCCATAATCAAGAAAGAATTGATGCTTTGTTAATTAATTTAGATGGTACAAGACAAAAAACTAACTTAGGAGCTAATGCAATGTTAGCAGTTTCAATGGCTGTTAAAAAGCTGTCTGCAAAAGCAAAAAAATTACCCTTGTATAAAACTTTTTCTCAAAAAAATAACTTTCAATTACCTTATCCATTAATGAATATTATTAATGGTGGAGCGCATGCAAATAATGGTCTTAGAATTCAAGAGTTTATGATCAGACCGGATCGAGCAAAAAGTTTTTCTGAGGCAATGCGCATTTGTTTTGTTGTTATTAAAAACTTAAGTAAATTAATTAAAGACAAAGGTTTATCAACTTCAGTAGGTGATGAAGGTGGTTTTGCGCCCATGATCAGTAGTAATAATCAAGCTTTAGATTTAATTGTGAGTGCAATTAAAAAATCAGGATTTATTAATGGTAAAGATGTTTCTATTTGTCTAGATGTGGCTGCTAATGAATTATATAAAAAGAAAAAATATTCTATTCATTCCAAAAGTTATATTTCAGTAGATAAATCCATCAAAGAATATCAAAAAATTATAAAAAAATATAAAATTAAGTCTATTGAAGATCCATTTGCTGAAAATGATTGGTTGGCATGGAATAAATTAATGAAATCAATAAAAAAAGTTCAGATCGTTGGAGATGATTTGTATGTAACAAATCTTGAAAGATTAAAGAAAGGTTTCTTAAATATTTCCTCTAATTCTATCTTAATAAAACTAAATCAAATTGGTACCGTTTCAGAAACCTTAGATGTAATTAAATTTGCTCAAACCATCGGATATAAAACAATTATATCTCACCGATCAGGTGATAGTGAGGATACGTTTATTGCTGATTTAGCAGTAGGCACTAATTCAAATCAGATTAAAACTGGATCCTTAGCTAGATCAGAAAGGGTTGCAAAATATAATCAATTAATCCGTATTGAAGAAGAACTTGGAAAAAAAGCGAGGATGAATAAGATCAATTAATGCTTCGATTAATAAAAAGAAATTATTTTTTATTAATATCTGTTTTTCTTATTTTTTATTTTGGTTTTAATTTAGTGTCTGGAGAAAGAGGCCTTTTTTCATATATAGAAAAGAAGGAACTTTTGTCTAACTTGAAAAAAGAAGAATTAACCCTAACTAATAAAATAGAAGATATGGATCATAAAAATTCACTTCTAAGTACTAATTTGGATCTTGATTATATTGAGACTTTAATTAGAGAACGATTTTTATTTGGTAAAAAAAATGAGACAATTTATATAATTAAAAAAGATGAAAAGTAGACATCCAGAAAAAGAAAACAAACCAGTTAATCCAATTAAAAAAAAACCTGAATGGATTAGATCTAAACTTACAAATAGTAAGGAATTCTTTTTAACCAAAACAATAGTAAATAATAATAATCTTGTAACTGTTTGTCAGGAAGCAAACTGCCCAAATATAACTGAGTGTTGGAGTAAGCGACATGCAACTTTTATGATTATGGGTGATACCTGTACAAGAGCTTGTGCTTTTTGTGATGTTAAAACTGGTGTACCAGGAAAATTAGATCAACTTGAACCTTTTAAAATTGCAGAAGCTGTAAAAAAATTAAATTTAAAACATGTTGTGATTACTTCAGTGGATAGAGATGATTTAGATGATGGTGGATCAGAACATTTCTTTGAAGTTATTAATCAAACTAGAAAATCAAATCCAAATACCACTATTGAAGTTCTTACACCTGATTTTTTAAGAAAAGGAGATGCATATAAAAAAGTTTTAGATGCTAAACCTGATGTTTTTAATCATAATATTGAAACTGTCCCTAGTCTTTATTTAAAAGTAAGACCAGGTTCAAGATATTTTGCATCTTTGGAACTTTTGAAAAATGCAAAAAAAGTTAATAAAAATATTTTTACTAAATCTGGAGTAATGGTTGGCTTAGGTGAGACAAGAGATGAAATTTTACAAGTCATGGATGATTTAAGAGCTGCAGATGTTGATTTCATAACGATTGGTCAATATTTGCAACCTTCAACTAAACATTATCCATTAGACCGATATTATGCACCAAAAGAATTTGAAGATTTAGGAACAATTGCAAAAGCTAAAGGATTTTTGTTAGTATCTTCATCCCCTTTAACTAGATCTTCATATCATGCGGATGAAGATTTTGAGAAACTTCAACAAAATAGATTAAAAAATAATTAATGCCAAAAGCATCAGTTAAGCGATTAATTGATAACAGAAAAGATAAACTAATTGAGTTTGTTTTAGATATTGAAAAATACCCAGAATTTATTCCTTTCTGCGATAATTCAAAAGTTTATGAGAGAACTGATAAAGGTGATACAATAAATATTGTTGCAGATCTTACAATAGGTAAGGGACCGTTTAAGGACACATTTAAAAGTGACGTTAAATTAAATAAAAAAAATGATCATATTCATGTTGTGAATTTAGGTGGACCATTAAATCACTTAGAAAATAATTGGAAATTTATTGAGATAGGAAATGATACTGACGGTTACAAGACAGAAGTTCTATTTGACATTGATTTTGAAATTGAAAATAAATTTTTAAATATTTTAATGACTAAATCTTTTCAATTTGGTTTGGAAAAGATAGCAGATGCGTTTCAAAAAAGAGCTGAAAGTATTAAATAATTTTACTGATTATCTTAATCACATTACGAACCGTTGATTTTTGAATCGAATTACGGTTTTGAGATTTAAATTTATTTTCTTTAATAAGCAAAGTTTTACCTTTTTTGATGCCAATATAAACAAGACCAACCGGTTTTTCTTTTGATCCACCTCCTGGTCCAGCAATTCCTGTTATGGAAACATTGATTTTACTCTTTGAAATTTTAGATAAATTCTGAACCATTGCCTTACAACACTCATGACTTACCGCACCATATTTTTTAATAATATTTTTATTAACCTTTAATATCTTTATTTTAGCTTGATTAGAGTAAGTGGTTAGACCCATTTGAAAGTATCTTGATGAATTGGCTAATTTAGTTAAATTATTAGACATTAATCCACCTGTACAAGATTCAGCTATAGATATAGTTAATTTTTTTTTTATTAATTTTTTATGAAGTAATTGAATACTCATTAGAATTTTAAGCTCATAAAATATATTAATATCATAGAATATAACCCTGCCATTATATCATCCATAATTATTCCAAAATAGTTCTTATGGTTTTTATCAAAATAGCTTACTGGAAAAGGTTTTAGGATGTCAAAAAATCTAAAAAAAACAAAAGATAAAATGTAATAAATTTCAATTGAAATACTTATTTGATTAGTTTGATTTAAATATAATAGTAAAATTAAAGGCATTGATTGCCCTAAAACTTCATCAATTACTATTTGCCGTGGATCTTTATTTTTAAATTCAGACTCAGAGTCTTTTACAGCATAAAATGAATAAAAGAATAAAAGTATAAAAAAAATAATTGAAAATTTAAGATCTGTGTAACCTAAAATTTCGTAAGCAATATAAATAAAAACAGTTGTTACAGCAGAGGTTACCGTGCCAGGAATTTTGGTTAAATACCCATAACCAAAAAAAGTAGATAACAGAACATTTATTTTTTTCATTGTGTAATTGAGCAAATTACTTCGCAAGCTATTGCTTTTTCCTTTCCAATTAATCCAAGTTTTTCTACTGTTTTACCTTTTAGGTTAATTAATTCTTTATCAATATTTAATAAATTAGATAGAGATTTGATTATTTTATCACGATACTTTGAAACTTTTGGTTGTTCACATATTAAATTTATATCTAAATTATTAATATAAAAGTCATTATTATTTAATATTTCGATAATAGGTTTGAGCATTTTAGGGGATCTAATATTTTTATATTTTTTTTGATTATCCGGAAAAAAAGTACCAATATCTTTTTTTCTCATAGCTCCAAGAAGAGAGTCTATTATTGAATGAATAATTACATCTCCATCAGAATGTCCTTTAAGTCCTGAGTGATAAGGGATTTTTATTCCACCTAAAAAAAGTTTTTTGCCTTTTATTAATCTATGAATGTCAAAACCAATACCAAAATAAATTTTATTAGTTTCAATATCTTCTTTAAATGTAATTTTATTATTTAAATTTTCTCCTTTAATAAACTTAATTCTAAGATTGTTTTCAATAAATAATGTTGCTTCATCAGTAATTTTATTTTTTTGTTTATTTGAAAGACTATATAAATCTTTAAATTTAAAAGCTTGAGGGGTTTGAGTTAAAATTGAATTATTTCGATTTAAGTTAAACAGTTGTTTTTTTACTTTGTATTTAATGGAGTCTTTTGAATATATGTAAGGTATTACTGCTTTATTGTTTTTAAGTGATTTAATTAGATTTTTTAAAAGCTTGATAGTGAAGTTTGGTCTGGCAGCATCGTGAATTAGAACATTATTAGGTTTAAATTTTTTTATATATTTTAAAGCTATTAAAGAAGAATCAGATCTTTCTTTACCACCTTTAATGATTGATACATTTTTAGGAAATTTTTCTTTAATACTTTTTTTATTAGTTACTACCAATACAATTTTTTTAAATAGCTTTGATTTCATTGCTTTTTCTAAAGAATGTTTAAAAAGAGCCTTGTTTTTATAAATATTGAATTGCTTTGGTTTATTTGAATTAAATCTTTTGCTTTGTCCTGATGCTAGTATTATAAAATAATTATTCATTTATATGGTAGTTTTTATATTCAAATGTACGAATTTATTAAAAAAAATATATATCTAATAATATTATTTATTATCACATTATCGATAGGTTTTTTAACCTTTTTAACTTTTATTGATAAAGGATTTATTGAATTATCAGATCAAAATTTACAAATATTATTAGTTCTAAATATTTTTCTTTTAATTGCACTTTTTGTTTTTATTTTTATTGAGATTAAGAGCGCAATTAAAAATGATATCGATAAAGATGGTTTAAAATCAAATAAAAAATATATTACATATTTTGGTTTATTTACTTTAATTCCATCAGTTTTAATTTCAATATTTTCACTCTTTTTATTTTCATTTGCTTTAGAGAAGTATTTTGACAAAAAAGTTACTACAGTTGTTAATAATTCTTATGAGTTAGCAAGAAATTATGTTGAGGAAATTAGAAATAAAATTCAATCAGATATAGTTTTAATTGCCTTTGATACAAATAAAAGTAAAAAATTTCTTAATGATAATCAAAATGAATATAGGAGATTTTTAAATACACAAAAATTGATAAGAGATGTTGATGAGGTGCATATTATAGATATTAATAAAAAACTTTTATTTTCAACTTTAAATGATGATCAACCATATGTTCCTCCAGTAGATAGAGCTTTAAACTTAGTTTTGGATGATGATCGTCCTTTAAAGATTATTAATGCACCTGAAAATATTTCTGCTGCAATAATGAGACTACAAAATTTCGAAGATAGATTTCTATATGTTGTTAAATATTTAGATAAAGATATTTCAAAATATTTAACAGAGTCTGAAGAAGCCATTAATTTTTATTATACAGTTGAGGAAAAAAGCACTGGTATTAAAATCTCTTTTGCAATTATTTATATTATAGTTGTTAGTGTTTTATTATTTGTCTCTATATCTATTGCGATCAGATTTTCATCTAGATTTTTTAGGTCTATCAATAATTTAATTCTTGCATCAACATCTATCGGGCAAGGAAATTTTAATGCAAAAGTCCCTGAAGTCAAAACAGATAAAGATTTAGAAACATTGAATAAAAATTTCAATTTGATGATAGATAGGCTGAAAAGCCAACAAGAGAAGTTAATAATCAATGAAAGACATGAGGCTTGGGAAAGTTTAGCTAGAAAACTTGCTCATGAAATTAAAAATCCACTTACACCAATTCAATTAACTATAGATAGATTAAAAAATAAATATTCAAAACAATTAAACGAAAATGAAACTGAAAATTTTAAAGATAATTTAAAAGTTATAAATAACCAAATAAAACAAATTGAAAAATTAGTTAATGAATTTTCTGACTTTGCTAGAATGCCAAAACCAATATTTAAAGAAAATAACTTAGTAGACATTATTCAGGAAAATATAAATTTGCTCAAAGAATTAGACAATTCTATTGATATTAATTTTAAAAAAGATTTAAATAAAATTACGTTAGAGAGTGATAAAGAACAAATAAGCAGAGTATTTTTAAATTTGATTAAAAATTCTATAGAAAGTATCAATCAAAAAGCTCAAAACAACAACAATTTCAGCAAAAAAATTGCTATTGAACTTACAGAAGATGATAGCCACATAAAAGTAACTTTAGAAGACAATGGTGTTGGTTTTAGTGAATTAAAAAAAAATATTAAAGATATACTTAATCCATATTTCACAACTAAGAAAAATGGAACAGGTTTAGGATTATCAATAGTTAATAAAATAATTAATGACCACAATGGAAAAATAGACTTTATACCAATTCAAAATGGTGCAAAAATAAATATTACATTTTTAAAATAATAATGAGTGAAGAAATTTTAATTGTAGACGATAACGCTGATATCAGAAATATAATTAATGAATTAATTATAGATGCTGGTTATAAAACCAGATTAGCTGCAAATTATAATCAAGCACTTGCAGAAATAGATAAAAAATTACCTGATGTTGCAATTCTTGATGTTAAATTAGATAAGGGAGATAACGATGGTATTGAGCTTCTATCACATATTAAATCTAAAAATAAAGATACTCCTGTCATAATTATTTCTGGTCATGCGAACATTGAAATGGCTGTCAAATCATTGCAGCATGGAGCATTTGAGTTTATAGAAAAACCATTTGATCAAGAAAGATTACTTAACTTTGTTAAAAGAGCAGTTGAAAACTTTAATTTAAAAAAACAAAATAAAGAATATGAAAGTAAATTATTTTCATCTTATGAGTTAATAGGAAATAGCAAAAATACAATAAATATAATTGATCAAATTAAAAAAATTTCAGTTACTGAAAGTAGAGTTTTTATAAGTGGTCCTTCAGGTTCAGGAAAAGAATTAATTGCTAGAAAAATCCACAAAGCATCTGCTAGAAGCAAAAATCCATTTATTGTCCTAAATGGTGCTTTACTAGATTTCAATAAGTATGAATTAGAATTATTTGGGGAAGAAAAAGAAAATGGCTCTATCTCATACGGTGCGCTTGAAAAAGCTAATAAAGGAACACTTTTAATCGATCAAGTTTCAGAAATACCATTAGACATACAGTCTAAAATACTAAGAGTTTTGACTGATCAAAAATTTAAGAGAGTTAATGGAATTAATGACGTTAGTGTGGATGTAAGATTAATTTGTTCATCAAGTAAAGATTTAAAAAAAGAAATAGAAATTGGAAATTTTAGAGAAGATTTATTTCATAGAATAAATGTTTTTGAGATAAATATTGAACCTTTAAATCAAAGAATTTCAGATATTCCTTTATTAATCAAATATTTTTCCAAAAAAATATCTGAAAATTACAAAATTAGAGAATTAGACATAGATGAAAATAATAGTTATGTTCTCAATCATAATTGGCACGGTAACGTAAGAGAGTTAAGAAATTTAATAGAGAGAATTGCAATATTACAACCAGACTCAAAAGATAAAATTTCAAATATTATCAAGGAATCTTTAAAAAATTCAAATTTTGATGATCAATTGGCTGAAAATAGCCTTTCTGTGCCATTAAAAGAAGCTAGAGAAAAATTCGAAAAAGAGTATTTAACTATTCAACTAAAAAAATTTAATGGAAATATTTCTAAGACAGCTAACTTTGTTGGAATGGAAAGAAGTGCATTACATAGAAAATTAAAAGGTTTGGGCATCAAAGAATTTAATTAAATGAATATAATCATTTGTGGAGCTGGAAGAGTAGGGTTTACTATAGCTAAACAGCTAAGTGAGCAAGGTCATTCTATAACTGTTATTGACCCTTCTAGTGAAGATATTCAAAAAATTGATGATGCTTTGGACGTTAAAGCTATAGTAGGAAAGGGTACCTATCCTTCAATATTAGAAAAAGCCAACGCAGCAGAGACTGACATGATTATAGCAGTCACTAGAAACGATGAAATTAACATGCTTATTTGCCAAATAGCTTTTTCAATTTTTAAAATTCCAAAAAAAATAGCTAGAATAAGATCTCAAGATTATCTAAATCCAAAATTTACCAGAGTTTATAACAAAGAAAATTTACCAATAGATGTAATTATTTCACCTGAGATTGAAATTGCTAAATCAATACAAAGAAAACTTGAGGCACCTGGAGCACTTGATAGTGTTCCATTTGCTGATAATAAAATTAGATTATTAGAAATTTTAATTAATGAAAATTGTAAATTAATTAATATCAAACTTAATGATTTAACTAAAAAACATCCTAATTTAGATGCAAATATTATTGGAATAATAAGAGATGAAAAATTTTTAATTCCAAAGAAAAATGACGATGTTAAAAAAAATGATAAAATTTACGTAATAATCAATTCTTCACAAATGTCTGATACTTTAGAAGCTTTTGGACATGAAGAAAAAATATCTAAAAATATCTTAATTGTAGGTGGTGGTAACATAGGTTTTAACTTGGCTAAAAACATTGAAGAAACTTTGGATTCAGCAAGAGTTAAAATTATTGAAAAAAATAAAGAAAGAGCCGAATTTCTTGCTAGTGAGTTAAACAATACTATTGTCATCAATGGTGATGCTTTAGATGAAGAGGTTCTAGTAGAGGCTAATTTACAAGAAGCAGAAACAGTCCTTGCTTTAACAAATGATGATGAAGATAATTTAATGGTAAGTGTTCTTGTTGAAAAATTTGCAAAAGATGAAAAAGATATTGATGACAAAAGAACAATGGCTTTAATTAATAAGCCAAATTATTCTTTGTTACAAAGTTCTTTAAAAATTGATGATCTTATAGATCCTCGAATGAATACTGTCTCTAGTATTTTAAAACATATTCACAAAGGTACAATTGAAACAGCTTATACAATTATGAATGGTGAATATGAGGTAATTGAAGCGGAAATTATAGAAACGTCAGAACTTATTAATAGAGAATTAAAAAATTCTAACTTGCCTGAGGAAATAAGAATAGGTGCTGTATTAAGAGAAAATAAAGTTATTATACCTAGGTCAAATTTTGTTTTTCAAAAAGAGGATAAAGTTGTTTTTTTAGCTAAGAAAGATTCTATTTCAGTTGTGGAAAATATATTTAGAATAAGTTCTATTTAATTTAATGTCATTTTTTAGAGTAAAGTATTTAAGTTTCTTTTTTATATTAATATCTATTTTTTCTTTTATTAATATTATTTATTCTTATTATTTTAATTTGTATCTAAATTTAAATGTATATTATTTTAGCTTAGTTATTTCTGCTATCATTGGAATAATTTTTTATAAAATTAAAACTAATCAAAAAAAACCTACAATATTTGAAAAAATATTAACTGTTTTGTTGGGATATTTTTTAATGCCATTGATTTTGTCAACACCTTTTTATTTAAGTATTTATAATTTATCTTTTTTAAATTCTTTATTTGAAGCTGTTTCAGGATTTACTTCAACAGGTTTTACTGTGTTTGAAAATATAAAACATATCGATCAAGGCTTAATTCTATGGAGATCATCAATACAGTGGATTGGAGGGTTGTATTTTTTATATTCTATAATTTTCTTAATTGATATCTATGATGAAAGTTTAAAAAAATCTTTAACTAATTTTTTATCTTTTAATTCTGCCGAAATTTTAAAACAATCAATTAAAATTCTTTTATTATACTCAGGATTAACTATATCAATTTTTATCATTCTAAACATTCTTGGAATTAGATCGTTTAATTCACTTAATTTAGCAATGACGTTAATTTCCTCAGGCGGATTTCTACCTGAGAATGAACTTTCGTCAATTTTAATAAATGATTTTCAAATAATTATATTTTGCTTTTTAATGTTGATCTCTTTTTTTAGTATTTTTTTTACATACAATTTAATTTTTTTAAGAAATAAAAACTTAAATTTTTTTTATGAAGATATACATTTATTTTTATATTTTGTTGTAGTTGTAAGTATATTTTTTGTTTTCTTTAGTTATGATACTAATTTCACATTTAGTTTTTTATCTTTAGTGAGTAGTATTTCTAATATTGGTATTTCTCTTAATGTTGATCAAGCTAATTTAAACTTTATATATATCTTGCTTGTAATTATTGGTGGATCTTTTTTTTCTACGAGCTCAGGTTTAAGGTTTTTAAAAATATATTCTCTAACAAAATATTCTATCAATCAAATTCTTTCTTTTAGTAGGCCAAAAAATGTATTTATGAATAAACTAGTTTTTTCTAAAATTAATTTTGACACAAAAGATATAAATAAATATTTTTTAACAATTGTAATTTTTGTTATTTCCCTTTTTTCTTTAACCACCTTGTTATCTTTGTCTAATATTCAATTTGAATATTCTTTCAAATTAGCTGTATTAACCTTAATGAATACTGTTAATTCATCTGCCTATGGTATCTCTGACTTCAATTTTCAAAATTTACACTTTTTAACCAAATATTTTCTTATATTTTTTATGATTATCGGAAGGGTTGAACTGTTATCTTTGTTGTTAATTGCTAAAAAATTCCTTTTTAAAAATTAATTTAGTATTATATATATCAATAAATTTTGCGCCCTTAGCTCAGCTGGATAGAGCATCGGTTTTCTAAACCGAGGGTCGTAGGTTCGAATCCTTCAGGGCGCGCCATTTCTTTGATTTTAACGCATTAATCATATATAATTTTGCTTGACTAGAATTTTAGTCAAATCCATTTAATATATTATTTTTTCTTGAACACTATTTTCTTACATGCTTAAATTAAGAATATTCAAAAGTAATTTTGAATTATTTGTTAACAAATAAAAATAACGTAAAGGAAGAATAATGTTTAAATACTTAAAACAATTAACTTCTTTAGTTGCTATGGTTGCAGTGTTGTTTACTTTTACAACAGAAACTATGGCTGCTAAAAAATCTAAAACACTTAAAAACACTCAAAAGAAGGGTTTTGTAAGATGTGGAGTATCTCAAGGTCTTCCAGGATTTTCTAATGCTGATGCTGCAGGAAATTGGACTGGTATCGATGTTGATGTATGTAGAGCGGTAGCTGCTGCAGTACTAGGTGATGCAAACAAAGTTAAGTTTACACCATTAAGTGCTAAAGAAAGATTTACAGCTTTAACTTCTGGTGAGATTGATATCTTATCAAGAAACACAACTTGGACTCTTTCTAGGGATGCTGATATCGGACTTACTTTCGTTGGAGTAAACTTCTACGATGGTCAAGGTTTCATGGTTAGAAAAAGTTCTGGTATTACTTCAACAAGCCAATTCAAAGATGGTATCTCAGCTTGTACAAACATTGGTACAACAACTGAGTTAAACATGAGAGACTTCTTTAACTCTAAAGGTATTTCTTATGAGCCAGTTGCTTTCGAAAAAGCTGATGAAGTCGTAGCTGCTTATGATGCAGGTAGATGTGACACTTACACTACTGATAAATCAGGTTTAGCTGCACAAAGAACTAAAATGTCTAACCCAGATGATCACATTGTATTACCTGAAACTGTTTCTAAAGAGCCTTTAGGGCCAGTTGTAAGACAAGGTGACTCTGTTTGGGAAGATATCGTTAGATGGTCTTTAAATGCTATGATCGAAGCAGAGGAGTATGGAATTACTTCTGCAAATGCAGACTCAATGAAAACTTCAGATAACCCAGCTGTAAAAAGATTAGTTGGTGCTGAAGGTGAATTAGGTGCTGCTTTTGGTCTAGACAATGAGTGGAGCTTAAGAATTATTAAGCAAGTTGGTAACTATGGTGAAAGCTATAAAAGAAATATAGCTGACACAGGAATTTTACCTGACAGAGGTCCAAATGAGTTATGGACTAAAGGTGGAATTCTTTATGTACCACCTGCAAGATAATTGCATATTTAACTAATTAAAAAGGGCTAGATTTTTCTAGCCCTTTTTTTTATAAGCGTTCAAATGGACCTGAAATTACAAAAAATCATTCCTCAATTAATTACCGTTTTAGTTGTAGTATTAGTTTTTGGATTTTTTACATATAATGCACAAATCAATATGGAGAATAGAGGTATTGATTTTGGATATGGGTTTCTTTCTCAAGAATCTTCATTTGATGTACAGTTTTCACTTATTGAATATGATGGATCCCATTCTTATTTCCGAGCATATCTAGTTGGTTTACTTAATACTATTTTAGTCTCTATAATTGGAATTATTTTTGCAACAATTTTAGGTGTAATCGTTGGTGTAGCAAGATTATCTCCAAATTATTTAATAAATCAATTTGCTGCTTTTTATGTAGAATTTTTTAGAAATATCCCATTACTTTTACAAATATTTTTTTGGTATTTTGCTGCCTTAAGGGCTTTACCTCTGCCACAAGATGCAGATGCAATGTTGGGTGTTTTTTTCTTAACTATTAAAGGTTTATATGTCCCAGCATTCATCTGGGAAAATCTTAATGTATTTTTATATTCAATAATCGCAGCAATAATTGCAATAGTTGTAATTAGAATCCATGCAAGAAAAGTACAAGAAACGCAAGGTAAGCAGCTACCAGTTTTTTGGATATCAGTAGGTTTAATTTTTATATTACCTTTGCTAAGCTTTTTAATAGGAGGTGTAAGTTTATCTTTTGAAATACCTCAATTAAAACAATTGGCTACAACATCATTTATTTACGAAGGCGGGTTAAGTTTACCTCCTGAGCTAATCGCTTTAACTTTATCATTAGCTTTATATACAGCAACTTTCATTGCTGAATGTGTTAGAGCAGGAATACAAGGTGTAGGTAAAGGTCAAAAAGAAGCTGCTGCATCTATTGGATTAAATCCTAACCAAGTTTTAAAATTAGTTGTAATGCCCCAAGCATTAAGAATTATTATTCCACCAACAACAAACCAATATTTAAATCTAACAAAAAATTCATCTTTAGCAGCTGCTATTGCCTATCCTGACCTAGTGCTAGTTTTTGCCGGAACAGCATTGATGCAAACTGGTAAAGCAATTGAAATAGTTTCAATAACAATGCTTACATACTTAAGTTTAAGTATTTCAATTTCAATTCTCATGAATTGGTACAACAAAAAAATTGCGATTAAGGAAAAATAAATGTCAAAAATTAATTTTTTAAAACCAGATAAGGAAAATTTAAATACCTTTTTGTATTTAGGTTCATTTTTATTTGTTATTAGTGTTATTGATGTATTTCTTAATTCATTTTTTAGTTTAAATATCACTGGATTTTTACCTTCATCATTAAGCTTTATAATCCCAATTATATTAGGATTTATAGGTTTGCATTTTATAAGAATTGAACAAAGCGGTTATAAGTTTTTAGATCAAGTTAATAAAAATATTAATACAAATAATTTTAATGCAATCTTATCTTTATTAATTATTTTTATAATCATTAAGGCAACACCACCAATTTTAAGTTGGTTTGTAGTTGATGCAAGTTTTGCTGGAGATAGTAAGGACGTGTGTTCAGGCACTGGCGCTTGTTGGACCTATATTAAAGTATGGTTTAGAAGATTTATGTATGGAATGTATCCTAATGCTGAGCAATGGAGAATAAATTTATCTTTCATAGCGTTAGCTCTCTTAGGTTCTGTTGGGTATTTTGCTACGGAAAAATTTAAAAAATATTTAACTCTATATTATGTTGTAATTTATCCATTTATAGCTTTCCTATTTATTTTCTTTTTCATATCAGGTGGTCCAGTATTTTTTGACTTTTCTTATGGAATAATTGCTGCTGTAATTTCAATTATTATTGGTTTCTTTATTCCAGGTAGATTTAAATTTTATTATTTTATTTTTGTTCCAATAACGCTCTATATAGCTCTTAAATATTTTATTTTTTATGAAGAATTAATTGAGTTAGGCAAACTTGATGGATTAAATTGGGTTGAAACAGGAGCTTGGGGAGGATTATCACTTACATTTATAATTTCATTTTTCTGTTTAATTTTCTGTTTTCCTATTGGAATGGCTTTTGCACTAGGTAGAAGATCTGATTTTCCTTTAATAAGATATATATCAATCGGATTTATAGAGTTTTGGAGAGGAGTTCCTTTAATTACAGTGTTGTTCATGTCAGCTGTGATGTTTCCAATGTTTTTACCTGAAGATTTTTTTATTGATAAATTAGTTAGAGCAATCATAGCAATTTCTTTATTTGAAGCTGCATATGTTGCAGAAGTTATTAGAGGTGGTTTACAAGCATTACCACGTGGTCAATATGAGGCTGCAAAATCACTTGGAATGGGATATTGGAAAATGCATATTTTTGTAATTCTTCCACAAGCTTTAAAGTTAGTAATACCTGGAATTGCTAATACATTTTTGGCTTTAGTTAAAGATACTCCTCTAATTTTTGTAGTTGGCTTACTTGAAATAGTAGGAATGTTAAATTTAGCAAAAACTAATCCAGAGTGGTTAGGTTTTGCTATGGAAGGCTATGTATTTGCTGCAATAATTTTCTGGATTATTTGTTATGCAATGAGTAAGTATAGCTATAATCTAGAACAGAAATATAAAACAGAGCGATAAACTATGTCTGACAGTATTATTCAAATAAGAAATGTAAATAAATGGTTTGGGGATTTTCAAGTTTTAAAAGATATTAATTTAGAAGTTAAACCAAAAGAGAAAATTGTTGTTTGTGGTCCATCAGGTTCAGGTAAATCAACATTAATCAGATGTATAAATAGATTAGAAGAGCATCAGCAAGGAGATATTATTGTAGATGGAAATACTCTAACAGAAGATACCAAAAATATTGAACAAATCAGAGCAGAAGTTGGAATGGTATTTCAACAGTTTAATTTGTTTCCTCATTTATCGATTGTAGATAATTGTACACTTGCACCAATTTGGGTAAAAAAAATGCCAAAAAAAGAAGCTGAAGAATTAGCTTTAAAGCATTTAGAAAGAGTTCAAATTCTTGATCAAGCACAAAAATTTCCAGGTCAATTATCAGGTGGTCAACAACAAAGGGTTGCTATAGCTAGAGCTCTTTGTATGGAGCCAAAAATTATGTTGTTTGATGAACCTACATCAGCTCTTGATCCAGAAATGATTAAAGAAGTTTTAGACGTAATGGTAAATCTAGCAAATCAAGGTATGACAATGATAGTTGTTACTCATGAGATGGGATTTGCTAAGGAAGTTGCCGATAAAATGATCTTTATGGACGAAGGAATGATAGTAGAAAAAGCTGATACAAAAGAGTTTTTTGCCAATCCAAAGAGCGATAGAACTAAGCTGTTTTTAAGTCAGATACTGTAAAAAATATATAATTTTAAAGCAATAAATTTACATTAAATCAATCTAAATATGTTCATTTTGCATTCAACTAATGCTTGACAGTATTTTAATTATTTTAAATTTCTTACAAAAAAAAATAAATTTTTCTATTGCAGTAACTTTAATAAATAGGTTCAATAGTAATTATATAATTTAATTAAGAGGGGTCTTAATGGAAGATAATTTCAATAAACACTTAGGTAACAAGCTTAAGTTAAGAAGATTAGCTTTAGGTTTAACACAGACTAAAGTAGCAAAAGCAATCAATGTAACATTTCAACAAATTCAAAAATACGAAAAAGGAACAAACGGTGTAAGTTCGATAAGATTACTTCAACTTGCAAATTATTTAAAAGTACCGATTAATTATTTCTTTGAAGATTTTTCAGAATATTTAGTGAATTTAGAAAAATCACAAGAAGGTCACATGAATGTTAATTATAATTTTTTAGTAAAATTATATTCAGAGCTAAATGCTGATCAAAAATTAAAATTTAATAAATCTTTACAAATTTCAGGATCAGGAATTTCAAAAGCAGTTTAATTAAATTTTTAATTAAGACCCTAGTTTTTTATTTAAGAGATATTCTTTTGTATAATTTTGATTTTTTGGCTCCTCGGGCAGGACTCGAACCTGCGACCAATTGATTAACAGTCAACTGCTCTACCAACTGAGCTACCGAGGAATGTAAAAAAGCCAACTTACTTTTTTTTGTAATTAAAACAAGATTTTTTTTGGAGGCAACGCCCGGAATCGAACCGGGATACAAGGATTTGCAATCCTCTGCGTAACCATTCCGCCACGTTGCCATCTTATTTTTAGCTAATAGCTACAGATGCCTTTTTATATTAAATTTTTTCTATTAGTCTATTAAATAACGATCCAAATTGATTATTGTTAATTTAGATTATTAAATTATAAACTTTAACATCAATGAGTAGCGATAAATATATACATTCTGATGTAGAAAATAGAATTTATTCTTATTGGGAAAAAAATGGTCTTTTTAAACCTAAAGAAAATTCAAAAAAATTCTCAATTGTAATTCCACCACCAAATGTGACTGGTAGTTTGCATATGGGACATGCGCTTAACAATTCTATTCAAGATTTATTAGTTCGTTATCATAGGATGAATAATTTTGAAACTTTATGGCAACCAGGTACAGACCATGCAGGTATTGCTACACAAGCATTAGTAGAGAAAAAATTGACCTCTGAAAAAATTGATAAAAATGAAATTGGTAGAGAAAAATTCATCGAAAAAGTTTGGGAATGGAAAGAGCAATATGGAGACATAATAATTAACCAATTAAAAAAACTTGGTTGCTCTTGTGATTGGTCAAGAAATGCCTTCACCATGGATGAGAATTTATCTAAATCAGTAATTAAGGTTTTTGTAGACCTTTATAATAAAGGTCTAATCTATAAAGATAAGAAATTAGTTAACTGGGATACAGTTTTAAAAACAGCTATTTCAGACCTAGAAGTAGATCAAAGAGAGGTAAATTCTAAAATTTATTACATCAGATATCCAATAGATGGGACTGAAGAATTTATTACAATTGCAACAACAAGACCCGAAACAATGCTTGGTGATACAGCTATAGCAGTAAATCCAAGAGATGAACGATTTAAATCCTTTGTTGGAAAAACAGTTACCATTCCAATTGTTGGAAGAAAAATAAAAATCATTGAAGATGATTACGCAGATCCTGAGCAAGGAACAGGAGCATTAAAAATAACTCCTGCACATGATTTTAATGACTATGATGTTGGTCAAAGAAACAATCTTGAAATAATTAATATTTTTACAGAAGCAGGTAAAATAAATGAAAACGCTCCTCAACATTTTATAGGTCTTGATAGATTTGAAGCTAGAAAAAGAATTTTAAAAGAACTTAAAGAAAAAGAATTTTTTGTAAAAGAAGAAAATATTAAAAACAAAGTTCCTTATGGAGATAGATCTAATTCAATAATTGAACCTTTCTTAACAGAACAATGGTTTGCTGATGCTGGTAAATTATCTGTTAAAGCTAAGGAAGTAGTTAATTCAAAGAAAACAAATTTCTTTCCTGAGAATTGGTCAAAAACTTATTTCCAATGGATGAATAATATTGAACCATGGTGTATTTCAAGACAGCTTTGGTGGGGCCATCAAATACCTGCTTGGTATGGTCCTGATGAAAAAATTTTTGTTGCTGAAAATGAAGATGATGCAAAACAACAAGCTAAAAAACATTATGGTAAAGATGTTGAATTAAATCGTGATCCAGATGTTTTAGATACTTGGTTCTCATCTGGCTTATGGCCTTTTGCAACACTTGGTTGGCCGGATGATAATAAATATGTCGATAAATTTTACCCAACGTCAGTATTGGTTACAGGTTTTGACATTATATTTTTCTGGGTAGCTAGAATGATTATGTTTGGTACTGAGTTTTTAAATAAAGAACCATTTAAAGATATTTACGTTCATGCATTGGTTAGAGATGAGAAGGGACAAAAGATGTCTAAGTCTAAAGGTAATGTAATTGATCCTTTAGATTTAATTGAAAAATATAGTGCAGATGCACTTAGATTTACTTTGTTATCTATGGCCTCACCAGGTACAGACGTTAAGCTCTCTGAGGATAGGGTTAAAGGTTATAGAAATTTTTTAAATAAATTATGGAATGCAAATAATTTTTTAATCACTAATGAATGTGATTTTAAAGATATAGATAAAGTTCCTAGTTTGAATGTAAATATTAACAAATGGATTTATTCAGAACTTGTTGAAACTAAAAATAAGATAGAAAAAAACCTTGAGGATTACAGATTTGATGAAGCAGCTAAAAACGCTTATCAATTTGCATGGCATTCGTATTGTGATTGGTATTTAGAACTATCTAAAACAATACTATTTTCAGAAGATGAAAAAGCTAAAGCAGAGGTTAAAAAAGTATCATCTTTTGTATTTAAACAAATTTTGATTTTGCTACATCCTTTTATTCCGTTTGTTACTGAAGAAATTTGGCTCAAAAACAAATTTGATAATGATGGTAGCGATTATTTAATGCTTAAAAACTGGTTATCTGGTGAAATAAACAAGGATAGTAGCACCGAACAAGTTGAAAATATCATCAACATTATTTCAGAGATTAGATCATTTAAAAACGAGTTAAATGTAAGTCCAGGCTCATTTATTGATGTATCAATAAGCAATATTAATAAAAATCAAAAAGACTTTATTAATACAAATGAAATTATTCTAAAAAAACTAGGAAGAATAAATAGTATATTAGATAAGGATTTAGATAAACCAGCTGCGACAATGGTTGTTTCTGGTGATTTGTTTAAGATTTATTTTGATAAAGACGTTGATTTAAAATTAATAAAAGAAAATTTAACAAATAAACAAAGTAGATTAGAGCAAGAGATGAATAAAATATCTCAAAGATTAGAGAATAAAAGTTTTGTAGACCGTGCTCCAAAAGAGATTGTTGAACAAGAAAAAAATAATTATAATAATTTAAAGAATGATATTGAGAAAATATCAGTAACAATAAAGGGTATATAATGGCTAAATTCAATAAAAAGAAACTTCCAAGTAGACATACATCATTAGGGGCAGATAGAGCTCCACATAGATCGTTTTATTATGCTATGGGAGAAACTGAGAAAGATGTAGCAAAACCCTTTGTTGGCGTCGTTTCCACATGGAATGAGGCAGCTCCTTGTAATATTGCCCTAATGAGACAAGCTCAGTCAGTTAAAAAAGGAGTTAGAGCTAATGGTGGAACTCCAAGAGAATTTTGTACAATCACTGTAACAGATGGTATCGCAATGGGTCATGAAGGAATGAAATCTTCATTGATATCTAGAGAAGTAATCGCTGACTCAGCTGAACTTACAGTAAGAGGTCATTGTTATGATGCATTAGTAGGTATTGCTGGATGTGATAAATCCTTACCAGGTCTAATGATGTCTATGGTTAGGTTAAATGTACCAAGTGTATTTATATATGGTGGATCAATTCTTCCAGGTAGATACAAAGGAAAAGACGTAACAGTGGTAGATGTATTTGAAGCAGTTGGAAAACATTCATCTGGTCAAATGTCAGCTGCAGAACTTAGAAAATTAGAATTAGTTGCTTGTCCAAGTTCAGGTGCTTGTGGTGGACAATTTACTGCAAACACAATGGCATGTGTATCTGAAGCTATAGGACTAGCTTTACCTTATTCAGCCGGAACACCAGCTCCATATGAAGAAAGAGATAAATACGCAAAAGCTAGTGGTAAAATGGTTATGAACCTTTTGAAAAAAGGAATTAAACCAAGAGACATTGTAACTAAAAAAGCTTTAGAAAATGCTGCAACAGTTGTTGCTGCAACTGGTGGTTCTACAAATGCAGGATTACATTTACCAGCAATTGCAAATGAAGCAGGAATTAAATTTGATTTAATGGATGTAGCTAAAATATTTAAAAGAACACCTTATCTTGCAGATTTAAAACCTGGTGGAAAATATGTTGCAAAAGATATGTGGTTAGCAGGCGGTGTTCCAATGTTATTAAAAACTTTATATGAAGGTGGATACATTCATGGTGATTGCATGACGGTTACAGGAAAAACTATGAAAGAAAATTTAAAAGGAATTAAATTTAATCCAAAACAAAAAGTAATGAGATCTTATAAAAATCCATTATCACCAACAGGAGGGGTTGTTGGATTAAAAGGAAATTTAGCACCTGAAGGTGCAATCGTTAAAGTTGCCGGACTTAAAAAATTACAATTTACTGGAAAAGCAAGATGCTTTGATAATGAAGAAAGTGCAATGAAAGCTGTTCAAAGCAGAAAGTATAATGATGGTGATGTAATTATAATAAGATACGAAGGACCCGTTGGAGGTCCTGGTATGAGAGAAATGTTATCTACAACAGGTGCAATCTACGGACAGGGAAAAGGTGAGAAAGTTGCCCTTATTACTGATGGTAGGTTCTCTGGGGCTACAAGAGGCTTTTGTGTGGGTCACGTGGGCCCTGAGGCCGCTCTAGGGGGTCCTATAGGCCTTTTACGTACAGGAGACATCATTGATATCGATGCCAAAAAAGGAACAATCAATGTAAGGCTTTCTAAAAAAGAAATGGCTGCAAGAAAAAGAAAATGGAAAGCTAGAAAATCAGATTTTGGATCTGGTACTTTATGGAAATACGCACAAACAGTTGGACCTGCGTATTTAGGCGCGCCAACACATCCAGGTAAGAAAAAAGAAGTTAAGGATTATTCAGAGATTTAATGAAAATTCGTCCAGTTATTTTATGTGGAGGCGCTGGAACTCGACTTTGGCTAAATTCTAAAAATCATCAAGCAAAACAATTTATTGATTTTGGTAATTGGACTTTACTTGGAAAAACACTTGAGAGGACAAAAGTATCAATTTACGACTCTCCAATTATTAGCACAAATAAGAAATACTTAAGCAAAGTAAAACAGCATTTAAGAAAAAACAAAATAAGCAAATATAAAATAGTTGTAGAGCCAGCAAAAAGAAACACAGCACCAGCTATATTAAGTACTGCTTTAATTAAAGATATTCCAGACAATCAACCTTTAATGTTTTTTACAGCGGATCATTTGATTGAAAAAATGAGTATTTTTAATAAGGCGATAAATAAAAATAAATCAAATCTAAATGAAGAAAATATATTTGTTTTTGGAATTAAACCTAAATCTCCAACTAGTGATTATGGTTATTTTTTAACTAAAAAAATTAAAGGTAATATCAATAAAGTAACTAGATTTATTGAAAAACCAAAAGAAGCTAAAGCAAAACAAATTATAAAGAAAAAAGGTTATTGGAATTCAGGAATGTTTTATCTTCGAAAAGATTCCATTATTAATAACTTTAAAAAATATCAGCCTAAAACTTATAGAAATTGTTTAAATGCAGTTAATAAAGCAAAATATAAAGCTAATACTTATTACTTAAATAAAGCTTCATTTATAAAAGCGACCGCTAAATCTTTTGATTATGCAATTTTAGAAAAAACCAAACAAATTAACGCTATCAAATTAGACATTCCTTGGTCAGATCTTGGTAGTTGGAAAGAAATTTTGAAGATGTATGACAAAAATAAAAACAAATATATTAAGAAAAAAAATGTGTATTACCGTCCATGGGGTAGATACACGAATTTATTTGAAGGAAAAGAGTTTTTAATTAAAGAGTTATATGTAAAACCAAAAGGCATTCTAAGTTTACAAAAACACCATCATCGAGCTGAACATTGGTTAGTTACACAAGGTAATGCCAAAATAACACTTAATAAGGATATTATAATTAAGAAACCAGGTGAACATATATTCATTCCATTAGAAGCAATCCATAGAGTTCAAAATCCAGGAAAAAAACCTGTTAAAATTGTTGAAGCTCAAGTTGGCTCAATCTTGAAGGAAAGTGATATTGTTAGATATCAAGATGTTTATGGAAGAGTTCGTTAAATTAACTGAATTGTAATATTAGATAAATATTTTTGTAATTAAACTTATCTAAAGATTGCTTACAAAATTTATAGTTAAATAATAAATTATTCTTCTCGTATTCACTTTAAATTTTGTTAGTTAACAACTTTCTCTCTTTTCATAATTGAGAAGAGAGAAAGACGAATTTAGATATTAATTATTTACAGATGCTGAGCTTTCATTAGCTTGTTTCTTAGCTATTTTTTTTGCTCTTTTTTCAGCAGTTTTTTTTTCTAAACTTGCAATTTTTATATTAATTTTAGATAATTTTTTTTCTTTTAAACTTATCTTATTTTTAAGTTTATCTATTGATTTGATAAATTTCTTTTTTCTTTTTTCATTTTTCTTTAGCTTTTTACCCATAACAACCTCCAATAGTAAATTTAAAAACAATTATATTTAAATTAAATATTTTAGTAAAATAATTTTTTGTTAAATTATGTAATTTAAAATTATAGTAAAAAATTTACTTTTTTATCTGAAAATTCAATATCAATCTGTTTATGACATCCAAAATTGTCCCCATCAATCTGAACGGGAATTTCAAAATTATTACCATCAATATGAATATTTTTTGAGTAAGTAGTGATAACAGATTTGTTTTTTGATAGATCTCCATAAATAATAATTAAAATTATATAATATATTAGTTTTAATCTTGTTAAATCTTTGAACACGTAAGTTACCAATCTATCATCAAAAATATCTGATTTATTTATCTTATGATGACCAGCATAATACTTTGTATTAGATGACAATATCCAATCAGCCTGATGTTTTTGACCGTCAAAGAAAACATTAAGTTTATTATTATTCATAAATAAAAAATGTTGAAATCCTTTTAAACCAAAAATTATCTTTCCTAGTATTTTTTTTATACGCGTATCAATAGAGTGAACAATTTTAGCATCCCAACCAATACCAGCCATTAAAAAAAAATAATTTTCATTTATTTTTATAAGATTAGATTGTTTATAATTATTTGATGTTAAAACACTGCAAACATCATTTACTTTTTTGGTTATTGATAACTCTGCTTGAAGTAAATTGGCAGTCCCAGCCGGTATATACCCAATTGCAAAATTTTCATTAAAATCAAAGTCATTTTTGATTAATTCATTGATAGCAAATGATACTGATCCATCACCACCAGCAACTATCAATCTATCATAATTTTTATTTTTAAATTCAAGGAATATTTTTTTTGCCTCTTGTTCAGATTTAGTTTTGAAAAAATCAACAGTATTATTGATCTTTAATTTTTCATAAATTTTATTTACTAATTTTACTTTTTTCCCTGATGATGAATTGAGATTATAAATTAAACAATAATGCATAATTTTTTCGTAATTAAATTTTAATAAATCCTTAACATTTCAATGAAATAAGAAATAGATGATTCGAGTTACAGTTGTGTTACAAAAAAGGTTTTTTTAATGGCCCCACTATTAAAATATAAGAGTATATTCATATCTGATGTACATCTTGGTACTAAAGGTTGTCAAGCAGGCAAGCTTCTAGAATTTTTCAAAAATTCAAGATCTGAAAATCTTTATTTGGTTGGAGACATAATCGATGTTTGGGCTATGCAAAAGAGTTTCTATTGGCCTCAAGAGCACAATGATGTCATTCAAAAAATATTAAGAAAAGCAAGGCACGGGACAAAAGTATTTTACATTATTGGTAATCATGACGAGGTGTTTAGAAAATTTATCCCAATGCATTTGGGTGATATTAAAATTGTAAATAGAGTTATTCATGAAACACAGTTAGGAAAAAAATATCTAGTTGTTCATGGTGATGCTTGGGACGGAGTAATGAAACATGCAAAATGGCTATCTAAATTAGGAGCTATTGCATATGAATTATTACTTAAAATTAATATTATTATAAATTTCTTTAGAAAGTTGAGAGGTAAAGACTATTGGTCTTTGGCAAAATTTTTAAAATATAAGGTAAAAAATGCTGTCAAATATATAGGTGAATATGAAAACACACTTTCAAAATATGCAAAAAGAAAAAAATTTGATGGAATAATTTGTGGTCACATCCATCACGCTGAAAATTTAAATCTTGATGGTGTGAATTATTTAAATTGTGGTGATTGGGTTGAGTCTTGCACAGCCTTAACAGAAAAATACGATGGAACTTTTGAGATAATTTATTGGGATAAAAAAAGAAAAGAATATATTTCAGAAAATATTGATAAAGACAAGTTCACTTCTTTCAAAAAAGCATCCTAAAAAATGAAAATATTAATAGTTACTGATGCTTATTACCCGCAAGTTAATGGTGTAGTAAGAACTCTCCATCAAACAGGTGAAATACTTAAATCACAAGGTCACACTATTGAATATATTACACCTCAACAATTTCTGACTGTACCTATGCCCAAATATAATGAAATTAGATTATCTTTAAATGTTTGGCCTCGTGTAAGTAATTTAATCAATTCAATTAAACCTGATGCAATACACATTGCAACAGAAGGGCCTCTTGGTTTTATGGCAAGAAGACATTGTATTAAAAAAGGTTTAAAGTTTACAACAAGTTTTCATACAAGATTTGATAAATATATGAAACTTTATATGCCTATCATTCCAGCTAAATGGTCAGAAAAATTTTTATGCAATTTTCATAATAAAGCTGAAAGAATTTTAGTGACAACAGAATCCATGCGTGAAGAGTTAATTGCATTAGGTGTTGATAACAATAAAATGGTTACATGGACCAGGGGAGGTAATCATGGCGCGTTTAAAAACCCCATTAAGAGAGACTTACCTTACAAAAGACCTATATGGATATATGTTGGTAGGATTGCAGTTGAAAAAAATATTAAAGCATTTTTAGATCTCGATCTTGAAGGTACTAAAGTTATTATTGGAAAAGGTCCAGATCTAAACAATTTGAAAAAAAAATTTCCAAACGATATTTTTTTAGGTGAAAAGACTAATGGAGAATTAGCATCTCATTTTGCATCATCAGACGTTTTTGTTTTCCCTAGTAAAACTGATACGTTTGGTATTGTTGTTTTGGAATCATTAAATTGTGGTACACCAGTTGCAGCTTATCCAGTGCCAGGGCCTAAAGATATATTAGGTGGAACTAATATTGATACTTTAGATGATGATTTGAAGGCTTCTGCATTAAAAGCTTTGAAGGTAAGTCGCCAAGATTGTCTTGATTTTGCAAAAAAATATTCATGGGAAGAAACAGCAAAAATATTTTTTGAAAATATTTCACCTAATAATTAATAATTAAAGACAATATTCATTACATTTGTTAAAACATATCCATGTTTTGGACAGAGCTGATACTCATAGTTATAATAATTATTTTATTATATTTTTTATTTAAAAAAAATATTAAGCCAGAAAATACAGCTCCAGTTGTAAATAAGACCAATAAAGATGATTTAGGAAAGAGAGTAATTATTGAAGAATTAGAAGATCAATTTTTTGCTTTAGATAAATATAACTTAATCAAATATCTTAACAAAAGTGCAAAACAACGTTTTGGCGAAAACTTAATTGATAAAAATATTTCAAGTGTAATAAGAGATACAAAATTATTAGAAACAATTGATGAAGCTATTAAGGATCAAACCACAAAAAATGTTAATGTAGAAATCAATTTACCATCTTATCAGCTTTACAAAATTTACGTTATTCCTGGTCCTACTCATTTGTTTCCAGAAATAGATTCTGTTGTATTGTTTCTAAAAGATTTTACAGAAATAACAAAAGCACAAAAATTAAAAACTGATTTTGTTGCCAATGTGAGTCATGAGTTAAGAACACCTTTAGTTTCAATTAAAGGCTCTTTAGAGACTATTCTTGGACCAGCTTCAAACGACCAAGAGGCTCAAAAAAAATTTATGTCTATCATGTCTGATCAAGTATTGAGAATGGAAAACTTAATCAATGATTTATTGATTTTAAGTAGAATTGAGCTTGAAGAGCATATTAAACCAAATAAAATCATTAATCTAAATGATATTTTTAAAAATATTAAAAGTAACTTTGAATTAATTCTTAAAAAAAGGAAAATTAATTTACATATTGAGCTTATGGAACCAACTTTAGTTTTTGGTGATAATGATAAATTGTTAACTGTATTTTCAAATTTAATTGATAATTCAATTAAATATTCTCAAGATGGAAAAAATATATATGTCAAAAGTCAAAATAGTGAAGGTAAATTAATTGGTAAAAATATTGTCATTAGCATTAAAGATGAAGGGATTGGAATACCTCAACATTTAATTTCAAGAATAACTGAAAGATTTTTTAGAGTAGATACAGAAAAAAGTAAAAAAGTTGGTGGTACAGGTTTAGGTTTAGCTATTATGAAACACATTATATCTCAACACAGAGGTGATTACGAGATTCTTAGTAAACTTAATGAAGGTACTCAAATTAAAATATATCTTCCAACAAAATAATTAATTTAAAAAGTTGTTTAAAATTAACTCTTATTCAATCAATATTTAACAAATCTTTTGTTGATTCGTATCCTATTTTAATTAAATTTTTAATATGATTAAGATATTACATAGTATTTTAATTATCTTATTTGTTTTTATGTCGATGATTACTAAAAGTATATCATCAGATATATCTACAATTCTAAGGAACCAACAATTAACTGTATTCGATATTGGTGTTTTTAGATTACAAGAAGATTTAAAAAGCACTTATCCTGAAATTAAAAAACACAAAGATGTCCCATATGAAGATATTTACATGGATGTTGTTACTTCATATCGAAACAATTCAGTAGATTTAATTATTTCAATTCCTGTAAACGAAAATTTAAAAAAAGAAAACTACATGTCAGATTCATTTAGATGTCGAAATATATTTAACTCTGTCAGAGATCATTTGTTAAGAAATGAAAATATGAGTAATTATAGATTTACTATGGCAACAAGTTATTTAACATCTATTTTTTCAACTCCAAGTAGTTGGCCCAGATGGCGTTACGATCAAAGTGTTCTTGAGGAATTAGTTAATCTTGTGAAATTGGAAGTTATTTTAAGACCTACAACAGAACTTGCTTTTAAGGATAATGTTAATCCTGTTTCATGCAAAGGTGGTTTGGAAACCGAAAATAACGAGATTATTATCTCAATGAAATACAACTAAAAAGTTACCTTTTTAACAAAACTGTAACAATTCTGTAATATTAAAGATTCAATTAATTTATACGAGTCTGAAATCTTTTAATTAACAATGAAAGGATTAAAGATAATGAAAAAACTAACTATAATAATTGCTTCGCTTGTTGCTTTAACAATTGCAACAGTTGCCCAAGCAAGAGATCAAATTAAAATAGTTGGTTCATCTACAGTATTCCCTTACGCGACTGTTGTTGCTGAAAGATTCGGTGGTTCAGGATTTAAAACTCCTGTAATCGAGTCGACTGGTACTGGTGGAGGAGCTAAACTATTCTGTGCTGGTGTTGGTGAGCAACATCCAGATATTACAAATGCATCAAGAGCTATGAAAGATTCAGAAAAAGCTCTATGTAAAAAAAATGGAGTTAATGAAATAGTAGAAATCGTTGTTGGTAACGATGGTATTACATTAGCTTATAGTAAAGATGCAAAACCAGTAAACTTTACTAAAGAGCAATTATATTTAGCATTAGCTGCACATACAGTTGTTGATGGTAAATTAGTTCCAAATATCTATAAAACTTGGGATCAAATTGACCCAAGTCTACCTAAGCAGAAGATTTCTGTAATGATCCCTCCAGGAACTTCTGGAACAAGAGATGCTTGGAATTCTTTAGTAATGAAAAAAGGTATGACTAAAGAAGCTAAGGCTCTTTATAAAGCTGGTTATGAGGCTGGAAATAAAAAATACAAAAAACCTGAAAAACTTTACAGAGAAGATGGTGCTGCTATTGAAGTTGGTGAGAACGATAGTTTAATCATCCAAAAATTAGTTGCTGATAAAGATATGTTTGGTTTCTTTGGTTTTAGTTATTTCTTAGCTGCTAAAGATAAATTGCAAGCTGCTAGCATTGATGGCGGTCAACCATCTCTAGAAAGTATTCAAGACTATAGTTATGCAGTTGCAAGACCATTATTTTTCTATGTGAAAAAAGCTCACGTTGGTGTGATCCCTGGATTACATGAATTTGTAAAAGAATTCACTACAACTAAAGCTATAGGTAAAAACGGCTATTTGGCTGACATTGGTTTAGTACCATTAGATAAGAAGTTGTATAAGACAACTAGAACTAATGCAAAAGACCTTGTGGCAATGGCTGACTAATAAGATTGGTTAATAAGTAAAAATTAAGGGGTCTTTTTAGACCCCTTTTTTTTAAGAAGGTGTAAAGTAAAACATTAGGAGATTCTTTGAACTTAGTCATATTCACTTTTATAGTCCTTCTTGGTTTTACTAGTTACTATTTTGGAAGAAAAAAAGCCTATTCAATTCAAGCAACAAATACCAGATTAACAGCACTTCCAAAATTTTATGGATATTATTTAGCAATATGGTGCGCAATACCCGCTTTTATTATTTATTCTTTATGGGCAATATTTGAGCCGAGTATAGTTAAGTTAATAATTTTAAGTGATTATAGCAATCAGGGATATCTTGATGATGAACTAAATCTAATTTATGAAAAAACTAAATCATTATCTCGTGGCCAGTTTAGTGGAGAAATTACTCCTTATCTTGAAACATCTGCAGAAAAATATTTAAATCTTCGATCTATAGCCCAAAACTCTAAAGTTGTTTTAATTTTGGCAATAATTATAGCTTCTATAGTTTATGGTTATAAAAGAATTTCTTCAAACAATAGAACAAGAGAACCGGTTGAAAAATTTTTAAATGCTGTTTTATTTACAGCTTCTTTGGCAGCTATATTAACAACTATTGGAATTGTTTTTTCATTAATATTTCAAACTATCGATTTTTTTAAAGTAATTCCCTTGTTTGATTTTATTTTTGGAACTCATTGGTATCCAGCTAAAGCATTTGTGAGAGATGCTTCTGAGCCTTTGGATCCATCAATGTATTCTGACACATTTGGGGCTGTACCAATTTTTGCTGGAACATTTTTTATAGCATTAATTGCAATGTGTGTTGCTATACCAATTGGATTGATGAGTGGAATTTATTTAGCTGAATACGCTTCAACTAAAGTAAGACAATATGCAAAACCTTTAATTGAAATTTTAGCAGGCATACCAACTGTAGTTTATGGTTTTTTTGCAGCTTTGACAGTAGGACCATTCCTTAAAGATATAGGAACGGCGATGGGATTAGAAGTATCTGCAGAGAGTGCTCTAGCTGCAGGGGGTGTAATGGGGATAATGATTATTCCGTTTATATCTAGTTTGAGTGATGACGTTATTACTAGTGTTCCTCAAGGTTTAAGAGATGGTAGTTATGCAATGGGGGCTACTAAATCAGAAACAATAAAAAAAGTTATTTTTCCAGCAGCATTACCAGGAATTGTTGGTTCTATCTTGTTAGGTGTTTCTAGAGCTGTTGGAGAAACAATGATTGTAGTTATGGCTTCAGGCCTTGCAGCCAACTTAACATTTAACCCTTTAGAATCTACTTCAACTATAACTGCTCAAATTGTCGTAATATTAATTGGAGATCAGGCCTTTGGAGATCCTAAAACCCAGGCAGCATTTGCACTAGGTATGACATTGTTTTTGGTTACACTTAGTTTAAATATTTTCGCTTTAAGAGTTGTTAAAAAATATAGGGAAAAATATGAATAAAAATAAAGAAAAACTCCTAAATTCTAGATATAGGGCAGAAAAAAGATTTCAATTTTACGGGAAAAGCGCAATTTTTTTAGCTCTTTTGTTTTTAACAATTTTTATTTTTAAAATCTTTTCTACGGGCTATACAGCGTTTCAGAAAACTTGGTTAATTGTACCAGTCACCTTTGATGCTGAAACCATGTACCTTGAAGAAAATCCTTCTAAAGAAGACTTAGAGGATGCAGATTATTTTGATCTAGCTTTACAAACAATGTTTAATTTAGATAAAAGTGCCTCAGAAAAACAACAAAATGATCTGAAGCGAATGGTCTCTTACTTTTTTGAAAGAGAGATTAAAAGGGAGCTTTTAAATGACCCTTCATTAATTGGAAAAACTAAAGATGTTTATTTAACTGCTTCAGATGATTTAGATCAAGTATTCAAAGGCAATTATCCAAGGGATTTACCTGAAGATCAAAGAAGAGTTACAGATTATCAATTAAAGATTTTTGATCAACTTGTGGAACAGGGAAGAGTTGAAAGTAAATTCAATTTAAGTTTTTTTACATATCCTGATTCAAGAGAAGCTGAATTAGCTGGTATAGCAAGCTCATTTATGGGATCGATTTTTTCTATTTTAGTTTGTTTAGTTATTGCATTTCCTGTTGCAGTGCTAGCAGCTATTTATTTAGAGGAATTCGCACCAAAAAATAGATTTACTGATTTTATTGAGGTAAATATAAATAACTTAGCAGCAGTCCCATCAATTGTTTTTGGTCTTTTGGGACTAGGTATTTTGCTGGCTGTATTTCAGTTACCTAGATCAACGCCTTTAGTTGGTGGAATAACTTTATCGTTGATGACATTGCCAACAATTATTATTGCCTGTAGAGCATCTTTAAAAGCAGTTCCTCCAAGTATAAGAGAGGCTGCACTTGCAATGGGCGCTAGTAAAATGCAAACTACAATGCATCATACAGTGCCATTGTCTATGCCAGGGACTTTATCTGGTACAATTATTGGCTTGGCTCAAGCTTTAGGTGAAACCGCTCCTTTGATATTGATTGGTATGGTAGCTTTTGTAAATACAATTCCAGGATCACCTTTAGATCCAGCTGCAAGTTTGCCGGTACAAATTTATATATGGGCAGAGAGTGCTGAAAGAGGTTTTGTCGAGAAAGTTTCTGCTTGTATTATGGTCCTATTGGGATTTTTAATTATAATGAATTTGTTTGCACAAATAATTAGACATAAATTTGAAAAAAAATGGAGTTAAGATGATAAAGATAAATTCAAAAAATGTAGATGTTTTCTATGGAAAAAAACAAGCTCTATTCAATATAAACTTGGATATTGAAGAAAATCAAGTTACTGCACTAATTGGTCCTTCAGGTTGTGGTAAATCTACTTATTTAAGATGTCTAAATCGTATGAATGACGTGATTGATATATGTAGAGTAAAAGGGCAGATTATAATCAATGATTTTGATATCAATGACAAGAGTTGCGATGTAGTTAGATTAAGAGAAAAAATTGGGATGGTTTTTCAAAAACCAAATCCTTTTCCTAAAACTATTTATGAAAATATTTCATATGGTCCAACAATTCATGGCATGGCTCAATCAAAAAATGAAATGGATGAAATAGTTGAAACCAGCTTAAAAAAGGCAGCATTATGGGAAGAGGTTAAAGATAGACTTCATGAACCAGGTACTGGTTTGTCTGGTGGACAACAACAAAGATTATGCATAGCAAGGGCTATTTCAGTTAAACCTGAAGTTATTCTTATGGACGAGCCTTGTTCTGCTTTAGATCCTATTGCTACAGCTCAAATAGAAGAACTAATTGATGAGTTAAAAAAAGACCATACTATTATAATAGTCACTCATTCAATGGCTCAAGCAGCAAGAGTATCCCAAAACACAGGCTTTTTTCATCTGGGAGAATTGATAGAACATGGTTCTACTGATAAAATATTTAAGAATCCTGAAAATAAAAGAACTCAGGATTATATTACAGGGAGGTTTGGATAATGGTTGAAGCACCACACACGGTTAAGTCTTACGAGGAAGAACTTAAAAATTTAAATAGTAATATAATTAAAATGGGTGGTTTTTGCGAGGAGTCATTAGGCAAGGCTATTCAAGCCATTACCACAAGAAATAGTGATAATGCGGAAGCTGTTATAAAAGATGACGAAAAAATAGATAAGTTTGAAACTTTAATAGAGCAACAGGTGGTAAATCTAATTGCTTTAAGACAACCAATGGCAATAGATTTAAGAGAAACTGTAACCGCATTGAAAATTTCATCTGATTTAGAACGAATAGGTGATTTGGCAAAGAATATTTCAAAAAGAACATTATTATTAAATGAAAATTTACCAAAAAATTTGACCGAAGCTTTGGTAAGAGTTTCTTCTAATGTTCAAAAACAACTCAAATCTATTTTGGATGCATATTTAGATAGGTCATCTGCTATGGCTATAAATGTCTGGGAAGGTGATGAACAAATAGATGATTTAACAAATTTATGCATGCAAGAAGTAATAAAATATTTGAAGGAAGACGAAAAAAATCTAGATGATGGTACTCATTTATTATTTGTTACTAAAAATATTGAACGTATCGGTGATCACACAACAAACATTGCAGAGCAGGTATATTATTTAGTTACAGGAGAGTATTTAGAAGGAGATCGTCCAAAAGGAACAGAGCCAATAGTAACAGGAGAAAAGTAATAAATGTCTGCTCACGTGTTTATTGCTGAAGATGAAACTTCAATAGTAACGCTGCTAAAATATAATCTTGAAAAAGAAGGTCACAAAGTAAGCTATTCCGAAAATGGTGAAGATGCACTTAAACAAATTAAAGATAAGCATCCTGACTTAATATTAATGGATTGGATGTTGCCAGATTTGTCGGGTGTTGAAATATGTAAGAATTTAAAAAAAGACAAAAAATATAACGACATACCTGTAATAATGTTGACAGCAAAAGGTGAGGAAGAGGACAAATTAAGAGCTTTTGATACAGGTGCAGATGATTATGTAACAAAGCCATTTAGTCAAAAAGAACTTAATGCAAGAATTAAATCACTACTTAGAAGATCAAAACCACAATCATCTGCAGATGTTGTTGAGTTTACAGATCTAAAAATAGATAGAATAACAAAAAGAGTTTATAGAAATAATGTTGAAATAAATTTAGGTCCTACAGAATTTAAATTATTAGATTTTTTTATCAAAAATCCAAAAAGAGTATATTCACGAGAACAACTATTAAACAATGTTTGGGGTGAAAATATTTATGTAGAGTCTAGAACAGTCGATGTACATATTAGAAGATTAAGACAAGCTATTAATATAGATAAAACCAAACCATTAATTAGAACTGTAAGATCAGCAGGTTATTCTTTAGAATCTTGAAGGTCTTTAGGTCTCATAAATTCCTTAATTAAACCATTTCCATCTAATTTATTCCATTCATTAAAATCAAAATAAATTTTTGCAAAAGCTGATGTTGGAAATTTATAGTTTAATAATTTAAAATGATTGTTGTTATGATTTTTTGTCAGTGATCGTACTAGATTTCTAACTGCAGGCTCGTGGTTAATTAAAAGCACAGACTTAAATTTTTTAGGTGTTTTTTTTATTATACCTATAATTTTATCTTCACTTGATAGGTATAATTTTTTTGAAGAAATAATTTTTTTTGGTTTTTCTATTTTTTTTAATAAAATTTTTAACGTTTTCTTTGTTCTTTTTGATGATGAAAGTAATATGTAATCAAACTTATATTTTTTTTTAACAAAAAATTCACAAATCTTTTTTGCATTTTTCTTGCCACGTTTACTTAAAGGTCTTTCATGATCCTCAAGATTTGGATGGTCCCAGCTAGATTTTGCATGACGCATAACGTATAATTTGAGCATAAAGTTTAAATATATGACTGCATTAAAAAAACAAGATAAAGAAATACTTAAATCTAAATACATAAATAGAGAATTGTCTTGGCTCAAATTCAACGACAGAGTTCTTCTAGAAGCCCAAAATATAGAAAACCCACTTTATGAAAGAATTAAATTTTTATCTATAGCTGGATCAAATTTAGATGAATTCTTTATGGTACGTGTCGCGGGTTTATATAGTCAAATCAAGCAAGAGGTAGATTCTCTTAGCTCTGATGGTCTTACTCCTGATGAACAAATGAGTGAAGTTATTTTGGAAACAAATAATCTTCTTAATAAACAAAATAAAATATATAGAGATTTAATTCTTCAATTAAAAAAAGCAAATATAAGTATAGTTAAACCTGAAAATTTAAGTAAATCAGATCAGAAAAAATTATTTAAAATTTTTAATGAAGAAATTTACCCCCTGCTAACTCCATCAGCAATAGACCCGGCTCATCCCTTTCCATTTATTGCAAATCAAGGAAGAGCATTAGTTATGAGATTAAATAAGAAAAATAAAAAAAGAGTTTTAAATGCAATAATAGTAATTCCAAAAGCTTTATCAAGATTTATTGAAATAGATGGAAATAAAAGTTTTAAAAAATTTTTAATTATTGATGATGTTATAAGTTTTTTTGCTTCTGAAATATTTCCTGATCATGATTTAGATAAAAAAATGTTATTTAGAGTTATAAGAGATAGCGATGTAGAAATTCAAGAGGAGGCCGAAGATTTAGTAAGATCTTTTGAATTGGCATTAAAAAGAAGAAGAACAGGTGACATAGTACGTTTAGAAATTTTGAAAAATAGTAATAATGACTTAATTAAGTTTATAACCAATAAGTTAAACGTAAAATCTGAATACATCTATGAAATTGAAGGCATTGTTGGAATTCAAGATATAGACCAAGTTTGTAAAATTAAAAATTCTAAATTAAGATTTAAAAATTTTAATCCCAGGGAGGTTGAGAGATTAAAGGAGTTTAATAATAATTTTTTTGATACTATAAAAAAAAAAGATTTAATAGTTCATCACCCTTTTGAAACATTTGATGCTGTCGTTGAGTTTTTAAATCAAGCTGCATATGATAAAAAAGTTATAGCAATTAAACAAACACTATACAGAACAACGTTAGACTCTCCAATTGTTAAAGCCTTAATAACAGCAGCTGAAAATGGAAAGACAGTGACTGCTTTAATAGAGATCAAAGCAAGGTTTGATGAAGAAGCAAACATTCAACTTTCAAGAAGTTTAGAAAAGGCAGGAATTCAAATAGTTTATGGTTTTGCAAAATATAAAACACATGCAAAATCATCTTTAATATTAAGAAAAGAGCAGGGAAAAATTCAAACTTATATACATCTGGGAACTGGCAATTATCACCCAGTTAATGCAAAAATTTATACCGACTTATCTTTATTTAGCTCTGATAAAAAAATAGCAACTGATGTAGAAAAATTTTTTAATTATGTAACTGGTTATTCAAAACCTCGAAATCTTAGTAAAATATCTATATCACCAATAAATCTTAGGGAAACTTTGAACAAATGTATTGCTAACGAGATAGCAAATGTCAAAAAAGGAAAAAACGGTGAAATATGGGCCAAAATGAATTCCTTAGTAGACCCAGCGATAATTGATAAATTTTACGAAGCTTCAAATGCTGGAGTAAAGATATTTTTATTTGTAAGAGGTGTTTGTTGTTTAAGACCTGGAGTTAAAGATAAATCTGAAAATATAATAGTTAAAAGCATGATTGGAAGATTTTTGGAACACTCAAGAATTTATTGTTTTGCAAATGGAAAAACAATGCCTAGTAGAGATGCAAAAGTTTTTATTTCATCAGCAGATTTAATGCCAAGAAATTTAAATCGAAGAGTAGAACTTCTAGTTCCAATTGAAAACCAAACAGTCCACGAACAAGTTCTTGATCAAATTATGTTAGCTAATTATTTAGATAAAAAACAAAGTTGGGAACTTGATGCTAGTGGAAATTATAAAAAAATTAAATATAGTGAAAATGATTCTTTTTCAGCCCATGATTATTTTATGAATAATCCTAGTTTATCTGGAAGAGGTAAAGCTAAATTAAAAATGAAACCGAAAAAATTAAACTTAAGACTTATTAAAAGTGGAAATTAAAGTTTTTAAAAATAAACAAAATTTAAAATTAAAACCTGCTAAATTAGCAGTTATTGATATAGGCTCTAATTCTATTAGGATGCTAATTTATGAAGATTTTAGCTCTTCTCGTGTGCCTTTTTTCAATGAAAAAGCTGTTTGTGAACTTGGTAAAAATTTAGATAAATCAAGAAAACTTCATAAGTCTGGTGTTGATTATGCTCAAAAAGTATTGAAGAGATTTTCAGAGATTTTAAATGTTTCTAAAATTTCTAATTTAAAAATAATAGCAACTGCAGTTTTAAGAGAAGCAACTGATGCAAAACCATTTGTTGAATACGTAGAAAATCTTTTTAAGAAAAAAATAGAAATCTTAAGTGGAGAGGAAGAAGCAATTTGTTCAGCAGAAGGTGTAAAAATTGGATTTGATAATGTAGATGGGTTAGTTGCTGATCTTGGTGGAGGTAGTTTAGAATTAGCTCGAGTTGAAAATGGTTTGATCACTAATAAAACATCTTTACCCTTAGGTGTTTTAAGATTAATTAATAATCCAATTGTAAAAAAGAGAAACCTTTCTAAATATATAAAAAAACTTTTGAGAGATGAAAAATGGTTATCTAAAAAAAAATTTGAAAATCTTTATTTAGTTGGCGGAACATGGAGAGCTTTATTTAAACTTCATCTTTTTCAAAATAAACACCCTGTCCACATAATCCATCAGTATTCAGTAAATTATGAAACTTTATCAACATTTATAGAAAAAATAGCATCGTTCAATAAAGCAAAACTAAAAACAGTTGAATATATATCTAAATCTAGAACACCTTATCTACCATATAGCTCTATAATTTTAGATGAGATCATGAGAGCAACAAATCCAAAAAACATAATATGTTCCATAAGCGGTATTAGAGAGGGATCTTTAGCAAAAGATTACTTTAAAAATATTGATAACTCTCAAGTTTTTGAAAAATCATTAGAATATATTTCGAAGAAGAGAGGTGATTTGGGATTAACCTACAAAAAGTATCATGAATTTATCAAACCTGTATTTGATGGTAATGAACATTTTGATGAAAAATTGCTTAATTTAGCTTGTGTTTTAAGTCATATGGATTGGGGACTTGGTGCTTTTCAAAAAGCAGAATTAGTTTTTCAAGAAACATTAAATACTCCATTATTGAGACTTTCACATAAAGAAAGAATTCAAATAGCTCTTTCATGTTATTGGAGGTACTGCAGCATTAAATACAACCCTAAAATAGAATATTTAACTTTTTTAAATAATAATGAAATTTTTTCTAGTAAACAAGTTGGTGCAGCCTTAAGATTTGCACATTCACTTACATCTATTTCAACTATCTTCTTAGAGGAATTTAAATTGTATAAAAGAGGTAACTCTGTATTTTTAAAAATTCCAGCACAACACCAAGAAATAATTTCTAAACAAGTTACAAAAAGATTTAAAGCTCTTGCGCGAGAATTATTTTTAGAGCCGAGAGTAATTTACTCAAATAATTAAAATTTAATTTAATCTATTACAACTTATAAGTTAGTGATTTTTCTTTTGTAATAAATTTTTAATTTTATTGAAATATATCATTAATTTAAATGTCATATTTTTCTGTGATGTTTCTTTAAAGGAGATTTTTTATGAAAAATAATAAAACTAAAGTACATAATTTATCAATTGATGAATATGATGAAATAAATAATCCACCACCAGAAGTGGTTGATTTTGACAATATACTTCAAAAGGCAATGAGCAGAAGAAGCTTTATGAAAAATAGTGCTATGTTTGGCGCATCAGCTTTTGTTCTTGGTTCTGGACTTAACATTTTAAGCTCTACAGATGCAGAAGCTGCATTTTCTGGTCTTGTAAATTTTAAACCAATTAAAGCAGATACAAAAGATGATATTACAGTACCAGAAGGATATAGTTGGGAAATCTTAGCTAAGTGGGGTGACCCATTATTTACTAAGGGTAAATGGTTTGATCATTACACAAGAGGAACTGGTGAGACACAGGAACTTGCTTTTGGTGATAACAATGATGGTATGGATACTTTTTATACTAAAGATGGTAAAACAATCATTGCTGTTAATAATGAATATGTAAATAGATCAATTATTTACGACAACAGAGGCACCAAATTACCTGAAACAGCAGATGATGTTAGAAAAGGTAAAGCAGGTCATGGTGTTAGTATTTTTGAAATATCAAATAAAAATGGTAAATGGGAAATAGTTAAGGACTCTAAATATAATAGAAGAATAACCGCAGATTCAAGAATGGAAATTACAGGTCCTGCAAGAGGGCATGATTTGTTAAAAACAATTTCTGATCCAACGGGAACATTATCCTTAGGAACATGGAACAACTGTGGAAATGGTAAAACTCCATGGGGAACTTATCTTGCATGTGAGGAAAACTTTAACGGATATTTTTCTAATACTGACCCTAATGCCGATATTCCACCAGAATTTAAAAGATATGGTATTTCAACAAAGGATTGGGGTTATGCTTGGGGTAAATTTGATGATAGGTTTAATTGGGATCTAGAACCAAATGAGCCAAATAGAGCTGGTTATGTTGTTGAAATCGATCCATTAAATCCCTCATCTACTCCAAAAAAAAGAACAGCTTTAGGAAGATTTAAGCACGAAAATGCTGAGGTAACACTTGGTAAAAATAATGAAGTTGTTGTTTATTTGGGAGATGATGAAAGAGGTGAGTATTTGTATAAATTTATTTCATCAAAAAAATATAATAAAAATGGTGATAACTCCAAAGTTTTAGAAGATGGAGATTTATTTGTTGCCAAGTTTGATGACAATGGAAAAGGCAAATGGTTACCTTTAACGCCTGAAACAACTGGAATGAAGTCTAAAGCCGAAATAGCTATTCATACAAGAATGGCAGCTTCTGCAGCAGGCGGGACTACAATGGATAGGCCTGAATGGGTTGCAGCAAATCCATTAAAAGCAGAAGCATATGTTGCTTTAACAAATAATAAGAACAGAGGAAAAAAACCAAATGCTGGTGGCGATGATACGTCTGTGAATGGACCTAACCCCAGAATAAACAATCAATATGGTCAAATTGTTAGATGGACAGCAGATAGAGGTGATCATGCTTCATCTAATTTTAAATGGGATATATTTGCTTTAGTTGGAAATCCAGCTGTTCACAAAGGATCAAATGCTGGATCTAAAAACATAACTAAGGAAAATATGTTTAATGCTCCTGATGGAATTAAATTTGATTCTAAAGGAGGATTATGGATACAAACAGATGGAAAATACTCTAATTCAGGAGACTTTGCAGGTATGGGTAATAATCAAATGTTGTATGGTGACCCAAAGACAGGTGAGATTAAAAGATTTCTTGTAGGTCCTAATGAGGCAGAGGTTACAGGATTGACCTGGAGTAAAGATTACAAAACTATGTTTGTTGGTATTCAACATCCAGGTGAAAAAGGTAATTCTATATGGCCAGACGGACCTGGTACGGCTCCAAGATCTTCAATTATAGCTATTAGAAAAAATGATGGCTCTAGAATTGGTTAATTAACAATAGACCCCTGAAATACGCTCGATAATGTTATCGAGCGTATTTTTTTTTATAAAACAAAAACATACCAATATGAGAGGCGTTATTAAATTTACCATTCTTAATTAATTTAATTATTTGATGATCTGAAACTATGTGGATTTTTATTCCTTTTTCAGGCTTTGAAATTTTAATAAGATTATTACAAAAAAAACCAGTAATTTTAGTGGTGAGTCGACCCGGTTCAGAATAAAATGAAGTAATTTTTCTCAATTTATTTCTTGATTTATATCCTGTTTCTTCAATTAATTCTTTTTTAGCAGATATTAAAGCTGTTTCATGTTTTTCAATGATACCAGATGGAAACTCAAAATTAATTTGATTTATAGGAATTCTTTTTTGTGAAACTAAAATATACTTGTTTTTAATTTTGGGTATTACGATTGAAAGGTTTGAGGTTTTTAAAAAATGATAAAATTCATTTTTTTTAAATTTTTTATTAATTAATTTAATATTGTTTGTTAGTTTTAAATTTTTCAATCTTTTTCTAAGAATAATTTTTTTGCAATATAAACAGCAATTAACATACCAATTAATTCAGCAGTTATATAAAAAGGAGTGTTTAAATAACTTATACCAGTAAACGACTCTGTGAATGTTCTTGCTATTGCTACAGCAGGATTTGCAAAAGATGTTGATGAAGTAAACCAATAACCAGCTGTAATATATAATCCAACAGATGCAGCTACGGTAATTTTACCTGACTTCATGGATCCAAAAATAATGATTATTAGTCCTAATGTTGCAACAATTTCTGATACAAAAATATAGATACCATCTCTTGATTTTGTCGATAATTCAAAAATCTGATGTTCAAAAAAGAAATTAGCTAAAGCTACACCTAACAAACATCCAAGGATCTGAGCTGAAATATAAAAGGGTAGAAGACGTTTTTTTAATTTTCCTGTAATTGTCATAGCAATACTTACAAATGGATTGAAGTGAGCCCCAGATACATCTGCAAAAACAGTTATTAACACGAATAATCCAGCTCCAGTTGCTATAGTATTTGCAATTAGCATTAGCGCTGTATCATTGGTAAGATTTTCTGCCATTAAACCTGATCCAACTATGATCATTACCAGGAAGCAACTTCCAATAAATTCTGAAAGAAAATATTTATTTTTATTTTTCATCTAGCCAATCTTTAATTTTATTGCTTATAATATTGAAAGTGTTTCTAATGATTATTTGCTTTTCTTCGTCATTAGCATTTTGAAGTTTAGTTACTGGATCGTCTATATCCCAGTGTATAATTTGGTTTTTATCAGGCCAAATAGGACATACCTCATTATTTGCGTTATTGCATACCGTTATTACGTGATCCATCTTTATTTCATTATTTATAAACTCTTCAAAGTTTTTAGAACTATAGTTAGTTAGATCATAATTTTTATTTTTCTCTAAAAAACTTCTAACATCAATATTGATTTTTCCTGATGGATTGCTACCAGCACTGAAAGCTTTAAATTTATTTGAGTATTCGTTATTAATAATAATCTCAGCTATAATGCTTCTTGCTGAATTTCCTGTGCATACAAATAAAATATTTTTCATTAAAAAATAATTTTATAAATACCGATTACAAATAATGGAATTTGTAACCCAAAGTTAGTTAAAATGGCTTTATCCTTTAATAAGAAACCTGAAATTGTCCATCCGACAACACCAAGTCCATGAAAATAAATATTCAGTGGGTAAATATTAAGATTTGTAAGTAAAATACCACTTAACACTAAGAGTGTACTGATCCACTTTAGATATTTTTTAAAAAATGACATTCAAAATTTATATGAATGTTTTGTTAAAGATTTATTACAATAAACTTTAATGTGATTTAATTTTTTTGAAGTTCATAGATAGAAACGTAGTGTTTCTTCTTAGGCAGTGGGATTATGGTTGGGACTTTAGTCAATCTTGGTTTTATTGATTTATTTCCAACAATTATATTTTTGTCATAATTTTCCAAATCAACTTCAGGATGAGGGTTTCCGTCATTGATTAATGGCCACGCATCACAAGCTCTATATCCAAATAAAATTAACGGTCTTGAGTTATTCATTTGATTGTGTCCAGACCCATGAACTGATCTACAATGAAAAAATACTACTGTTCCAGCCGTTCCAGTTATAGAAACACTATCTTTAGTTCCTATTTTATTTTTCTTAGTGTCTATTTTTCCAACAAAATAATTTTCTTTGCTGTGGTGGCTGTACAATTTCTTTTTGTGTGAATTCTTTATTATTTTAAGTGGCCCATTTTTTTCATAACAATCATCTAAATATATACCAACTGTAATTAAATCATCGTTTGTATGAGGGTAAAAAGCCCAATCTTGATGCCATCCAATTTCACTACCTTTTTTCTTATTCGGAAGCTTGAAATTTAATTTACCTAGATGAAATCTAACTGTTCCACCTAATAATTTTTTTGCTATAGATATAATTTTTTTATCTCTAGATAACTCATAGAAAACTTTATGCCTGTTCTGAGGATTATTTAGTCTTAGAATTTCTTTATTTTTTGGAGAACTCGAATTGTAAACAAAATGGTAATTATCATAGGACTGAGTTCCATTTGTACCATTACCTTTTTTTCTTTTTTTTTCTTTTGAAATTACTTCATTAACAATTTTATTAATTTTATTTATCTTTGTTTGAGAAATAAGATTTTCTTTAACAAGAAAGCCATTTTTTTTAAATAAATTTAAATCATTCATATAGTCAGATTATGAAAGAAAATAAATCTTCTTTAAAATAAATACAATGTTTTTTGTGAGATTAAATAAAAGTAATAATTATTTGTTAATCCGAGAATTTAAAAAAATTCCCGGATTAAACCTAATTTTTAATTAACAACCTTTGAAAGATGCAGACATATTTCTAATTAAATTGAAATATAAGTCTTTTCCTGGGTCTAAAGTCGCTCCTAATGGATCAACTACACCGGTTTTAATATTCATGTCTTTTGCAACCGCTTTAATGATATCAGGGTTAAATTGAGGTTCAGAAAATACACAAGCAACTTTATCGTGCTCAATTATCTCTCTGATTTCTGCTAGTTGTTCTGCTCCTGGCATTACATCAGTATTAACAGTAAAAGCACCTAATATATTTACATTAAATCTTTTCTCAAAATATTGATACGCATCATGAAATACAATTGAAGCATCACTGCTACTTAAATCAGTCATTACATCAATTGTAAGTTTATCGATTTCTTGTAAAGCTTTAGCTAAATTACTTTTATACTTAGCTTCATTTTTAGGATCATTTTCAATTAAATGTTCTGCCATTTCATTTAACATAGCTTTTGCATTAATTGGGTCCAACCAAATGTGTGGATCAAATTCACCATGCGCATGTCCATCATGATCGTCATGTCCGTGGTCGTCATGATCATCCTCTTTTTTACCATGATCGTCATGTCCGTGGTCGTGATCATCTTCCTTTTTACCGTGGTCATCATGGTCGTGATCATCTTCCTTTTTACCATGATCGTCATGTCCATGATCGTCATGATCATGTTCGTCAAAAATATTTCTTTCTCTAAATTTTAATACCTGTAATCCTTTAGTTTCCATTAATTCAATTTTTTCTGCTTTCTTAGCAATTGAACTCAATGGTTTTTCTAAAAAACTCTCTAAATCTTCACCAACCCAGAATATTAGATCTGCATTTTGAAGCATTTTTGCGTGCGAAGGTTTCATTGCAAATCCGTGTGGAGAAGCATATCCATCAACTATTAAATCAGGTTTAGCAATACCATCCATTAAGTAACTAGCTAATGAATGAATTGGTTTAATAGAAGCAACTACTTTTATTTCAGCATTTGCTGGTGTAAAGAATGTTAGAATTGATAATATTGAGAATATAAGTGGTATTTTTTTAATATTTTTCATAATAAGTAATTTAATTGGTTGTTATAATATAACGTTATGTAATAATATAACATTTATAAGTCAAGCAATATATGAGCTCAGAAAATATTACATTAGTAAAATTAAATAACGCTGGTTTTAAACAAAATGATAAATGGCTAGTAGAAGGTGTTTCATTAACTGTTGAAAAAGGAAAGATTGTTACCCTTATTGGACCTAATGGCTCTGGAAAAAGTACTACCGCAAAAATTGCATTGGGAATTTACAAAAACATAGAAGGAAGTGTTGAGAAATACACAAATAAAGTTGGATATGTTCCTCAAAAAATATCTATTGATTGGACTTTACCGTTAAGAGTTTATGACTTTATGCTTCTAACAGAAAATATTAAAGAAGAGGCAATTGATGAAGCACTTACATTAACAGGTGTTATCCATCTTAAGAATAAAAATTTAGGAAATTTATCAGGTGGAGAATTTCAAAGAGTTTTAATTGCAAGAGCTATTTCAAAAAAACCTGAATTATTAGTTCTTGATGAACCTGTTCAAGGAGTTGATTATACTGGTGAGATTGCTTTGTATGAATTAATAAAAAGAATTTCTGATACACTAAATTGTGGAATTCTATTAATCTCTCATGATCTACATACAGTTATGACTGCAACTGATCATGTGGTTTGTTTAAATGGTCATGTATGTTGTTCTGGATCACCAATGGATGTTGCTAAAAATAATGAATATAAAACCTTATTTGGTGAACAAGCATCTCAAATTCTTTCTGTATATGAACATAAACATGATCACGTTCATTCAGACAAAGGTGAAATAAAGAAAAATTAATATGTTTGATGATTTTTTTATAAGAGCACTAATTGCAGGCTTAGGTATAGCCCTAGTAACTGGGCCTCTTGGTTGTTTTGTTGTTTGGAGAAGATTATCTTACTTTGGTGATACATTAGCTCACTCAGCTCTACTAGGTGTTACTTTAGCTTACTCGTTTGAATTAAACATTGCTCTTTCAGTATTTATTATTTCATCTTTAATTGCTTTAATTTTAATTCAATTACAGAAGAAAACTAATTTACCTGGTGATGCTTTGCTTGGTCTATTAGCTCACTCTTCTTTAGCTGTTGGATTAGTAGTAATAGGTTTTTTAACCTTTATTCGTTTTGATATTATGGGACTTTTGTTTGGTGATATATTAGCCGTAACAACTGATGATTTACTAATCATCTGGACTGGTGGGGCAGTAATTTTATTAGTTCTTAAATTAATTTGGAAACCATTGTTTGCATCTACAGTTAATTACGAATTAGCAGAAGCAGAAGGGTTAAACCCTGATAGAGCAAAAGCTATTTTTACAATTCTTATGGCCGCTGTAATAGCAATATCAATTAAAATGGTAGGGTTATTATTGATTACAGGTATGCTTATTATTCCAGCAGCGATGGCTAGAAATATTTCTGATAGCCCTCAAAAGATGGTGTTATTTTCAATAATTGGAGGATTGTTGTCAGTATTATTAGGTCTATTTTCGTCCTTAGAATTTAATACATCATCTGGGCCTTCGATAATAATGGCCGCTTTAGTATTATTTATATTGTCTTTACTTAATATTAAACAATCGATTAAATTGAAAAACTGATAACTAATTGATAAGAATTTAAAATGCAAAAAGAACATAGCCTTTCAAAAAATCAAAAAATCATTTTTGATCTTATTGATAAATCTGGTGGACCTATGAAAGCTTATTCAATTTTATTTAATGTCCAAAAAAAGGGAATAAAAGCACCACTACAAGTTTATAGAGCCCTAGATAAGTTGGTTGAAATTGGAAAAATTCATAAGATTGAAAGCAGAAATGCTTTTATTGCTTGTCAAAATTCCAGCTGTCAGGTTTCTAAAGCTACAGCTTTTTCAATTTGCGAAAGTTGTGAAAATGTATCAGAAATAAGCAACTCAAAACTTTCAAAATATTTATCTAGCTTTTCAGATAACTCTGGAATGAAATATAGCAAATATAATCTAGAATTTTTTGGTTTATGTAAAAAATGTAAATCAAAATAATGAGCACTGTATCTTTAACTTTAGACGAAATATTTGAACTAGCTAAAAAAACACTTTTAGCTAATGGATGCGATGATGAAACTGCATCAATTCTTTCAGATTTAATTAGAAATGCAGAAAGAGATGGTTCTGTCTCACATGGTTTGTTTAGATTGCCAGCATACGTGACTGGTCTTAAAGGTGGAAAGATAAATGGAAAAGGGAAACCTGAAGTAAAAAAAATATCTCCATCAGTAATTAAAGTTGAAGGAAATAATTGTTTAGCTCCTGTTGTATTAAATAAAGGATTGCCTGAACTTGCAAAAGCTGCAAAAGAAAATGGTGTAGCTGTGTTAGCAATAAATAATTCACATCATATGGCTGCTATGTGGCCTGAGACAGAAAAACTAGCAGAAGAAGGTTTGGTTGCATTTGCTTGTACATCTTATAAGCCGGCTGTAGCACCTGCTGGTGCTATTAAACCATTATTTGGAACGAACCCAATTTCATTTGCTTGGCCACGTCCTGGTAAAACACCAGTTGTTTATGATATGGCAACAGCCTCAATGGCAATGGGAGAAGTTCAAGTTGCTAAAAGAGAAGGGCACAAAGTTCCACTTGGAACAGGATTAACTAAAGATGGAAAAGAAACAACTGATCCAGGGGAAATTGCCGATGGCGGAGTTTTATTACCCTTTGGTGGTTACAAAGGGTCTGCAATTGCAATGATGGTAGAATTAATGGCAGGCGCATTAGTTGGGGATAATTTTAGTTTTGAAACAGCAGCTAAAGATAATAATGATGGTGGTCCTCCAAGTGGCGGTGAATTCATACTAGCTATTAATCCAGATAAAACTTCAGGTACTAATTGGCAAAAACACGCTGAGGAATTTTTTGAAAAAATGAAATCGATGGGTGAAGTAAGATTACCTGGAGAAAGACGTCACAAGAATAGAATGGATACTGGCCCAAGAAATATTAACGCAGAATTAGTAAATAAAATTAAATCTTTAAGCTAAATTAATCTCAATTGGTGTGTGATCAGAAGGCTTTTCTCTTCCACGTGGATCTTTATTAATATTAATATCTTTAATTTGATCAATTATAGAATTTGAAACTAAAAAATGATCAATCCTCATACCATTATTTTTTTGCCATGCGCCTCTCATATAATCCCAAAATGTATATCCTTCTTTATCTTCATAAAAATGTCTGTAGACATCATTAAAACCAAGATTAATCATTTCTCTAAATTTTTTTCTTATTTCAAGTCTGTATAATGCGTCGTCTTCAAAACTTTTAACATTATAAACATCTTCTGCTGAAGGGATAATATTGAAATCACCAGCTAAAATAATATTTGAATTTTTTTTAGATAAAGTTTTTAATTGCTTTATTAATTGATCAAGCCAATCTTTTTTATAATCGTATTTTTCAGTATCTACAGGATTACCATTAGGCGTATAAATATTTATTAATTGTATATTTTTTTTCTTATGTTCAAATTCAGCTGAAATTATTCTTGATTGTTTTAACTTATCCTTAATTAAATCTGTTTTGACATTTTTTAATTTATTTTTAGATATAATTGCTACACCATTGTAACTTTTTTGACCAAATACATGACTTTCATAGTCCATTGATGAAAAATCATCATATGGAAAATTAACATCTTCAGTTTTGATTTCCTGCATCATTAAAATATCAGGTTTATATTTTAATAAGTAGCTTTTGATATTTTCGATTCTTGCTCTTACCGAGTTTACATTCCAAGATGAAATGAGCATTAAAGTGAGAAAGACACTCCACAACCACATGAAGATTTGGTTTGTGGATTAGAAATTTTGAATTGTTCACCTATAAGTTCAGACACATAATCAACCTCAGATCCTTTAAGCAAATCAGCCGAAGTTTTATCAATTAAAATATTTTGATAATTTAAATCATCATCTTGTTTTGATTTATCAAATGTAAATTCATATTGAAAACCAGAACATCCTCCACCTTTGATAGCGATTCTGAAGAATGATCCTTTGTCTTTTTTTGACAACAAATTATCTATTTGTTTTAACGCTTTATCCGTAAATTTAATTTCTTTAATCATGTCTGAACACTGATATTACTAATATAATACTTAATTATTTAAATTAAAGGATGAAAAAAGACACTTTGTTAGGAGTATTTAAAAGTAAAGGCAGACTTAATAAAGAAGCTAATTCAAAATACAGATCTCCTTTTCAACGTGACAGAGATCGTATAATTCACAGCGCATCATTTAGAAGATTAAAGCATAAAACCCAAGTATTTGTTAACACTGAAGGAGATCATTTTAGAACAAGGATTACTCATTCAATTGAAGTTGCTCAAATAGCAAGATCAATTGCAAAATATCTTAAATTAAATGAAGATTTAGCTGAAACCTTAAGTCTTGCTCATGATTTAGGTCATACTCCATTTGGCCATGCAGGAGAGGATGCTTTAGATGAATGTATGCATAATTATGGTGGTTTTGATCACAATCTTCAGACACTAAGAATAGTAATGTTTTTGGAGAATAAATATTTCAAATTTGCTGGATTAAATTTAACTCTTGAAACTTTAGAAGGCCTTTTAAAACATAACGGACCTGTAGATGATCTAAGCATGATCAATAAATTAATTGGTTTAAAAGTTTTCAAAAATAAAATTAATTTTAACACTTATCCATCATTAGAAGCTCAAATATCAGCTATATCAGATGATATTGCCTATAATAATCATGACATTCAGGATGGAATTAAAGCAAACCTATTTAAACTTGAGGAACTAGTTGAATTAGATTTTTTCAAAAATATTTACCAAAGATATAAAAACAAAATTAATAAAAAAAATTATAAAATTGCTATTTATCAAATCATCAGAGATTCAATAGATATTATGATTAAAGATTTATTAAGTAACACAGAAAGAAATATTAAAAAATTTAAAGTTAAGTCATTAAAAGATGTATCAAAATCAAATCAATTAATAGTTTCTTTTTCAGATAAAATAGAAAATTCAGAGCAAGAAATCAGATCATTTTTAAGACATAGAATGTATGACAATAAATCGGTGCTTAATAAGAATCAAAGAGGTAAAATGATAATTAATAAATTATTTAAAATAATTAAATCAAATCCTAGAAAATTTCTGACTAAAGAGCAATTGACTAAAGACAAATATAGAGCTATTTCAGATTTTATATCTGGTATGACAGATAGATATGCAATTAACCTTTATAAAGATAATAAATGAATATTTTTGAATTATATCTAGATAAAATTAAATCTGTTATTGTTGAGCTTAGTAAAAAAAATCAACTTATCGTTCCAGAAAGTTTCAATGGTATTAATGCGGAAATACCACCCCTAAAATTCGATTGTGATATTTCAACTAATGTTGCAATGGTTTTGTCGAAACTAAACAAAACTTCTCCAATAGAATTGGCAGAAAAACTTGCACCTGAAATAAAAAATAGTGATGATCAAATTGACAATATATCCGTTGCTAAACCTGGTTTCATAAATATTAAATTTAAGCCATCTTTTTGGTCAAACTTTATTAAAGAAATAATTGATAACGCTGAAAAATTTGGAATTAATGAAAAAGAGAAAAAAAATAATTATTTAGTTGAATTTGTATCAGCTAATCCTACGGGACCTTTACATGTTGGTCATTGTAGAGGAGCTATTTTAGGTGATGTCATATCTAATGTATTAATATTTAATAAACACAAGGTTACTAAAGAGTATTATGTAAATGATTATGGTAACCAGATTATAAATTTTACAAAATCTGTATACTTTAGAATTAGGGAAGTAAAATTTAACGAAACATTTCCTCAAGATAACCCTGATTTGTATCCAGGAGATTACCTTATTGATTTTGCAAAAAATATAGTTTCGGATAATTCAGATCTAAATTTTGATGATTATGAGAAAATAAGCGATAAGTTAACAGCTTTATCTATAGAACAGGCGCTACTTTTAATTAAAAAGAACCTTAAGAGTTTAGGAATTAATCACGATAATTTTGTTAGTGAAAAAACTATTGTTTCAAATAACGAAGTAGAGAGTGTAATAAAATTTTTAGAAAAGAATAAATTTGTATATAAAGGAAAAATTAAAGCTCCAGCTGGTGAAGATGATAAAAACTGGGTAGAAAGAGAACAGTTACTTTTTAAATCTACTGATTTTGGTGACGATAAAGATAGAGCATTACAAAAGTCAGATGGAACATGGACTTATTTTGCAAGTGATGTTGCTTATCATAAAAATAAAGTAGATCGTAAATTTGATTATTTAATAAATATTCTTGGCGCAGATCATGCTGGTTACATCAAAAGAATTTCCTCCTCAGTTGAAGCTTTATCAGGAAAAAAAGATAAATTGATTTGTAAAATTAGTCAGCTTGTAAAATTAATTAAAGATAACAAACCATTTAAGATGTCTAAAAGAAAAGGCGACTACATTACGGTTGATGATTTAATTGAAGAAGTTGGAAAAGATGCAACTAGATTCATCATGCTTAATAGAAGTAGTGATGTGGAATTAGATTTTGATTTTGATGCTGTAAAAGAAAAATCTAAAGATAATCCGTTATATTATGTTCAATATTGTTATGCTAGAATTTCATCTGTCTTTAGACATATTGATAAAGATTTAAATTCAAAAATTGAATTAGATAATTATAGTTTCGAATACTCAAATGATGAGATCAAAATTTTAAAAAAGATTTCAGAATGGCCCAAATGTGTTGATGCAGCTAGTTCAAAATTAGAACCACATAGAATACCTGTTTATTTATATGATCTGGCTTCAGAATTTCATTCGTATTGGAATCTTGGTAAACAAAACCCAGAAAAAAGATTTATTAATGATCAAAAAATAGTTTCACCAGATAAATTAATTTTTTTAAAAGCAATATCTAACGTAGTAAAATCAGGAATGGATATAGTTGGTGTAGATACACCAGATAAAATGTAATGCTAAAAGAAATTAAGTATTTAATCTTTATTATTGTAATTGCTTTATTTATTTTTTTGACTGGTAGATATTATTTTTCAGATGAAAATAAAAAGAAATCATACAGATCTTATAAAAATAACGATGAAAAAATTAAATTATACTCAAAAAATTTACCTGTTTTGGAAAATGATACAGATAATGTAATAGAATACGTTAAGCAAACAAACAAAAAAAAGAAAAAAAAGTTTAATTTTTGGAAACTTTTAGAGAATGATTAAGAATAGAAGAGCTTTTATTGTTGGTTTAAAATCATCAAAATTATCAAAAAAAGAGATAACTTTTTTAAAAAAATATAAACCATGGGGAGTTATTTTATTTTCAAGAAACATAAGTTCAATTGAACAAACTAAAAAATTAACTGATAAAATAAAAAAGATATTTAAAGACAAAAAATACCCAGTATTAATTGATCAAGAAGGAGGACGAGTAAATCGATTAGGAAAAATTATTTCATTTGATAATTTGACTTCTGAATATTTTGGTATTTTATTCACAAAAGATAAGAAAAAATTTAATATTATTTATAAATTATTTATCGATAAAACTTCGTATTTGCTTAAATCAATTGGTGTTAATATAAATACAGTTCCTGTTTTAGATCTTAGAGTTAAAGGAGCTAGCAACATTATTGGTGATAGGTCTTTTTCAAAAAATAAAAAAAATATCTCTAAAATTGGAGATATTTGTATTGATTATTTTCATGAAAATTCCATTGGAACTGTGATGAAACACATACCAGGGCATGGTTTAGCTAAAGTAGATAGTCATAAATTTACACCTGTAGTTACCAAAAAGTTAAATTATTTGAATAAAAATGATTTTTTTCCATTCAAGAAAAAACAAAGCTATTTTGCAATGACAGCGCATGTAATATATCGAAGCATTGATAAGTTAAATACAGCTACACACTCTAAAAAAATTATAAATTTAATTAGAAAAAAAATTGGCTTTAAAAACATTTTAATTTCAGATGATTTATCAATGAAAAGTTTAAAAGATGATTTAAAAACCAATACCATTAAAACATTTAGCGCAGGTTGTAATCTTGCTCTTCATTGTAATGGCAAATTGTCTGAAATGAAGGTAGTTGGTGATAATTCACCAAAGGTCAGTAATTTTATAATAAAAAAAACATCGCTATTTTATAAAATTTTAAGTTAATATCTGAGCATGACTATTTCTGATTCTGCATTATTTAATGTTGATATTAATAATTATAATGGCCCTCTAGATGTTCTTTTAGACTTAGCCAAAGCTCAAAAGGTAGATCTTGAAGAGATATCAATAACAAAGTTAGCAGATCAATTTCACGATTATATTACAAAAGAAAAAGATTTAAATTTAGAAATTGCTTCTGAGTATTTATTGATGGCAACTTGGTTAGCTTATTTAAAATCTAAATTATTACTTCCAGGAACACCAGAAGAAGAATTTAAAGTTCAAGAAGTTGCTGAAAAATTAAAATTACAACTTAAAAAACTAGAATTGATAAGATTACTCTCTGAACAAATGTTAAAAAGAAAAAGATTAGGAAGAGAAATTCGATCAAGAGGAATGAAAGGAAATATAAGATCTATTTATAGCACAGAATATAATTTAAGTTTATTTGAGCTTCTTAAATCATATTCAACAATTATTATGACCAAGGACTTTCAAAAAATGAATATTCCCAAATTACCTGTATTTACTACAGAAGATGGAATTAAAACAATTAGAGAATTTTTCGGTAAATTAATTGATTGGAAGAAATTAGATGATTTAATTCCTCAAAATTTTAAAAGTAATTCAAAATATAAACGTACAGGTAAAGCAGGAATATTTGCTGGATCGTTAGAATTAGTTAAAGAAGGAAATTTAAATATGAAACAAGATAAGTTATTTGATGATATTTATGTAAAGGAAAATAATGATTAAAAAAGAAAAGATTACAAAAGATAATATTGTAAAATTTCCATCTAAGTTAACTGATTTAGAAAAAGAAATTGAAGCAGTTATTTTTGCTGCTGCAGAACCATTAGATATTGATACAATTGAAAGCAAAATTACTAAAAAGGGTAGTGTTGCAAAATCATTAGAGAAGTTACAACAAGAATACTCTCAACGTGGTATTAATTTAGTTTGTATTAAAGATAAGTGGTCGTTTAGAACTTCACCTAACTTATCTAATATTATGTCACAAGAGAAGACAGTAGAAAAGAAACTTTCTAGAGCTGCTGTGGAGACTTTAGCTATAATCGTTTATCACCAACCTGTTACTAGAGCTGAGATTGAGGAGATAAGAGGTGTTGCATTTGGAACGAATACTCTTGAAATATTGATGGAACTCAACTGGGTGAAACCAGGAGGTCGTAAAGATGTACCAGGTAGACCAATTCAGTATGTTACAACTGATGAATTTTTAAGTCATTTCAATCTTCAAAAATTATCTGATTTACCAACAATTGATGAATTAGGTGCTGCTGGATTAATTGACAGTTCTAGTGTCGATAATGCAATTTTTGGAACTGGAAAATTCTACAAAGAAAAACAAGAAGAAAAAAAAGAGGATATTTATTCTAATATTGACGAGATGTTAAACAGCACTCTTGATACTGAAGAGAAAGATTAACAAAAAAGTAACTTTTAAATTAACCATAAAAAGGTTATAAGTTTTTCATGAGCATAGGAATTTGGCAAATAGCAATCGTAGTTATATTAGTAGTCTTATTGTTTGGACGAGGTAAAATCTCCAGTCTGATGGGTGATGTAGCTAAGGGAATTAAAAGTTTCAAAAAAGGAATGGCGTCAGATGTTACTGACGATACAGAGCCAAAAAATATATCCGACGAAAATAAAGACTCAGAAAACAAAGATTAAATCACATGCCTACTATTGGTTGGTTTGAGATATTAATTGTAGTTGGTATTGCAATTATTGTTCTTGGTCCAAAAGATTTTCCAATCATGTTAAAGAAAGCAGGTTCTTGGATAGGGACTGCAAAAAGATATGTGAGCAACATTCAAAATGAGGTTTCTAATTTAGAAATTGATGAAGAAAAAATTGATAATGAAATAAAAAAAGAAACTAAAAAAGATGAGCAATGAAGAAAATGAAGGTGGATTTGTTAGCCATCTAACAGAACTAAGAAAAAGATTAATACATAGTTTTATATTTCTAATAATCTTTTTTGTTATTTGTTATATATTTGCAGAACATATCTACGGTTTTTTAGTTGATCCATTTGCTCAAGCTGTCAAAGATGATGGGTCTGATAGAAGGCTTATTTTTACGGCCTTACAGGAAACTTTTTTAACGTATATTAAAGTATCCTTTTTCACAGCTTTTTTTGTGACCTGTCCTTTTATTTTAATGCAAATATGGAAATTTATTGCACCGGGATTATATAAACATGAAAAAGTTGCTATACTCCCATACCTTGTCTTAACACCAATTCTTTTCTTTTTGGGAGGTATGCTAGTTTATTATTTGATAATGCCTCTAGCTATTAAATTCTTTTTATCATTTGAAAGTACAGGGATGTCTACAAGTCTACCAATTCAATTAGAAGCCAAAGTAAATGAATACTTGTCACTTGTTATGAAGTTAATTTTTGCATTTGGAATAAGTTTCCAACTACCTATAGTCTTAAGTTTGTTAGCCAGAATAGGTGTTGTTGACAGTCAATTTCTAAAAGAAAGAAGAAAGTATGTTGTAGTAATTATATTTGCTGCTGCTGCATTGCTTACACCACCAGACCCAATTACTCAAATAGGTTTAGCTATTCCTTTATTAATTTTATATGAATTATCAATATTTTCAGTAAAATTTATAGAAAACAAAAATTTAGAAAAGACTGATGCATAATTTAAAAGAAATTAGAAAAGACTATTCAAAATTTGAAAAAGATCTTGAAAAGCGTTCAGTTAAAATTGATTTTAATAATTTAAAAAAGCTTGATGAATTAAATAGAGATTTAATTCAAAAGAAAGAAAATTTAGAAAAAGAAAAAAAAGATATTTCAAAATCTAAAGATGAAAGTTTATTCAAAAAATCTAAAGAAATCTCTACTGAATTAGAAAAGATCGCTGAGCAACAAAAAAATACTAAAACTGAATTAGATAACATTTTATCAAGTATACCCAACATACCTCATCAGGATGTTCCAAATGGAAAAGATGAAAATGACAATGTGGAAGTTTTAAAAGCAGGTAAAGTTGCTGAATTTGATTTTAAACCCAAATCGCATTACGAACTTGGAGAAAATTTAGGTATGCTTGATTTTGATCTTGCAACTAAAACAACTGGATCAAGATTTGTATTTGTTAAAAAAGAGTTAGCATTACTAGAACGAGCTTTATCTAACTTTATGCTAGATACTCATATTGCTCAAAATGGCTACCAAGAGATTTCACCTCCATTGATTGCCTCTGATAATACAATGTATGGAACAGGCCAATTACCAAAATTTGAAAACGATCAATTTGAAATAAAATTTGATGAAGGATCTGATAGAAAATTTTTAATTCCAACTGCTGAAGTAATTTTAACAAACATTGTTAAAGATAAAATTGTAGACCAAAAAGATTTACCAATGAGATTTGTTGCCTCAACCCCATGTTTTAGAAAAGAAGCCGGCAGTTATGGAAAAGACACCAAGGGAATGATTAGACAACATCAATTTTATAAGGTTGAGATGGTTAGTATTGTAGAAAAAGAAAATTGCCTAGAAGAATTAGAGCGAATGACAAACTGCGCTACAGATATTCTTGATAAACTAGAGTTACCTTATAGAAAAGTAATTTTATGTTCAGGTGATATGGGTTTTAGTGCAGAAAAAACTTATGATATTGAAGTGTGGTTACCATCAGAAAACAAGTATCGTGAAATATCATCATGCTCTTCTTGTTCAACATTTCAGGCACAAAGAATGAAATCAAGATATAAAAATAAAAACAAGGAAACTGTTTTTGTTGGAACATTAAATGGAAGTGGTTTAGCTGTGGGTAGAACTTTAATTGCTGTATTAGAAAACTATCAACAAAAAGATGGTTCGATTATTGTTCCTAAGGTACTGCGACCGTATATGAATAATTTGGAATTGATTTCAGCTAAATAAAGTTGTTTTAATTACACAGATAGTATAAGTATTCACATAATTTATAAGGAGATTTATGGAAGGCTCAGGAATAGGACAATTTATACCGTTAATTTTAATTTTTGTTATTTTTTATTTTTTCTTAATCAGACCACAGCAAAAAAAAGTTAAGGAGCACAAAGCAATGGTTGAAAGCCTTAAGAGAGGTGACAAGGTTGTTACTTCTGGTGGAATTACAGGTACTGTGGAGAGACTTATAGACAATGATAAAGTTGAAGTAGAAATTGCTGAAAACGTTAAAGTTGAGATAGTTAAATCAACTGGTATTCAAAGTCTTGTTAATACAAATACACAAGAAGTTAAAAAATAATTATTTTTAGTTAAGTGCTTTATTTCTCTAAGTTAAGAATTTTATTTATAACTCTTTTTTCAGTTTTATTTATTTTAATTGCTTCATCAAATCTTTTTAAATTTGATGATGATTTTTTTGATAAAAAAATTAATCTAGGATTGGACCTTCAGGGAGGATCATATCTATTACTTGAAATTGATAATGAACCTGTAATTGAACAAAAACTACAAAACTTAACAACAACTATTAGAAATTACTTCAAAGAAAAAAATATTAAAATCAACAATATTAAAATAGATAATAAGAACATTTATTTTAATGTAACAAATAATGATAAGCAATCTGTCTTAGATGTTTTTCAGGACGAAAATAGTGATCTTAACCCTTATTACCCAAGATTTAAATCACATCAGTTAGAAATTGAAGATACAGGGTTAAATTTAAAAATTAATTTTTCAAGACAGGGTTTAATTAAACTTAAAACTTCTTCTCAAGATCAAGCTATAGAAATAGTAAGAAGAAGGGTAGATGAGGTTGGAACTAATGAACCCAACATACTTAAAAGAGGAAATAACAGAATTTTAGTAGAGCTTCCTGGATTAGATGATCCAATGAGAATAAAATCATTACTTGGTAAAACTGCAAATCTTACATTTCGCTTTGTAACAAATGATGAAAATGATCGTTTTGGTGTTGAAAAATTAAAATTTGAAAATGGCCTAGAAGAAGCCACAGTTAGTAAAAGAATTATAATCAGTGGTGAAAATTTACTCGATGCACAACCAAAAATGGATACTCAAACTAACCAAACGATTGTTTCATTTACTTTAGATAGAGTAGGTGCAAAAAGGTTTGGTAAGGCAACATCAACTGGTATTGGAAAACAATTAGCAATTGTCTTAGATGGTAAAATTATAAGCGCACCTGTAGTTAGAGATACGATTGCTAGTGGTTCTGGTCAGATAAGTGGTGGCTTTACTTTTCAAACAGCAACTGATCTAGCTTTATTATTAAGATCAGGAGCATTGCCAGCACCATTAGAAATAATTGAAGAAAGAACGGTTGGTCCAGATCTTGGACAAGACTCAATTAATGCAGGAATGATTGCTTTGGCAATAGGTTTTATGTTGGTCATAATTTTTATGTTCGTTAAATATAAAATTTTCGGATTAATTACCAATGTAACACTAATAGTTAATTTGTTTATTCTTTTAGGTGTTTTAACTTTATTTGAAGCTACTTTAACATTGCCTGGTATTGCAGGAATTATCCTAACTGTAGGTATGGCAGTTGATGCAAATGTTTTAATTTTTGAGAGGATTAAAGAAGAGCTAAAAGATGAGACTAATAATATTTTGGCTTTTGATGGTGGTTATACAAAATCAAGAACAGCAATTTTAGATGCCAATATTACCACATTATTAGCTGCAATTATTTTGTTTTTTATGGGCTCAGGTCCAGTCAAAGGTTTTGCTGTAACCTTAGGAGTTGGAATATTTACAACACTATTTTCAGTCTATTTCATAGCAAGATTGTTCACTAGTATTTATGTATCAAGAAACAAAGATAAGGAAAAATTAATCTAATGATTGCTTTTAATAAATATTATAATCACTTTAATTTACTTTCATCACTTTTAATTGTTGTTTCATTACTACTGTTAATATTTAAAGGGCTCAATTTTGGTATAGATTTTAAAGGCGGCACTTTAATTGAATTAAGAGCCTCAGATTCTAAAATAAATGTAAGTTCATTAAGAGATAGATTTAATCAAATGGATTTAGGAGATGTCTCAGTGAAGAAATTTGGCAATGATACGGATTTTTTAGTAAAATTTGAAAATAAAGATAATAAAAAAAATATTATTGAAGAAATTAAGACTAATTTAGATAAATCTTTTGGAAATAACTATGATTTTAGAAGAGTAGAGAATGTTGGGCCAAAGGTAAGTGCTGAATTACTAAAATCAGGAGTTATAGCAATATCTTTGTCTTTAGCATTAATGTTAATTTATATTTGGATAAGATTTGAATGGCAATTTAGTTTGGGTGCAATTTTAGCTTTGTTTCATGATGTTATTGTAACTTTAGGAGTTTTTTCACTATTTAGTTTAGAAATAAATTTGTCAATTATTGCAGCAGTGTTAACAATAGTTGGATATTCAATGAATGATACTGTGGTTATTTTTGACCGTGTGCGTGAAAATTTAAGAAAATATTCAGATATAAAAATTTTTGAATTAACAAACATTTCAATTAATGAAACGTTATCAAGAACTATAATAACTTCTGCAACTACTTTACTAGCTTTATTAGCAATTTATTTTTTCGGTGGAGAAATATTAAAAGGTTTTTCACTAGCAATGATACTTGGTGTTGTTTTTGGAACTTATTCATCTATTTATATTGCTAACACTGTTTTAGTTAGGCTAAGAGTTTCCCAAAAAACTGTTCTTAGAGAAGACGATCAGAAATAAATTAAAATATATTTTGTGCAGCTACCATTGAAAGTAGCATAGGTAAAGATAACAAAGTATTTGTTCTTGAGAATAGCATTGCAGTTTTAGCCGACTTAGCTTTTGTATCTGGATCACTCTCAACTATTCCTAAAGCTCTTTTTTGATTTGGCCAAATCACAAACCACACATTAAATGCCATTACAATTCCAAGCCACATTCCAATTCCAATTGCAGTATGTTTTGGAACACCTGAACCAATACTTAAAGTCATTGCATCATGAAGATATCCATTAAGAAGAGCAAGAATTAAACCTGAAAGAACAGTTAATGCAGCAGCCCATCTAAAGTAAAATAATGCAGCTGGTGCTATTACTTTACCAATAGCTGGTTTTTGTTCATCTGGAATTTTTCCCATATTTGGAATTTGAACAAAATTGAAATACCACAATAATCCAATCCACATAATTGCAACAATTACATGTATGTATCTAAATAACCAGCTCCAGAATAGCGTATCAAAAGCAATTCCATCGTTTAAATAAAACAATCCTAAAAACAAAATAATTGCTAAAGCAAGTGATGCGTGGACTGTTTTTGATAATGATGACAATAAACTGCTCATGATTCTTGATTACTATACACTAATTTTTGAATATTTTTAAGTTGTTAAATTTAAGCTAAAAGAGGTTTTAAAAATTGACCAGTATAACTCTCTTTAACTTTGCATACTTCTTCCGGTTTTCCTTCGGCGACAATATTACCACCCTTTACACCGCCTTCAGGACCCATATCCACAATATAGTCGGCTGTTTTAATAACATCAAGATTATGTTCAATGACAACTACTGTATTCCCAAGTTTTACAAATGTATGAAGTATCTCTAAAAGTTTTTTAATATCATGTTGATGTAAACCTGTGGTTGGTTCATCTAAGATATACATCGTTCTTCCCGTTGATCTTTTTGAAAGTTCTTTTGCAAGCTTAATTCGTTGTGCTTCACCTCCTGATAATGTAGTTGCTTGCTGACCAATTTTTATATAGCCCAAACCAACTTTTTTAAGCGTTAATAGTTTTGTTTTTATATTAGATATATTTTCAAAATATTCACACCCTTCATCAACCGACATATCTAAAACATCAGCAATACTTTTACCTTTAAATTTAATTTCTAAAGTTTCTCTATTATACCTCGTACCCTTACATTCATCACACTGTATATAAACATCAGGTAAAAAATGCATTTCATAAGTGATTACACCATCACCCTCACAAGCTTCACATCTGCCTCCTTTAACATTAAAAGAAAATCTTCCTGGTTTATATCCTCTGGTTTTAGACTCTGGGAGGCTTGTAAACCAATCTCTAATAGGTCCAAAGGCTCCAGTATATGTTGCTGGATTTGATCTTGGAGTTCTACCAATAGGAGACTGGTCAATATCAATTATTTTATCGATTAATTCTACTCCTTTATAATATTTAAAAGATTTAGGTGTTTTTCTAGCTTTATTATTTAAAGTTAAATTTAAAGCATGAAAGAGTGTTTGTAATATTAAAGTAGATTTACCACTACCAGAGACACCAGTAACACAGGTAAAGGTCCCAGTTGGAATTTTAAGATTAACATTATTTAGATTATTTCCACTTGCACCATTGATTTCAACAAATCTTCCATTTTTAGCTAAACGTCGAGTTTTAGGAATTTCAATTGTTTTTTTATTAGCAAGATACAGTCCGGTAATACTATTTTTATCTTTTTTGATTTCTTCGTATGATCCTTGTGCTGTTATCTCACCACCATTACTTCCAGCTTCAGGCCCAAGATCAATAATATGATCTGCATTTTCCATAGTCTCAGTGTCATGCTCAACAACAATAACAGTATTACCAAGATCTCTTAATCTTTTTAATGCATTAATAAGCTTAACATTATCTTTTTGATGTAATCCAATCGATGGTTCATCCAAAACATATAATACACCTGTTAAACCAGATCCAATTTGTGAAGCTAATCTTATTCTTTGAGCTTCACCACCTGATAAAGTTCCAGATTCTCTAGAAAGTGTTAAATAGTCTAAACCTACATTAAGTAGAAAATTTAATCTTTCGTTGATTTCTTTTAAAACATGTTCAGCAATTTTAAATTGTCTTTTATCAAGCTTATTTTCTAAATTTTTAAACCATTCTGCTGCATCCAAAATAGATTTTTTTGTTACCTCACTAATATTAAGATCATTGATTTTTACACATAATGCTTCTTCTTTTAATCTATCACCATTACATGCTTCACAGGCAGTATCCGATTGATATTCAGCAATGGCTTCTCTTTTCCATTCGCTATCAGATTCTAAAAATCTCCTTTCAAGATTATTAATTACACCTTCAAAAGTTTTTTTATAGGAATATTTCTCGTAACCATCATCATAATTAAATTTGATTTCATCTTCATCAGAACCATAAAGAATAATATCTTTGATTTTTTTGGGTAATTTTTTCCATTTTTCATCTAAAGAAAAACCATAATGTTTTGCTAAGGATGCTAGAGTTTGAGCGTAATATAATGTAGTTGATTTAGACCAAGGTTCGATTGCTCCATCAGCTAAACTTTTTCTTTCATCAGGAACAACTAAATTTGGATCAACATTTAATTTCATTCCAATTCCTTCACACTCTTCACAAGCTCCATAGGGACTGTTAAATGAAAAAAGTCTTGGCTCAATTTCCTCAATTGTAAAACCACTCTCAGGACAAGCGAATTTGGTAGAGTAAATTAATTTTTCAATTTTTCTGAATTTTTGAGGAAGAGTTTCATCTTCATATTCTACAAAAACCAAACCGTTTGCTAAATTTATAGCTGTTTCAATACTTTCTGCCAATCTATTTCCAAGTTTTGAATTTAAAACTATTCTATCGACTAAGACTGAAATATCGTGTTTAAGTTTTTTATCTAGATTAGGTGACTTTTCTATATCATATAAAACATTATCAATTTTAATTTTTCTAAAACCTCTTCTTTTGTAACTTAAAATATCTTTTTTATATTCACCTTTACGACCTCTTACTACTGGTGCGTAAATATATATTGTTGATTTTTTTGGTAATTTTTTAACTAAATCTACTATCTGTGTAATTGTTTGAGAGGTTATTGGTTTGCCTGTAAACGGTGAATAGGGGATACCTGCTCTAGCATATAACACCCTCATGTAATCATAAATTTCTGTTACAGTTGCAACAGTAGATCTTGGATTTTTTGATGTATTTTTTTGTTCTATTGCAATAGCTGGACTTAGCCCTTCAATTAAATCAACATTTGGTTTTTTCATTTTATCTAAAAATTGACGAGCATATGCAGATAAACTCTCTACATATCTTCTCTGACCCTCTGCGTAGATGGTGTCAAAAGCTAAAGATGATTTTCCTGACCCAGATAGACCCGTTATGACCACAAATTTGTCTTTTGGAATCTCCACAGTGACATTCTTCAAATTATGTTCTTTAGCGCCCTTAATAACTATCTTTTTCATCATAATTTTAGTTGCTTTGAGTTAATAAAATTAATATTCAGAAGAATTGTGATATAATTCTAATTAACTAATTTAACAAATATTAAATATTATGGCTGGAAGTTTAAATAAAGTATTATTAATTGGTCGTTTGGGCGCAGATCCTGAGGTAAAACAAATGGTAAATGGTAAAAGTGTAGCCAGATTAAGTCTTGCAACAAGTCAATCCTGGAAAGATAAAAACACAGGTGAAAGAAAAGAAAAAACTGAATGGCACCGTGTAGTTGTATTTAATGAGGGTTTAGTAAATGTTGTTCAACAATATTTAAAAAAAGGTGCTCAAGTTTATGTAGAAGGTCAACTTACGACAAGAAAATGGAAAGATGAACAATCGGGACAAGACAAATACTCAACTGAAATAGTTATACAAGGATATAATTCTTCACTCACAATGTTGGGAGGAGGTAATTCTGGTGGCGGAATTCAAAATGACACAACTCAACAAAATAATATTGAGGACTCTTCACAAGTGTCAGATATGGACGATGAAATTCCATTTTAGTTTCTATGAAAAATACTGAAGAGTTTAAAGATAAAAATATAAAATTAATCTCAATGCATGATGAGATGAGCTCATCATATCTTTCTTATGCAATGAGCGTAATTGTAAGTCGTGCTCTTCCTGATATTAGAGATGGATTAAAACCAGTTCATAGAAGAATTTTATATGCAATGTACAAAGGCGGATATGATTGGTCTAAACAATTTAGAAAATCTGCAAGAATAGTCGGAGATGTTATTGGTAAATATCACCCGCATGGTGATCAATCTGTTTATGATGCTTTAGTAAGAATGGTACAAGATTTCTCTATGAGTTTACCGTTAATTCAAGGTCAAGGAAATTTTGGTTCTATTGATGGTGATCCAGCTGCAGCAATGAGATATACCGAAACTCGCTTGTCAAAAGTTTCTCAATATTTAATTGATGATATTGAAAAAAATACAATTACTTTCAAAAGCAATTATGATGAAACTGAGAAAGAACCAAGTGTTTTACCTGCACAGTTTCCAAATTTATTAGTAAATGGAGCTGGCGGTATCGCTGTTGGTATGGCAACAAGTATACCTCCACATAATTTAGGTGAAATTATAAATGGCACCTTAGCCTTAATTGATAACAAAGATATTAAAATTAAAGACTTAATGAAACATATACCTGGTCCAGATTTTCCAACTGGTGGTGTAATTATAGGTAAAGATATAATTAAACAAGGATATAACAATGGTAGAGGGTCTTTTAAGATAAGAGGTGAAATTTCAATTGAGCAACAAAAAAATGGACGTGAAAGACTTGTAATAACTTCTATACCTTATCAAGTAAACAAATCTGTTTTAAATGAAAGGATTGCTCAATTAGTAAGAGAAAAAAAGATTGAAGGAATAAGAGATATTAGAGATGAGTCTAACAGAGAAGGTATTAGGGTAGCAATAGATTTAAGAAACGGTGTAGAACCAGAAACTATAAAGAGACAATTATATAAAAACACTCAAATAGAGAGTTCATTTGGTTTTAATACTTTAGCTATTGTTGAAGGAAAACCACAAACTTGTACACTAAAAGATTTTTTATCTAATTTTTTAACTTTTAGAGAAGATGTTGTAATTAAAAAAACTAAATTTGATCTTCAAAAAGCTGAGGAACGTGCTCATATATTAATAGGATTATCTGTTTCAGTTGAAAATTTAGATAAAATAATAAAAATTATACGATCATCTAAAACACCTGATGATGCCAAAATATCAATTTTAAAAACTAAATGGAAAATAAACAAATCTCAAAAATTAATTTCTTTAGTTGAGGGAAAAAAAGGTAAAAACCTCTATTCTTTATCTGAACCACAGGTTTTAGCTATTTTAGAATTAAGACTTCAAAAATTAACTGCATTAGGGATAAATGAAATTGAAGTTGAAATTAAAAAATTAGCTGAACTAATAACTAAATATAAAAAGATTATTTCATCAAAAAAAGAACTTTTAAAAGTAATCAGCGAAGAGTTAAAAAATATTAAAGAGAAATTTGCTATACCAAGAAGAACTAAAATTATAGATGCTGTTTTAAATTACGATATTGAGGAAACAATCCAAAAACAATCAGTAATAATTACAGTTACCTTACAAGGATACATAAAAAGAGGTTCTTTGGATGGAGTAAAAAAACAAAAAAGAGGTGGTAAGGGAAAATCAGGCATAACAACTAGAGATCAAGACTCAGTTGTTCAAACATTATCTGTGAATACTCATACTTCGGTACTCTTCTTTTCTACCGAGGGTTTGGTTTACAAGATCAAAGCATGGAAAATCCCTGAGGGTTCATCGTCATCTAAAGGTAAGTCTTTATTTAATATTTTACCTTTAAAGAGTCACCAAGCAATAAGCTCAATTATGCCAATGCCAGAAGATGAAACTGATTTAAAAAATTATCAAATTATATTTGCTACTGCTCAAGGCAAAGTAAGAAAAAATAGTTTAGAAGACTTTTCATCAATTAATGCATCTGGAAAAATTGCAATGAAATTAGATAATAATGATAAAATCGTAGGTGTTAAAATATGTAAAGATGATCAAGATGTAATTTTAAGTACAAAATTTGGGAAATGCATTAGATTTGAAGTTAAAAAGCTAAGAGTTTTTAAAGGTAGATCTTCTAAAGGAATTAAGGGTATAGAGTTAGCACCAAATGATCAAATAGTATCTTTGTCAGTTATTGATAACGATAAAATTAATAAAAACGTAAAAAAATCAAAAGACGAAAAATCTGAATTAACAGCAAAAGAGAAATTTGTTTTATCAATAAGTGAAAATGGTTATGGAAAAAAGACCTCTCATACTGATTACAGAGTTACTAACAGAGGAGGTAAAGGAATTATAGGAATAGTAAATTCACCAAGAAATGGAAATATCACTTCATCTTTCCCTGTTTTTGAAGGTGATGAAATTCTAATTTCTACAAACAAAGGTAGGGTAATCAGAGTTGCTGTTAAGGAAATTAGAACCGCAGGAAGAAATACCCAGGGTGTTAGAATAATTAAGTTATCAGGAGAAGAAAAAGTTGTTTCAGCAATTAAAATTGATGATAATTTAATTTAATGAGTAAAATTGCAATTTATCCTGGAACATTTGATCCAATCACTTTTGGGCATATAGATGTCATAAAAAAATCATTAAAATTATTCGATAAAATAGTCGTAGGTGTTTCAGATGAAAGTAACAAAAATTATTTATTCAGTTCTGATGAAAGAATAGAAATAGTAAATAAAGCTTTATTTAAAGATCTAAAGTTAAATAGGAAAAAAATAAAAGTAGTATCTTTTGGCTCTTTAACCACTGATTTATGTAAAAAATACAAATCAAACATTATTTTAAGAGGACTGAGAGCTGTATCTGATTTTGAATATGAATTTCAATTAGCTGGTATGAATAGAAAATTGAACCAAAATATTGAAACAATTTTTTTAATGTCTGATGTAGAAAATCAAATTATTTCATCTAGATTTGTAAAAGAGATTGTTAAATTAAAAGGTGACATTAAAAAATTTACTACCAAAAGTACTATCAAGTCTTTAAAAGAGAAATATGAATAAAATTTTTATTAAAATACTTATTTTGCTTTTTTTTATTACCAATCAATCAATAGCTGAGGAGAATATAATGATATTAAAATTAAAAGACGGTGACGTTAAAATTGAATTATTTGAAGATGTGGCGCCAAATCATGTTAAAAGAATTAAGGAATTAGCAAATAGCGGTAAATACGATAACGTTGTTTTTCATAGAGTTATTGATGGATTTATGGCTCAAACAGGTGATGTAAAATTTGGAAATTCAGAATCTAAAGATTTTGATCTTAGAAGAGCTGGAATGGGTGGATCAGATTTTCCTGACTTAGAGCAAGAATTCAATAGTCTACCACATGATAGAGGAACTTTATCAATGGCGAGAGCTCAAGATCCAAATAGTGCAAATAGTCAATTTTTTATTTGTTTTCAGCCAGCTCCTTTTTTAGATCGTCAATATACAGTTTTTGGAAAAGTGATAGAAGGAATGGAATTTGTTGATAAAATAAAAAGAGGCGATCAAAATAATAACGGCGCTGTAACTGATCCAGATAAGATTATTAGTTTCAAATCTCAATAAATTTTATTAATGGCATTAAAAAAATTTGCCTTTAACGTTTTAAAAAAAGATAAATTTGCTAGATGTGGGTTAATCGAGACGCATCGTGGTAATATACAAACTCCAGCTTTTATGCCTGTAGGAACACAGGCAACTGTAAAAGCTTGTACAATAGATGATATTAAAAAAACAGGGTCTGAAATAATTCTTTCAAATACTTATCATTTAATGATACGCCCCGGTGTTGAAAGAGTAGAGTCTGCTGGTGGACTTCATAATTTTATGAATTGTGATTTACCTATTTTGACTGACTCTGGCGGTTTTCAAGTAATGTCTCTCTCAAAGTTGAATAAAATTGATAGAGAGAAGGGAGCTATATTTAACTCTCATGTTGATGGTAAAAAATTTTATTTAAGTCCAGAGGAGAGCATAAGAATACAATTAGGTTTAAATTCAGATATTGTAATGATTATGGATGAATGCCCTAAGAAAACTAATGATTATAATCTTATAAAAAAATCTATGGATTTATCACTTTACTGGGCTGAAAGATCTAAAGTAGCTTTTGGAAGCAATCCTCATAAAGCTTTATTTGGTATTGTTCAAGGAGGTTTGTTTAAAGATTTAAGACTTAAATCACTTGAAGGATTAGTTAATATTGGTTTTGATGGATATGCTATTGGAGGATTAGCAGTAGGTGAGACACAAAATGAAATGTTTAATGTTTTAGATGATATCAAAGAATATTTACCTTTAGAAAAACCTCACTATTTAATGGGTGTTGGAACACCATCAGATATATTAGGTGCCGTCAAAAGAGGTATAGATATGTTTGATTGTGTGCTACCTACCAGATCTGGAAGGACAGGTTTGGCATTTACATGGAATGGAAGGGTAAATATTAAAAATAATAAGTATCAAAATGATAATACTCCACTTGATCCTTCTTGTGAAAATCTCAACTTAAACAAATATTCAAAAAATTATCTAAATCATTTATTTAATACTAATGAAATATTAGCTTCAATGTTATTGACACTTCACAATATTAATTTTTATCAAGAATTAATGTCTGAGATTAGAAAAAATATTAATTCTGGCACATTTGATGATTTTCACAATAAATACATAGATAAGTTGTAGATATAGAAACTGTGCCATTTTGTATGAATAATCATATCAAATTCCTTAATTTAACAACCTTAATTGATCAAAACTTTTAAATTCAACGAATTGAAAAATAAAAATTTATCTGTATACACACATTATTCATTTAGAAAAAATGAATCAATTTTGTGGGCCGTTAGCTCAGTTGGTAGAGCAATTCCCTTTTAAGGAATGGGTCGATGGTTCGAGTCCATCACGGCTCACCATTAATTTTGATTTAGGTCAAGTTGATTGGTGGATAATCTAACATTACTTCATTCATCCATCCATTTAATTGCTTAATACGAGTATCAGAGGACGGGTGGGTGCTCATAAATTCTGGCGGTTCTTTACCCTTATTGGCTTCTTTCATTCTTTCCCAGATTTTTACTGTCTCTCTAATGTCGTAACCAGATAAAGAAGAAAAAATCATACCTAGATAATCAGCTTCGCTTTCCTGTTTTCTGTTAAATGGATTCATTATTCCCAGTTGAGCTAATAATCCGACTGTATCCATTCCAGTAGTTCTGTTTATATCAGATAATACGCCCCCACTTGCAATATCTATAATTCTTGCTCCAGTATTTAATAAAATACCTCGACTTGCTCTTTCAACAGAATGCTTTGCTACAGCATGAGCAACCTCATGACCCATAATTGCTGCTAAACCATTTTTATTTTTTGTTACATCAAGTATACCTGTATAAACAGCAATTTTACCTCCAGGCATACACCAAGCATTTTTAACTTTTTTGTTATCAATTAAAATATATTCCCAATCAAAATTTGCTGTTGGATCATTTAAATTTGATCTAAAAAAATATTCACTAATCGAATCTTCCATTTTTTTTCCAATTTCTTTAATCTCATTCAAGGTTTTAATGTCATCACTCATCTTTTCTTTTTGTTTAACTTTTTCATAAATTTGCGCAGCTTGAGCATTTAATTTTGCTTCAGGTATAATTTTTAATTGTTTTCTGTCAGTTATTGGTGCAGTAGAGCAGGAGTGCAAAAGAAGACTTCCACAACCACAGCCAACATAAGTCAAAAATTTTCTTCTATCCATAAGTAACTAAAATTGATAATAATAATTTAATATGAATCTTAATAACAAAATTTTAATTGTATTATTTATCTTTGCAATTGTTTTTGTTGTTTATGCTAGTTATAGTTAATTGAAAATATGTCGAAAAAAGGGTCAAAAAAATCTTTTTCATTAACCTTAAGAAACTACTTTATTACTGGAGTAGTTGTTTTAATACCAATTGGGTTTACATTATATCTTACAAAAATTTTAATTGGTATCTCCTCTAATTTAATTCCAAAAAATATTAATCCTAATAGTTATTTACCTTTTAATATACCTGGTGTTGAAATTGTCATTTCGATTTTACTAATAACTATCGTAGGTGGGCTTTCATTGTCATTTTTTGGAAGAAGAATTCTAAAATTAATTGATGATTTGTTCAAAAGAATTCCATTTTTAAGAACAGTTTATTCCGCAATTGTTCAAATGACTGAGACTTTTTCTAAAAAAGATGACGGAAAAAGAAGTGTAGTTTTAATTGAATATCCAAGAAAAGGAGTTTGGGCAGTTGGTTTTGCTACAAAGGAAAATAAAGGTGAGATGGCGCAAAAAACTGGTAAGAATTTAATTAATGTTTTTGTACCTACAACTCCAAATCCTACCAGTGGTTTTTTACTAATGTTTCCAATAGAAGATGTTATATATTTAAACATGTCTTTTGAGGAAGCATCTAAATTTATTGTTTCAGCAGGAACCTCTACTAAAAAAACTTAAGCAATATCATTAATTATATCAGCTCTATCATACAATTTTATCAAGGGTTTGAATTTACTTATATCTTCATTTGATTTTTCTATTCTTCTCATTTCTTTTTCAGCTAATAAAAAAAGATCACTATTCTGAATTGGATCTGCTAACTTAAAGTTTTTTATACCACTTTGTTTAAATCCTAAAATATCTCCAAACCCTCGTAATTTCATATCTTCTTCAGATATTAAAAAACCATCATTAGTGTCTTTTAAAATTTTTATTCTCTTTTTTGCGTTTTCGCTAAGATTTGATTTAAACATTAATATGCATGTAGAGTCTTTATCTCCACGACCAACTCTACCTCTTAATTGATGAAGTTGAGATAAACCAAATTTGTTAGCATTTTCAATTATAATCGTATTTGCATTTGGAAAATCTATTCCAACCTCAATAATTGTTGTAGAAACTAAAATCTTAAATTTATTATTTAAAAAATTGTTTAGTATATCATTTTTTTCATTTACATCAGTTTTTCCATGAAGCAAACATACCTGATTTGGAAACTTACTTTCTAAATATTCATACTTTTTTACAGCTGATGAATGATCTAATTTTTTAGATTCTTCAATTAATGGACAAACCCAAAAAATTTGATTTCCTATTTTAATTTCTTTTTTTATAAATTTTAATACATCTTCAATTTTAATCTCTAATTTACTATACGTTTTAATTGGTTTTCTATTTTTAGGTTTTTCTCTAATTATTGAAATATCCATATCACCGTAAATTGTCATTGTTAGAGTTCTAGGTATAGGTGTTGCTGTCATTAATAATACGTCACAATTTGGTCCACCTTTGTCTGACAATCTTTTTCTTTGATTCACTCCAAATTTATGTTGTTCATCTATAATTATTAATCCTAATTTTTTGAAAATTACTTTTTTTTGAAATATTGCATGTGTTCCAAAGATAATATCAATTTTATTATTTTCTAATTTTTTATGAATTTCTTTTTTTAATTTATATTCAGATTTTCCAGAAATAAGATCTGAATTTATATTTTTAGGAAATATTTTTTTTGCAAGCATAAAATGTTGTCTTGCTAGAATTTCTGTAGGAGCCATAAAAGCAACCTGAAAACCAGAATTTATGGTATTTATTGCTGCTAAAAGAGATACTATTGTTTTTCCACTACCAACGTCTCCTTGCAAAAGTCTAAACATTTTATTTGGTGAACTTAAGTCTTTGTTTATTTCGTTAAGTGATTTTAATTGATCACTCGTCAGTGAAAAATCTAATTTATCTATTATAGAATTTTGTTTATTTAAATTAATAACTTTATTTTTTTTTTTAATTTTTCTTATTTTTTTTCTCATTTCAGAATTAACTAGAAATGTTGAAAATATTTCATCAAAAGCTAATCTTTGATAGAAATTTGATTTATAATTTCCAATATTTTCTGGTTTGTGCAGTTCTTTAATTGAGCTATTCCAGCTTATATTTTTAAATTTAGATATAATACTTTTAGAGTGCCATTCATTAAAAACTGGCAAACTATTGATTATTTGATTTATAATTTTATTATATATTTTTTCAGAAATACCTTCAGTTAATGAGTATTTATTGTGAGTTTGTTTGATTAAAGAAGAATCCTCAGAAACATATTTTGGATTTGTAATTTGGTATTTATTCCTAAAATGACCTATTTTACCACTAACAGTAATTTCTTTGCCCAAAGGTAGGATTTTTTTTATGTATCCTTCATAACTATTAAAAAAAATACAATCTATTTCACCAGTTTCATCACTACATAAAACTCTATTTGGTAATTTTCTTATACGTGGGAAATTATACTTTTGAGGAATTATAGTTACTGTTTGAATTTCACCAATTTTTAAATCTTTTATTTTTGATGACAAGCTTCTATCCGTATAAGATTTTGGAAGTTTCCATAATAAATCAAATAAATTATTAATATTTTTCTTCTTTAATAAATTTTTTGTTTTAATTCCTACACCTTTTAGAGAACTTAAATCTGACAATAAATATTCATAATTTGTTTTATTATTCATTAACAAATAATATATTCTAATATTTATGATCAATATAGACGAATTAAAAAAAAAGATTATTTATCGATCAAATTATAGGGGCACCAAAGAAATGGATAAACTTTTAGGAGCTTTTGTTAAAAAATATATTAATGACTTAAGTAATGATGATTTAGTTAAATTAGAAAAATTATTGGATATTGATGATTCAAATTTATACAATTTTTTAAATGGTTTAGAGACTGATTTTATTTTTGAAAAAAATAATGTGACTGATTTATTTAAACATTTTGATTACATTGAAAAATAGTGGCGGAGAGACTGGGATTCGAACCCAGGAAAGAGTTGCCCCTTTGCCGGTTTTCAAGACCGGTGCTTTCAACCACTCAGCCATCTCTCCGTGAGCAAGGTTTTATAATTATAATTATTTAATTCAACCATAAAATAGTCTAATAAACTTATTAATTACAAGCATCATGGTTTCCTATGAATAAAGAATTTAACAAAGGCCTATTACTTGCTGGTTTTGGATCTTTTTGGTGGGGGTTTTTTGGTGTAATTTATTTTAAATATATTGCTTATATCGGGCATATTGAATTAGTAGTTCATAGATGTTTATGGACAGCGTTTACTTTAATTCTGACTACTTTTTTTTTCTCTAAATGGAATATTTTTTTTAAAATTGTAAAAAATAAAAAAAATTTATTTTATTTATTTATCTCAGGTTTTTTAATTTTTATAAATTGGGGTGTATGGATATACGCTATAGCAACAAATAGAATTATAGATGCTAGTTTTGGTTATTTTATTATGCCCATTTTAAGCGTAATGCTCGGTTATATATTTTTTAAAGAGAAACTTAATAAAAAAAGAGTCTTTTCAATTCTGTTAGTCATTCTATCTATACTTTTTTTAATAATTGTAAGTATTAAATCATTGCCTTGGGTTGGTTTAATTGTTGCTTTAAGTTGGGGTTTTTACAATCTAGTTAGAAAAAAAATTAATGTTGATACTGATGTGGGCCTTCTTATAGAGAGTTTGTTTATATTACCGTTTGCACTATTTGCTTTTTATTTGATAGCAAGCAAAGGATATAATGATTTTCAATTATCTGATCCATCGATGATGCTATTTATTTATCTTGCTGGACCTATGACCGTTATACCTTTATTTTTATATGTTAGAGGAGTTGAGCTCTGTGGTTTAGGACCAACTGGTATGATATTTTATATAACACCCACTTTTCAGTTTTTATTAGGGTATTTTTATTACAACGAGCCTTTTTCAATAACAAAATTAGTTAGTTTTATTTTTATTTGGATTGCTGTAATTATATATTTGAAAGATTTGCATGAAACTAATTAATTTTTCTTTATTTTTTATTTTTATTTTTATTAATTTGTCATTTGCTGATATCAATAAAGAATTTGAAAATTGGAAATTAAATTTTAAAAAAATAGCTTTACAAAATAATATTTCAGAAAAAACGTTTGATAAAGTTATGTCCGATACAAAATTTTTATCAGATGTAATAAAATATGATAGGTATCAACCTGAATTTTATGAGGATACTAAAACTTATATTTCAAAAAGAACATCTTCAAAAAAAGTTTCATTAGGAAAAAAATTCTATGAAAAAAATTCTACGTTAATAAATACTGTTGAAAACGAATTTAATATAGATAGAGAGCTACTATTAGCTCTAATGGGAATAGAAACTAATTTTGGAACATATGTTGGTAAAATGGATATTTTATCCTCTTTGGCAACTTTAAGTTTTGATAAAAGAAGATCAGAATTTTTTACAAATGAACTATTAATACTTTTGCGATTAATAGAAAATGAACAAATAGACTATAAAACCTTATATGGATCTTGGGCAGGTGCTTTTGGTTTTTTTCAATTTATGCCATCAACAATGAAAAATTATGCAATTGATCATGATGGAAATGGATATATTGATTTAAAAAATAATAATGATGCTTATGCTTCTGCTTCAAACTATTTAAATCAAATAGGTTGGAAAAGTGAGAATCCTTGTTTTTATAAAATTGATTTGTCAGAGAATATACCCAGTAAATATTTAAACATTTCTGCCAAAAAACTCCATGATAAAAAAAAATTGAAATACTTTAGAAAATATATCAAAAATAATGATCAAATAGACAACAAGTTTAACGCTTTAAAAGTGGCGATTATAACACCAGATAAAGATATCATACCTGATGCTGAAACTTTAAATCCAGCTTATATCGTGTTTGACAACTATGAGATAATATTAAAATGGAATAGATCATTGCGATTTGCTTTAGCCGTTTGTACATTAAAAGATAAATTTAAAAATGAACTTTAAAAAACTCTTATTAATTATTTCTATATTTTTTTTATCCGCATGTAATCAATTTGATCAAAATAATAAAAACCTAGTTTATATTAGTGATCAAAAGTATAGTAATACTGGATTTGCTTTAATTTATGATGATGAATTAAAAAAAGAAAAAAAAATATCTAAAAAAATTGATAATAGATCTCTTTTAATTTTTCATAATAAAATTAAAAAAAATTCATTTGTTAAAATTACTAATCCTGTTAATGATAAGTCAATTATAGCACAAGTAATCTCTAATAATGTTACATTCTCTACTTTTTACAACTCTGTAATTACGCAACGAATTGCTGAAGAGTTATCACTTGACCCTAAAGAGCCTTATATTGATCTTGTGTTAATCTCAAAAAGTTCAACATTTGTAGCTAAAAAAGCAAAGACCTTTGATGAAGAGAAAAATGTCGCTGAAAAAGCTCCTGTTGATGGAATTACCATAGATAATCTAGGCAAAGAAAAGACTAAAGAAGTTAAAATAAAAAAACATAAATTTTTATATTCAATAAAAATTGCAGATTTTTATTACCGAGACTCAGCAGAAAATATGGTTAATAGAATAAAAGATGAGACAAATATCAAAAGATCTGTAATTAAGAAATTATCTAAAACTAAATATAGGGTATTATTGGGTCCATTTAATGATATAAAAAAACTAGAAAAATCATTTAACGAAATAAAAGTATTAAATTTTGAAAATATAGAGATATTAAAAGATGTTTAGAATATTATTAATTGTAATTTTTTTTAGTTTTTCATTAGTAAGTGTTTCAAAAGCTAATTTTGATGTAAAGGCAAGAACTGCAATATTACAAGATTATCATTCTGGAGAAATTCTCTATGAAAAAGAGCCAGATATTTCAATTTATCCAGCTTCTATGACAAAAATAATGACAGCAATTATTGCTTTTGACTTAATAAAATCAGGCGATCTTAGTTTAGACGAAAAATTTATAATATCTGAGAGAGCTTGGAGATTGTCTACATCTGGTTATTCATCCATGTTTATAATGGTAGGTGATCAGGTTTCTGTAGAAAATTTATTAAGAGGTATAATTGTTGCTTCTGGTAATGATGCATGTATTGCATTAGCCGAAGGTATAGCAGGTACTGAAGAAGAATTTGCAATTTTAATGACAGCTAAAGCAAAAGAATTAGGGATGGATAATACAAATTTTTCTAATTCATCAGGAATAAATGACCCCGACAATTACTCAACTGTTAGAGATATTTTAAAAATGTCTAGATATTTAATTAAAGAACATCCTGAATTTTACAAAATGTTTGCTGAAAAAGAATTTACGTGGGATAGAACAGGTGGCGATCCAATAACACAAGGAAATAGAAATCCATTACTTTATAAAAATCTTGGAGCAGATGGAATAAAAACTGGTTATTTAGCTGTTGAAAAATATTCTTTAGCATCATCAATAGATAGAAATGGCAGAAGATTGATTGCTGTAGGAAGTGGTTTTAATTCAAAAAATGCTAGATCTAAAGAGAGCACAAAATTACTTACATTTGGTCTTACCAACTATGATCTTGTAGAAATAGCTAAAGCTAATAAACCATTACACAAAATTGATGTTTGGTTAGGAAAAGAGAATAGTGTGGAAGCTTATACAAAGGAAGATATTTATAAAACAATCAAAAAAGCGAAAAAAAAACTTTTAAAAGTTGTTGTTAAGTATGATGGGCCAGTCGAAGCACCAATTGAAAAAGATCAAAAAATAGCCACTCTAAGAGTTGTTTATGATCAAGAACTCATTGGAGAGTATGATTTGCTTTCATCGAAAGAAATTAAAAAAGTTAATTTTTTTACAAGATTAATAAAATCAATAAATTATTTAATTTGGGGTGATGTCTAAAAAACCCATCATTGTTTTTGAAGGCATAGAGGGTAGTGGCAAAAGTCATCATATAAATAAAGTATCTAAATATTTAGATAAAAAGAAAATTAACTATATTAAGATAAGAGAACCAGGTGGAAGTCTTAATTCTGAAAAAATAAGGAGATTAATTTTAAATAAAAAATCTAATTTTAACATATATACTGATTTACTTTTATATTTAGCAGCGCGTAGTGAAAATATAAATCTTATAAAAAAATCATACAAAAAAAAAATTATTTTGATTGATAGATTTACAGACTCAACTATTGCATATCAGCATTATGGTATGGGTATTGATTTAAACATTATAAATATCATAAATAAATTTTTATTAAAAAACATAAAAGTCAATTTTACTTTCCTCAATATTGTTAATAAAAAAAATCTATTTCAAAGATTAAAAAATAGAAAATCTCTCAATCGATATGATCAGTTTGATATGAATTTTTATAATAAAGTTCAAAAAGGTTTTTTGAAATTAGCTAAATCAAATAAAAAAACATACAAAATAATTGATTCTAATTTAGATATAAAAATAAATGAAGATTTAATAATAAATCAAATTAAAAAATTAATTAAATGAATTTAAATCCCCTAACTCAAATAAATTTATTTGAGCACAAAGAAGTTTTTAATCAATTATATAAGTTGTATAAAAATGATACTTTGCCAAATAAAATTCTTTTATCTGGTGAAAAAGGTATTGGAAAATCAACGTTAGCATATCATTTAATTAACCTTGTATTATCGGAAAATGAAGAACATCCATATGACTTTGAAAATAATAAAATTAATCCGGATAACAAGTCTTACAAACTTATACTAAATAAATCTAATCCAAATTTTTACTTAATTGATGTCTTAGAGGAAAAAAAAAATATTGATATAAATCAAATTAGGGAATTGATAATAAATCTAAATAAATCCTCATTTAATAATAAAAAGAGACTTGTTTTAATTGATAATATTGAATTATTAAACTTAAATTCTATTAATGCTTTGTTAAAATTTTTAGAAGAACCTAATGAAAATATAAATTTTATTTTAATAAATAATAATAAACGAGTGCTACCAACTCTTAAATCTAGATGTTTAAATTTCAAAGTTTTTTTAACAAAAGATCAGTCTATTAGAATTGTTAATCAATTATTAAACGATGACATAAATACTATTATCAATAATAATTTATTTGATTATTATGCAACTCCTGGAAAATTATTTAAATTAATTAAATTATCTAAAGAATATGACTTAGATCTTGTTAATTTTGATTTAAACACAACTCTAACAACCATAATTCAAAATAAAATTTATAAAAAAGATAAATCAATTATTGAAATTATTTATTCTTTTATTGAACTTTATTTTAGAAACAATATATCTAGCAAAAATATTAATATATTGAAATCATACCATTATTTTTTAGAAAAAATTAATAATACAAAAACTTATAATTTAGATGATGAAACATTGTTTATGGAATTTGAGGATAAAATACTAAATGGATAAAAATTATTATATTACCACGCCTATTTACTATCCATCAGCTAAGCCTCATATGGGTCATGCATATTCAAGCATTATCGCAGATTTTTTTGCAAGATTTAAAATAATTGATGATTATCAGGTTCATTTTCTTACTGGTACAGACGAACATGGATTAAAAATTCAAAGATCTGCAGAAAAAGCAGGGAAGGACCCTCTAGCGTTTTGTGATCAAATTAGTCAAACTTTTAGAGATCTTTCGGATACTTTGAATTTATCTAATACTGATTTTATAAGAACTACAGAAGCTAGACATAAAAATACAGTTCAATATCTTTGGAATGAACTTGAGAAAAATGATGACATATACTTATCAAATTATTCTGGATGGTATTCTGTATCTGATGAAGCCTTTTATAACGAAGACGAAATTGAGGAATTAGATGGAAAAAAAATTGCTATATCATCAAAATCTCCCGTTGAGTGGATTGAAGAAGAATCTTATTTTTTTAGACTTTCAAAATGGGAAAAACCTTTACTAGAATATTATGAAGCTAATCCAGATTTCATTTCTCCTCAATCTAGAAAAAATGAAGTTATTAGTTTTGTAAAAAGTGGTCTTAAAGATCTTTCCGTAAGTAGAAAAAGTTTTTCATGGGGCATACCTGTTCCAAATAATAAAAACCACGTGATATATGTTTGGCTTGATGCTTTAACAAATTATTTGAGTGCATTAAACTATCCCAATATAAATGATGATTTGTTTAAAAAATTTTGGCCAGCCTCAATACATTTAATTGGAAAAGATATACTTAGATTCCATGCTGTTTATTGGCCTGCCTTTTTATTAGCAGCAAAAATTGATTTACCAAAGAGAGTTTACGGGCATGGATGGATATTATCAGGAGAAGAAAAAATGTCTAAATCTAAAGGTAATATTCTTGATCCACTTGAAATAATTAAAGAGTACGGTCTAGACCCTTTAAGATACTACTTAATTAAAGAAGTTTCTTTCGGGAATGATGGAAATATATCTCAAGAAAGACTAGAAGATTGTATTAATAGTGATCTAGCTAACAATTATGGAAATTTATGTCAGCGTGTAACAACTTTTGCAATAAAAAATTGTAATGGAAAAATTCCATTAGAAGTTAAATTTCATGATGAAGATTTATTAATACTAAATAAGTATAAAGATAATATAGATAATATTAGGTTACAAATTGACAATCAAAATATCAATTTTTACATTGATTATATTGTAAATTCTCTTTTTGAAGCTAACAAATATTTTAATGATCAAGAACCATGGAAAAAGAAAGACGATAAAATTAGATTAAATACTATTGTTTACACTACTTTAGAAATTGTAAGAAAAATAAGTTTTTTACTATATCCAATTATTCCTGAATCTTCTTTAAAGGCATTAAAGATTTTTGACATTCAAGAAAAAAATATAAAATTAGATTCAGTTTCTAATAATGAGTATTTAACAAAAGGTAATAATATTAATAAAATAGATATACTTTTTAAAAAAATAGAGAAAAAAAATGATTGATTCACACTGTCATCTAGATCATGAACCATTATTAAGTGATTTAGCTAATGTAATACAAAGATCAAAAGAAGTTGGTATAGAAAAATTACTTACTATCTCAACTTCGTTTGAAAGTTTTTCTAGAGTAAAAGATTTAATTAATAAAGATGAAATGATCTATGGTACTATTGGCATTCATCCTCATGAAAGCTCTAAAAATATTATCACTTCAAAGCAGATCATTGAAAGTCTAAATGAAAACTCAAAAATTATTGGAATTGGAGAAACTGGGTTAGATTTTTATTATAATAATAGTGAAAAAGATAAGCAGATAGCAAGTTTTAAAGAACATATAGATGCATCCATAAAAACCAATATTCCATTAATTGTTCATTCAAGAGATGCGGAAAAAGAAACTTTTGAAATTTTAAATGAATATAAAAATGAAAACCTTAAAATTTTGATGCATTGTTTTACTGGCTCTAAAGAATTCTCAGAAAAACTAATGACTTTAAATTCATTCTTTTCAGCTAGCGGTATTATTACTTTTAAAAATTCATTAGAATTACAAAATACTTTTAAATCTATTCCAATGGATAATATCTTAATTGAGACTGATAGTCCTTTTTTAGCACCCGTTCCTAAAAGAGGAAAAAAAAATGAGCCTTCTTTCATTGATTTTACTGCTGCAAAATTAGCTGAAATTAAAAATATATCCAAAGAAGCTCTTATAAAAAAAACTACAGACAACTTTAATAAACTATTTTTTAATTGAAATTAATGAAATTTATTATTTTAGGCTGTGGTAGTTCAATGGGTGTACCAAGAGCAGATGGTTTCTTTGGAAATTGTGATCCTAATAATAAAAAAAATTATAGAACACGATGTTCAGCTTTAATAAAAACTACAGATGAAAATATTCTTATAGATACATCTCCTGACCTAAGACAACAACTTTTAAGGCATAAAATAAATAAAATTAATAAAGTATTATATTCTCATTTGCATGGTGATCAAACTCATGGAATAAACGATTTGAGATCGTTTTATATTAACAGCAGAAAACAACTTGATGTATATGCTGATAAATATACTTCTAAATATCTTAACTCTACATTTTCTTATATATTTAAAAGTTATTCAAAAGAATATCCTGCAACTTTAAAGCTTAATAAACTTCAAAAAAAAATTTTTATTAAAAGTAATAATAAAAAAATTGCTATTCAATCAATTATGGTTGAGCATGGTAAAGTAAAGTCAAATTGCTTTATTATTAATAAAAAATTAGCTTATATAAGTGATGTAAGTAAAATTTATAACAAAGATCATAAATACTTTAAAAATCTTCGATATTTAATTATTGATTGCTTATGGTACAATTATCATCCATCACATTTTAATTTAGAAACTTCACTTGCTGTAATTAAAAAATTTAAACCAAAAAAAGCTATTCTTACTAACTTATCACCAGTATTAGATTATAATGTGCTTAAAAAAATGATGCCTAAAAATGTTATTCCAGCACATGACGGATTGACAATAAACTTATAAGCTATTTTCTATGGCTTTAATTATTTTTTTTGAAGTTGGTTTTGTGAATGATGCAAATGTATCTTGAACTTTACCTTCTTTATTAATTAAAATTTTATGAAAATTCCACTTAGGTTCTGCCAACTTACCATGATTTTTTTTTGCCCATTTAAAAAGTTCATGAGCGTCTTTGCCTTTAACCTCAGTTAATGTCGTAAGAGGAAAGTTAATATTAAAATTTACTTCACAAAATTCTTTTATATCAGCGTTATTATTTTTTTCTTGATTAAATGAATTAGATGGAACACCAAGAACAATTAAACCTTTTTCTTTATATAAATCCCACAATTCTTGTAATTCATCATATTGTTTTGTAAATCCACAGTAACTTGCTGTATTTACAATTAAAATAACTTTATTTTTGTAATCTTTAAAATTAATTGTCTCGCCAGTTATACTCTCAATACTAAAATCATAAATTTTTTTTTCGTAGTTAGCAGTTGCTGGAGTTTTAAAAAAAAACATAATTATAGAAAATATAAATATTACTTTTTTCATTTATTAGGTTTATTTGGTGTAAGTAATATTAAAAAATAACCAAATAAAGTTGACAACAACGAACCAGTCAATACGCCAATTTTTACACCATCCATATATTGCATGTTTTCTACAAAAGCTAAATTTCCAACAAATAAACTCATTGTAAAACCAATGCCAGTAAGAACTCCTACGCCATAAAAATTATACCAACTTGTATCATTTGGCATTTGAGCTACTTTTAATTTAATTGACACATATGAGAAAACAAAAACACCTAGTTGTTTACCAAGGAATAGTCCTAATACAATTCCAAGGGGAACTTTATCAAGTAATGAAGCGAACGATAAACCTTCAAGAGATACTCCAGCATTTGCAAATGCAAATAAAGGCATTATTCCGAAAGCAACATATGGACTAATTGTGTGTTCAATTTTAATTAATAATGAAAAATCTTTTTCTTTTTTTCTATGAGGAATTGTCATAGCTAACAAGACACCAGCGATAGTAGCGTGTATTCCTGAGTTATGCGTAAAATCCCAGAGAAATAGTCCTACAACCAAATAAGGTAGAAACTTTTTAATGTTAAATTTGTTAATTAATAACAAAACAATAAAAGCTAATAACATTAAAGTTAAATACTTGATACTCAAATCTCCAGAATAGAATAGGGCGATGATTACTATTGCTCCTAAATCATCGATTATAGCTAATGCAGTTAAAAATACTTTTAATGACAAAGGAACTCTTTTACCTAACAAGGATAAAACTCCTAAAGAAAAAGCGATATCAGTTGCTGAGGGAATTGCCCATCCATTTAAAGTTTCACTATCACCTAAATTTATAAAAACATAAAATAGTGCAGGAACTAACATTCCTCCTACAGCAGCAATTATGGGCAATAAAGCTTGTTTAATATTAGAAAGTTCACCTTGTAAAAATTCTCTTTTAATTTCTAAAGTAACAAAGAAAAAGAAAATTGCCATCAAGGCATCATTGATCCAATGCAATACTGATAATTTTAATCCAAAATTATTAATACCTATAAATAAATACTTATTTAAAGTAGCAAAATATAAATCTGCTAGTCCAGAATTGCTTATAAATAATGCAATTATTGCAGCAAAGAACAATACAAGTCCACTTGCAGCCTCTAATTTAAAAAACCATCTAAAAGGTTTAGATATATAATTAATCATAAAAAAATTAAGTTAGGTCTATAATAAATAGTTTTATATCTTGCAATGTTTCATAAAGGTTAAAAAGTATAATTTCTAGTCCAGGGAACACATTGATTAGTGGATTTTTTAGAGTATCAAGCAAGATAATTAATGCCACAAAAGATATAATAAATACTACCAAATAAGAGAAGAATTTAGATCCTTTATTTGAAGACATTCTAACGGTCTCTGGAATTTCTTTTGATATTTCTTTTTTTATCTCAGGTTTAATTATATTTTCTTGCTGTAGCTTTTTACTAAATTTAAAATTTTTGTCTTTTGTCTCTATATCTTTGTCTACTTTATTTTCAGAAATATTTTGATTTAATGTTAATGGAGGCTCGCTTTTATCTTCTTTTTTATAAAACCAAACATGGTCGCAAGATCCACATTGTAAATCTCTACCATCATAAGGAATTAGAGAATTGTCAATTTTAAATTGCTTGTTACAATTTGGACAAGTAATTATCATGCTTCGTTATATACCAGATTTTCACCAAATTTCTTTTAATTTTGGCTTCTTTAAACATTGAAATTATCAATAACTGCTGTATTAGTACTCGGATCGGAGTGTAGCGCAGCCTGGTAGCGCATCTGGTTTGGGACCAGAGGGTCGCAGGTTCGAATCCTGCCACTCCGACCATCATTTATGAAAAAAGCTATTATTTACATTCCAAATAAAAATCCAATGCAATCAGGATTAGCTAAAAATGATAAATGGATTTTAGAATTTAAAACCAAAGATCCAACAAGAAACCCATTGATGGGTTGGGAAAGTTCATCTGATACCTATACAGAACTAAAATTAGAATTTTCATCTAAAGAATTAGCAATTAATTATGCAAAAAAGAAAAGAATTGATTTTGAATTAATTGAACCAAGAAAAAGAAAAACTGTAAAAAAGTCTTACGCAGATAATTTTCTGAAATAAAAATGTTTAGATTTTTCACTGAAAAACATTGGTTTATTTGGTCTTGGATAGGTTCTTTTATAATTCTTTCATCGCTTTGGGTTCAAGTTGAAATAGATGTAAAAATAAATGAGTGGTTTGGTGTTTTTTATGACATGATTCAGAAAGCACTTGCAGAACCAAATGCAGTATCAATTGATGAATATTTTGCAAGCTTGTTTTCATTTATTACATTGGCAGCAATGTATATTGCTGTTTATGTTGCTATTAGTTTCTTTACAGCACATTTTTTATTTAGATGGAGAACGTCGATGGTTGAATGGTATCACTCTGTCTATGATAGAGCGCGTAAAATTGAAGGTGCATCACAAAGGGTTCAAGAAGATACAATTAAATTTACAAGAATTATGGAAGGATTAGGCACAAGTTTAATAGAGTCAATTATGATTTTAATTCAATTTATTCCTATATTATTTGGTTTAAGTGTGGGTATACCCATTTTCTTTTTTGGTGAATGGGAATATGGACTTATAGTAGGTGCATTGATTTGGACTATTGGGGGAACTGTTTTTTTAATAGTGCTTGGTTTAATATTAAGATTGGTTGGTGTTGAATACGATTTACAAAAGCAAGAAGCCGCATATAGGAAAATTTTAGTTATTGCAGAAGATGACGGCAGCGTAAGACCAAAAAAAATAGATGAGTTGTTTGATGATGTGCGTAAAATTCATTTTTTAAGTTATTTAAGATACTTATATTTTAATATTGGTCGAATAGCGTATTTACAGGCAAATGTATTATCGGCTTATGTTTTTTTAGCTCCAGCAATTGTAGCAGGTGTAGTTACATTAGGAGTTATGCAGCAAATTATAAGAGCCTTTGGAAGAGTTGAAGGATCCATGCAATATTTACTAAAAGCTTGGCCAACTATTATTGAACTTGCTAGTGTTTATAAGCGTTTAAGAGAATTTGAAACTAAAATCAAACAAGTAGATTTTGTAGATGAAAAAGTTTAATGTCAATAGATAAAAAATTTGTAGATCAATTAGCTATCGTAACATCAAAAGCAGCACTAGCATCATCATATCTTGTTGGCAAAAAAGATAAAATTGCAGCAGATAAAGCAGCTGTGGATTCAATGAGATCTGATCTAAATAATCTTGATATTCAGGGTCAAATAGTAATAGGTGAGGGAGAACTAGATGAAGCGCCAATGTTATATATTGGAGAAAAACTTGGTACAAATAATGGACCTGAATTTGATATTGCTGTAGATCCATTAGAAGGTACAAATTTTGCGGCAAACAATTTACCCGGGGCTTTATCTGTAATAGCTGTTGCTGAAAAAAATAGTTTATTTAATGCGCCAGAAACTTACATGGAAAAAATATCAACTAAAATAACTGAAAAATATGTTATTGATTTAGATTATACAGTTAAACAAAATATTTCCAACTTAAGTGATTATCTAAATAAAAATCCAGAAGAATTAACGGCATGTATTCTTGATAGACCAAGACATAATGAGATAATTCAAGAACTAAAAAAATTAAAGGTTAATTTGAAATTAATTAAAGATGGTGATGTATCTGGAGCTTTGTTAGTAACAGATGAAAAATATAATGTTGATATTTTTTTAGGAATTGGTGGTGGACCAGAAGGTGTCCTAGCAGCATCAGCTTTGGATGCATTTAATTGTAATTTTCAAGGTAGATTTTTGTTTAAAACAGAAGAGGATAAAGTAAGGGCAAAAAAAATGGGAATTAATGATTTAACAAAAAAATATGAATTAAATGAAATAGTTACAGGTGATTCCATTTTTTGTGCAACAGGGATTACTTCTGGTGACCTAGTTTCAGGCATAGAAATTCAAGGTAATGAATTTATTTCGGAGACTTTAGTGACACATAAATCATCTGGACTAAAAAAAGTAATAAAACTAAAACAAAATATATAATGATAAGCTTGATTAATTATTGATTTTACAATAAAAAGCAGCAATTCGGTCCCTTCGTCTATCGGTTAGGACACGTGGTTTTCATCCTCGAAAGAGGGGTTCGATTCCCCTAGGGACCGCCAAAAATGAAATATTGTGTTTATTTAATAGCTTCAAGAATAAAAAAGAGAACAATTTCTTATGTCGGATACACAAATAATATTGTTAATAGGTTAAAATTACACAATCAAGGAAAGGGAGCTAAATTTACAAGAGGGAAAAAATGGGAATTAATTTATAGTAGGAATCTTTCTTCAAAGAAATTAGCTATGATAGAAGAATATAAATTAAAAAAAAATTATAAACTTAGAAATGTTATTAAGAAAAAAAATGGATTTTAAAAAAATTAAAGGAAACTTAATTCATAAAACTGCAATAATAAATTGGAAATCTGTTTCAATAGGAAAAAATAATGTAATAGGTCCTTATGTTGTAATAGGCACTAATGCCCAACATGTTTCAGAAAAATCTTTTGGAAAGATTAAAATAGGTAATAATAATATTTTTAGAGAATTTACCACAGTACATCTTCCGACAAAATTAAAAAAAATAACTTATATTGCAAATAATTGCCATTTTATGACATTGAGTCATATAGCACATGATTGTTATATAGAGAGCAATGTAGTTTTCAGCAATAATGTAACTTTAGGTGGAAACACACATGTAATGAAAAGTTCTCAACTAGGATTTAATACCATAGTGCATCAAAACCAGGTTATTGGTTCTTATTCAATGATTGGCATGGGGACCATTGTTACCAAAAAATTTAAAGTTATACCTGGATTTACTTATGCTGGTAATCCTGTAAAAAGAATAAAAAAAAATCATGTTGGTTTAAAACGAAAAAAAATTACATCGAATAATTTAAAAAAAGAAACTATAAGATTTAATAAAATTATTAAAAAACATATTTTTTATGAATAAAGATATAGCAATTCTTTTACCATATAAGGAAATTTATTCTGAAAATCATGCGGGTGCTGCTTCTATTTGGACAAAAGATTATATAAAAAAAAGTGATCTATCTAATAAAACAATTATTTATGGTAACTTAGATAAGAAATTTAAGCCCCTTACTAAAAATTTTAAATCTTTAAATTTAGGCAAAATTTTTATGAGAAAAAATATTGTCTACACCTCTAAGTTATATGATGAATATTTAAAATATAAATTTAGGATAATCGAAATACATAACAGACCTGAGTCCTTAAATTATCTCATTAAAAAAAAAATTAACTCAAAAATAATATTTATTTTTCACAATAACCCATTGAATTTAAGAGGATCAGGCACTGTTAAAGAAAGAATGTTTATCGCAGAAAACACAGATCAAGTTTATTTTGTTAGTAATTGGGTAAAAAAAAAATTTTTTGAAAATTTACCTTATAAGTTTAGAAATAATTGTGATATTTTGTATCCTTCCATTAATCCACTAAAAAAATTTCCAAAAAAAAATAGAACGATTATTTTTAGTGGTAAACTTAACTCATCTAAGGGATACGATGTTTTTGGTAATTCAATAATTAAAATTTTAGATAAATACAAAAACTGGAATGCTATAGCAGTAGGAAATGAACCAAGGGAAAAATATAATTTTAATCATCCAAGATTAAATAAAATTGATTGGATCACACATCAGAAAATGTTAAATTATTATAAGAAAGCATCTATATCTGTTGTACCTTCAAAATGGCAAGAGCCTTTCGGCAGAACATCAATGGAGTCAGCAGCTTATGGTTGTGCCACAATAACTTCTAAAAATGGTGGTTTACCGGAAACATTTAAAGATCCAATTTTTTTAGATCAAGTAAACGAAAAAGAGCTTTTTAATAAAATAAAAAAACTAATTGATTTTCCAAAATTAACAAAAAAAATTCAATTAAAAAACTTTAATTCTGTAATTCATAAGCTTGATGATAAGGTTAAAAAAATAGATAATTGGAAAAAAAGCAATCTTTTAAAAGATATTAATATTATTAATAAACATAAACTAAAAATTTTACATATTTCAACATTTGATGAAAGAAATGATCATAGACTTTTCAATATTTCAATATCTAATAAATTATCAAAGGGCTTTATCAGAAATGATCATGATGTTATAAATTTTAGTTACAGAAGTTATCAAAATAAAAATTTAATTACAAAAAATAATAATTTTATTAATCAAAAAATAAGAACTATAAGTGATAATTATAGACCAGACTTGATTATTTGTGGTCATAATAATGTTTTAGAAAGAAAAACAATTTTAGATATTAAAAATAAATATAATTCTAAATTTATATTATGGTATGAAGATGCATTAGGTCATAGAGGAAATGGACCAAATTGGAAAGATAATCTAAATTTAATTGAAAAAAATCATGATTTAATCGATAATTATTTTTTAACAACTCATCCCAGTGAAATTTCATCTAATATTAAAAATAATAAGATGCATTTTTTACCAATACCAGTCGATGAAAATATAGAAAATCTTAAGATATATGAAAATCGATATAGATATAAAGATTTATTTTTTGCATTTAGTCACGGAGTTAATTTTGGAAAATTAAAAAAAGGAAAATCTGATGAAAGAGAATTTTTTATCGATTCATTAATAAACAAATATACAAATATAAACTATAATATTTTAGGTGTTTCAAATCATGAACCTAGGTGGAATTATGATTACTACAATGAATTATCTAAGTGCAAAATAGCTCTTAATTTGAGTAGAGGACAGCCATTGAAATATACATCTAGCAATAGAATAGCATCTTTAATCGGAAATGGTATTTATACTTTTATAGATAAAAAAACAAAATTTACAGATTATTTTGATGAAAGTGAAATGGGTTTTTACTCTGATTATAATGATTTAGGATATCAAGTTGAAAAACTAATTTCAAATCCTGATAAGATCAACAAATATAGTAAAAATGGAAAAAAAAGATATTTCGACTTATTTAATAGCAAAAAAGTTACTAAGGAAATCATTAAAAAAACTTTTTTTTAATTAATTTATTTTTTTAAGAATTTCTAAAATATTTTGAGCAAAATTTATTCCTGTAAATTTACTAATTTTTTTTTTTTTATTATTTAAGAAATTTTTTATTTCATCTAACAGAGGATCATTCTCTGTAATCTTGGGGGAATAATTTTTTCCTTCATATATTTTTGCTTGTTTAGAAAAAAAAATATTTTTAAGTTTTTCTATTTTAGGATAGACAGCATATTTATTATAAATTTTAATTTTTTCGTTAATATTCATTTCATCAAATAAAAGCATTTTTTTTGTTGTAATTATAATTATTCTTCTAATTTTGTCAGGATTAAGCCAGCTATTATTTATATCTACATAGAAATTATCTAATTTAAAACTAATATTTGAAATATCTGCTACAGTATTATTTAAAATTTTATAACTATTATGATTAATTAATTTTAATTTTTTTTTAAATAAATAATTTAAAATAGATAGGTCATGTGCTGAAAGATCAAATGAGACGTCTACATCATTTCTTATAGGTCCAAGGTTTTGCCTTTGAAATTTGATATATAACAATTTTCCGTTATTTTTATTTTTAATAAACTTTTTAATATAATGAATATGATTATTAAAAAGATATATATAACCAAAAGTTATATTTTTAACTTTATTAGGAAATATTTTTCTAATCTTTTTTATTTCATTTACATTTTTAAAACCTGGTTTTTCTATGAAAATTTTTTTATCATTTTTTAAAGCAGTTTTAATTAAATTAAAATTTTTTGATGGGGGAGTTGCAAATATAAAAAATAAGTTTTTTTTATCTTTAATTAAATCATCATAATTTTTTTCGATGATTATGTTTTCTGGAAACCTTTTTCTGATTATATTGGATTTTTTTATGTTATTATCGTAGACGATAAATTTTTTTTTTAATTTTACTAAATTTTTTGCAATATTAGTTCCCCAATAACCTGCTCCGATTAGAACTATATTGAAGTTATTATCCATTTTTAATATCTATACTTTATTATGATGTTGTAAATAAATAAAACCTATTGTAACTAATCATATCTTAAGCTTAATGTTTGTTAATAATGATTAAATTTTTAGATATATATAATCAAGATAAGAAATTGCACAGAACTATATTAACTAAAATAGACAAACTATTTAAAAAAGGAGACTTTATATTAGGAAATGAGGTCAATCTCTTTGAAAAAAATTTTAGTAAATTTTGTGGATCAAAATATGCAATTGGATGCGCAAATGGTACAGACGCATTAACTTTGGCACTATTATCTTTAAATCTTCCTAAAAACTCAGAAGTAATTATTCCAGCCATGACTTATTGTTCTACAGCTTTTTCTGTAATTAATGCAAATCTAAAGCCTGTATTAGTAGATACAGAATATTTAAAATCTACAATTTCAATTTCTGAACTAAAAAAAAAAATTACAAAAAAAACAAAGGTCATTTTGCCAGTTCACTTATATGGTTCAGTAGCAAACCTAAGTGAAATTAAGAGAATAATTAAAATGAAAAAAATTTATTTAATTGATGATTGTGCTCAAGCACATGGAGCTAAAGAGGAAATAAGTAAAAATAATATTAAAAGTGTGGGTTCAATTGCTGACATATCTTGCTTTAGCTTATATCCTGGTAAAAATTTGGGCGCATATGGTGACGCAGGCATTATAACCACCAACAATAAGTTTTTTTATAAAAGAATAAGAAAATTAAGAAATTTAGGATCTGAAAAAAAATTTATACATGAACTAGTTGGATTAAATAGTCGTTTAGATACTATTCAAGCTATTATTTTAAATTCAAAATTAAAAAATTTATCTAAATATAATTTACAAAGACAAAAAATTGCAAAATATTATAACCAAAATATAAACAACTATAAAATTAAAAAAATTAAATATTCTAAATACAGTGTATATCATCAATATATAATCTTAGTTAAAGATAGAAGTAAATTAATTAAACTTTTTAAAGAGAAGAAAATAACATTTGGTTTTCATTACCCATATGCAATAAATCAATTAAAGGTTTTTAAAAATGATTTTAAAAATAGAAAATATAAAAATGCTGAAATTTTAGCAAAAGAATCAATTAGTATACCTATAGATCCCAACCTTTCATTTAAACAGATTAAATTTATAACTAAAACTTTAAATGAATTTTAATAAATTATTTAATTTAATTGCATTTATAATAAATGTTGAAAAAATCTAGTATTATAATTCCTACAGTTAAAAACTGCGGTTATTTAAAAATTTGCATTAAATCAATACTCCAAAATTCCTTCTATGAGCACGAAATAATTGTGCATATAAATGGTGTAGATGTAGATACTGAAAATTATTTAATTGATAAAAAAATCATCTATACAAAATCAAACTCAAACATTGGTTTGTGTAGTGGTGTTAATTTAGCAGCTAAAGAATCAACAACTGATTATATAATATATTCTCATGATGATATGTATTATTTACCTGATTGGGATTATCATTTGTTTAATGAAGTAAACAAAACCCCTAATTCAAATTTTTATTTATCATGTACTAATATTAGTCACTATCCAAAAAACAAAGGTGTAATTAATCATATTCATTTCGATGCTGGTTCGAGATTAGAAGATTTTAACGAAGAACTTTTATTATCAAATTTTCATAAATTAGATTTTTATGACATGCAAGGTAGTCATTGGGCACCTCATTTAATTCATAAAAAAATGTGGGATAAAATCGGAGGTTTCAGTGAAGAATTTAATCCTGGTTTCGGTTCAGATCCAGATTTAAATATGAAATTATGGAGTCAAGGTGTAAGAATTTTTAAATCAGTAAATAAATCCAGAGTCTATCATTTTGGATCTTTAACAACTAGAAAAAATAAGAATATTAAACCAAATGATGGAAGAAAAACCTTTTTATTAAAATGGAAAATAACAATTGATTACTTTGTGAAATATTATTTGAAAAGAGGGGATAAATTTACTACTCCACTTAAAGATCACAAAATAGGTATAAAAAATATGTTACCTTTTCTTATTAGCAAATTAAAATATTATATAAAAAAATAAATGAAAAATCGTTTGATAGTAAGAATTGCTGAAGGTCTTGGTAATCAAATGTTTATGTATGCTAATGCTTTTAGTGTTGCTCAAAAAATTAACTATGAATTATACTTTGATGAAAAAAGTGCATATTTTAAGAAAAAAGATATACGAAACTTTGCACTCAACCATTTTAATATTTCTGCGAATACATTAGACGATAAATATAAATTTAATAATCAAATTAAAAATCTTAAAAGAAAATTTTTAATAAATTTTGATTTTTTCAAAAAGAAAAAAAAATTTATAATTGAAAATAAATTTGAAAATAAAAAAACAAAGTATGATACCATTGATACAAGAAATCTATCAAATTTAGTATATCTAGAAGGTCATTATGAGTCTGAGAAATATTTTATTTCTAATAGAGATTCTTTATTGAAAGAATTTGAAATTAAAAATAAAGATAAATTAATAAATAATAAATATTTTGATATAATTACTAAAAATAAAGATAGAATTATTTCTATATGTGTAAGAACCAATAGGTACTCTGAGAGAATTAATAATTCGAATGATTTAATATCTAAAAAAAAATCTGATGCTTTTACACGAGATAGTATTGAGTACATTTATAGAGCTATAAAACAATTTCCCATCAATATTGAAAAACCTTTGTATTTATTGTGGAGTAATGACTTTTCAAATCTTAATCAATATTTTCAAAAAGATAATTTTATTTTTGTTCAAAATAATCAGGATAAAATTATAAATGATTTTTTTTTATTAACACATTGCAAATATTTTATAGTAGGACCAACTTCTTTTCATTGGTGGGGCGCATGGTTGGCTCAAGATACCAATAAAATATGCATAAAACCAAAAAATATGAACCCTTCTAAAAATATTGATTTTTGGCCAAATAATTGGATTGCTTTATGATAAAATTCTCTAAAGTTTTCTAGGATTAGCTAAATATAAATTTATTTAATTTTTTTTAGTATCTTTTTAAGTGACGATAAATTCATTGTTTGATTAAGTGGAATTTTTTTTTTTTTTGTTGCTTTAACTTTTTTTACTTTAGAATTAAACTTTTTTGCAAAATCATATATAGATTGACTTTTTCCACCTATATTTAGTATTCCATTCTCATTTATAATATAAGGTAAAATTTTGACTAATTCTTCATGAAACATAAAGTTACTTTTTACATTAACATACGCTTTTTTATGGACAAACGGTTTCTCTGTCATAGTAATTCTTAATATTAATGATTTATTATACATCGATACAGAGCACTCACCTCCTAATTTCGATAATGCATAATTATTCATTGGTTTAACAGGGTCATCTTCTGAATAGTTTCCTTTTTTTCCTTCGTAAACATAACCTGTTGAAAAATAGATAATTTTAATATTAAATTTCTCACACATCTTAACAATATTGGCAGTTCCAATAATATTTAGATCAATACTTTTTTTAATATTGTTATAATGAGTTATCATTGGTCTAGATAAACCAGCTGTATGAAGCACTATTTTAGGCTTATATTTCAATAAATTTTTTTTAATAGATTTAATATCTAAAATATTTAATTCACGTCTGTTTAGGAATTTTAAATTTAATTTTGTATTTTTCTCTTTTAATATTTTTGCAAACCTACCATTGCCACCCGTTACGATAATTAAATCCCTCATAATGATTTTATAAAATTTATATAAGTGAGGTTTGACTTGTCTTTAATAGATACAATAGGCTTTTTTATGGGCCAATTAATATTAAGAGTTTTATCATTATAAATTATCCCTCTTTCACTAACCTTGTTTCTATAATTTGTACAGCTATAAACCACATAATTATGTTTTTCTAATGCACAAAAACCATGAGCAAATCCCGGTGGGACATAAATTGATTTAGAATTTTTTTCACTTAGAATTATTGTAAATTTTTTACCAAATGTTTTTGATTTTTTTCTAAGATCTATAACAACATCAAAAATTTTGCCTTTTACTACAGTAACAAACTTTCCTTGTGCCTTTTTTTTTTGCAAATGTAATCCTCTGATCACGTTTTTTTTTGAGTAAGACATAACTTTAAATGGAAATTTTTTTTTAATTAACTTTTCTTTTAGAATTTCTTTAAAATATCCTCTTTTATCTTTATAGGTTTTACTTTGTAATATAAAAAGATCTTTGATTTTAGTTTTATATTTTTTAATCATATAAAATTTTTTAAATAAGTAGAGTACTCACAGTTACCATAAAATTTTATTGATTCTTTAATATTTGTTTTTGAAATCCAATTGTAGTTAAAGGCAATTTCCTCCAAACATGCAATTTTAATTCCTTGTCTTTTTTCAATCGTAGAAACAAAAGATGATGTATTATAGAAATCTTCAATTGAACCAGCATCTAACCAGACTGCGCCTCGTCCTAATTCTTCATAATTTAATTTGTTATTCTTTTTATACGCTTTTAACAAGTCAGTAATCTCAAATTCGCCTCTATTAGATTTCTTTAATTTTTCAGAGTATTTGATTACTTTATTATCAAAAAAATATAATCCAGTAATAGCTTTGTCGCTTACAAATTTTTTAGGTTTTTCAATAATAGATTCAATTTTTTTATCTTTATGTAATTTTGCAATTCCGTAAAGATAAGGCCTGTTAACCTTATGCAGTATAACTTTAGCTCCTTTTTTTAATCTTGATGATCTTTCCAATAATGAAGTCAGGCTTTGACCGTAAAAAAAATTATCTCCTAATATTAATGCCACATTGTCTTTTTTAATAAATTTTTTACCTATTATAAATGCCTCAGGTAATCCATTTGGTTTTTCTTGTTCTTCATATGTAATATTTATACCCAGGTTTTTACCATCAGGTAAAATTTTTTTATATTGATTCAGTTCACCTTTATTCACAATAATCAGAATATTTTTAATTTTAGCTAACATTAATATTGATAGAGGGTAAAAAATAAGTGGTTTATCATGTATAGGTAAAAGTTGTTTGTTTACTGCTTTTGTTAAAGGACTCATTCTACTTCCTGTACCGCCAGCTAAAATTATACCTTTTTTAACCATTTTTTCCTAAACGTTGAGTTATATCTTTTTTTTTTAAATTTTTATAATAATCTAGATTGTTAATATACCATTTTATAGTTTTTTTTATTCCGCTACTAAAATTAGTTCTTTTATTCCATTTTATTTTTTTGTTAATTTTTTTGCTGTTTAGGGCATATCTTTTATCATGACCAGGACGATCAATTATAAATTTTATTTTTGATTTACTTTTTATTTTGAGTTTATTTTTTAAATCAAAAAGTTTCTTGCATACATTTAGATTATTTAAGTCTTCACCTGATCCGATATTATAAAATTCACCTAACTTACCATATTTTAATATTTTAATTAACGCATTACAGTGATCGTTTACAAATATCCATTCTCTTTTATTTTTACCATCACCATAAATAGGTAAATCTAAATTATTTAATATATTATAGATTAATTTAGGAATTAATTTTTCCGGATGTTGTTTAGGACCATAATTATTAGAGCAATTGGTTATAATTATTGGCAGTTTATATGTTCTAAAATAACTATAAACTAAATGATCTGAAGATGCTTTTGATGCAGCATAAGGTGATGATGGTTTATACGCATCATTCTCCTTAGACCTACCTTTGAGCACATCCCCATAAACTTCATCTGTAGATATATGTATGAGTTTAAATTTTTTATTTTTTTTTACATAATATTTAACAGCTTCAAGTAAATTAAAAACTCCTAATATATTACTTTTTATAAACGAGTAGGGCCCATCTATAGATCTATCAACATGAGTTTCTGCAGCTAAATTAAAAATTGCTGTTGGTTTTTCATTTTCTAAAATTTTAATTATTTTTTTTCTATTATTTATGTCTGTTTGATAAAATTTATAATATTTACTTTTTGAAAATTCTTTAACATTATAAAAATTAGAAGAATAAGATACTTTATCAATATTAATTACTTCAAATTTTTTTTTTATAAGTAAATCAATTAGATTGCTCCCAATAAAACCTAGTCCACCAGTAACAATAATTTTTTGTCTTTTCATATTAATGACTAATACTATTTTTTTATTTAAATCCTAGTATGTAACTTATATTTAAATTTTAATTTTATTTAGAGCATTATTTTTAAATAAATTTGCTTCTTTAATATATCTCCTAACCATTTGTGTTGATTTATGACCTGTCATTGCCATTATACTTCTTTCATCAGCTCCGTATTCAGCTGCAACAGTAGCAAAACCTGACCTTAAACTATGGCCGGCGAAATTTCTATTTTCAATACCTGCTAAATTCAAATATTCTTTCATTAATAAAACTACTGATTGGTCAGTTAATCTTTTATCTGTTAGTGACAAACCTTTCGAAAATCTTCTAAAAATAGGCCCAGTTTTAATTTTTGAAATTTCTAACCATTTTTGCAAGTTTTTAACAGGACAGTAAATTTCATTATTGAAGTAGGGTAGTCCTTTAATCATTCCTTCACCAAATTGATCAGTTTTTGATCTTTTAATAGTAATTTTAAGACCCTCAGGAACAAATTCTAAATCCTCATGATCGATTGAAATAAGTTCAGTTCTTCTAAAACCACCTCCAAAACCAATTAAAATTATTGATTTGTCTCTTAATTTCTTTATTTCTTCTATTTTTTGTTCATTTATTACATTAATTATTAATTTTAAATGATTGATTAAAATAGGTTTTTTACCTTTTTGCATACTGCCTTTGACTCTCCTTATGCCCATTAAATTTTCAACAATGATTGGATGTTTTGTATCTAAATAATAGCCTTTAAGCTTATGAACCATACTAATTGCTACCAATCTTCTTCTTAAAGTGCTTATTTTTGAATTTTTAGATAGATGAGTAATGTATAAAGAAACAATTTTTGGCTCAGACGGTAAAGATTTAAAACCGTGTTTAGCACAAAAAGCGCTAAAATCTTTAAAATCTGATTTATAAGCTCTCAATGTGTTATTTGCTTTTGAGCTCTTAAGGTTATTTAATGTCGCCTCATGCAGCGATTTTAGATCTGTAGTTAGTTCATTCATATAATTACTATTGATAACAATTAATTATCGTTAGTAATATATCAGGTATTTTATAATGTCAAATAAAATAATTTATTAATTTAAATGACAATTAATGACATTGTGAGAACAAGAAGTATGAAATATTATTTAAAGATGGGCATAGATGGAGTAATTGAACCGATATATTTCTTAATAACTTCTTTTGGTTTTGCAATATTAAGCTTTATTAACTATAGAAAATCTGGAAAAACACTTGAAACTATTTATCTTTCAATTTTAACTGTTTTCTTTATAGTCTGCTTCATTATTTTAAATTTTTATTGATGAAAGGTACTAAATTTCAATTAAAAGTCTGGAATTACCTTAAAACTATACCAAAAGGCACTGTTAAAACCTATAAACAGGTAGCAATAGCTATAAAAAGACCTAAATCTGCGCGTGCTGTAGCTAATGCATGTGGAAAAAACCCTTATGCTCCTAAAATACCATGTCATAGAGTAATTCGGTCCGATGGAGGCCTTGGTGGGTACTCAGGGAGAGGTGGAATTAAGACTAAACTGCGTTTATTGAGGTCTGAAAAAGTTGATATTTAGTGGCTTTTTTGGACTATTTTATGTTCAAAAACACAAGTAAAATCAATGTTTTTTCAATATTTAAGTGTATTTTAGCATGAATAGTGTTATGCACCCTTCAGTTGTACTATATATCGAGATATAACAAAATAAGACACCTCTATGGCCGTTTAATACACATATTCTATAACTGCATTGCTCTGCTTTTCAATGATAACATGGCTTATTTTAGCATCAAATTTTAAAGATTTTTTATGAATTTTTGTTCCCCTACCAACTTGCTTTAATAAGAATTTTGAATTTTTTACATAATTTGCTTAAAAATACATTGGTATTAAACACTTTTAAGCATAGTGCTTTATTTTCTCTTTCAAGCTTACCATTTTTGCCTTTATATTATTTAAAAGAGTATCTATTATTTCTAATTTTCTTTTATAAACACAATGATTTATTTTAATTTATATTTATTAGAATAATAATTTTGTATAATAATTACAATAGTTTAAATAAGTATATTAAAGTATTACTTTATATATTAGTAAATATTTATTTACTATTAGTTAGAACGAGTAAGCAAATACTCTCTTCTAGAAATATATAAACCACTGAGAACAATGATAAACAAACCTAAATAAGTCCAATTATCAGGTAACTCATGAAAGAAATAGTAACTAATCAGTATATTTGTAATTATCTCTGTATAGCCCAAAGGAGCTAATTTAGAGGCATCAGCGTATTTAAGTGATAATATGAGGAAAAGGTGCGCTACGGAGGCTATAAGGCCGATTAAAGCCATTAAAATCCACTGATTTGACGTAGGATTAACCCAAACTGAGGGCATAAATAGGCTAATTATTATGGTTCCTATTAATCCTGATAGTAATAAGGTTAAAAGAGGATTGTCAGAGGTACTGAGCTTCCTCGTAATAATAAGATAAAAACCATAGCAAATTCCATTACCTAAAGCAGCCATGGTAGCTAAATTAAGTTCTATAAAGCCAGGTCTGATGACAATTAAAGTTCCAATAAAACCTAATGATACAGCAGTCCATCTCTTCACCCCTACTTTCTCATTTAAAAAAAATGGAGATAAGGCTGTAACACAAATTGGAGCAACAAAAGCTAAGGTTAAGGCTTTAGGAAGTGAAATTTCCGATATTGCATAAAAGAACAAATAGGTAGAAAACACAAAAATTAATCCTCTAATTAATTGAAGGGCTGGTTTTTTCGTCCAAACTAATGAATGCCTATAAAAGATAATCATTAGTGATAATGTAAAGACTACAGTAAAAAAATATCTTGCCCATGTTATCTGTAAAACATCCATAGATGAGCTTAAATATTTGGCAAAAGCATCCATTACAGGAACAATCATCCAAGCAGATGCATTTAAAATTATAGCCTTCATAAAAGAAGGATATCTCTTAATAGAAGTATTTTAAAGCAAAGAATACAACAAGCGGGACTGTTATAAACGACATTAATGTAGAGACAACAATGGTGCTCGCGATGTTATCAACTATTTCCTTAGGTGAATACATTGAACCAATAAGATAATTTAATATTGCACTAGGCATTGATGATTGAATTAATATAACACCCGCACCAAACCCTGATAAATCAAAATATATTATTATGATAAAACCAATTATTGGACCAATTATTACTCTTCCAATTGAAGAAATTATTGAGTTAGTTAGAGAAAATACTTTTAACTTTGTTAATGCTATACCTAAAGACATAAGTATTAAAACAATAGCAGTATAAGTTAATAGCTCAGTAAGATTAATTATAGCCTTTGGCATTTCTAGATCAAAATACAAAAAACCAACAGAAAATATTATTGCATAAAAAGGTGGATTTTTAATCAAAATTTTAAAATCAAATTTTCTATCAGCAAGAAAAACACCAAGAGTAAAGTGTAGTAAAATGATTAATGAAGATATAGATGCAGCAATACCAAGACCTTGAGAACCATACGCAAAAAGACATATCGGTATGCCCATATTCCCATTATTTGGCAGGATAAAAACTGGTACCTCTCTTATAATGTCTTTAGTTTTTAATAAGTATAAAATTATTATTCCAGTTAAAGTAAAACCAATAATTGCTATTAAGTAATAAATAAAATAACTAGCATAAATATCAAAAGATATTCCTGTTGAGGTTATAGCGTAAATAACCATAGATGGTGTACCTACATTTGAAGCAAAACTGGTAATAAAAGAGTTATCAAAGTTTGGATTTTTTTTACCTAAGTAGTATCCAATACCAACTATAAAAAAAACTGGAAATAAAACTTCAAAAAGTTTTAAATAAATTTCCATTAACCAAGCAATCTAATTAATGTTGGTGTTTTTAATATATTTTTATTTTTCTTAAATATCGATAAGCAATTATGGCAATTAATTTCAGATGTTTTATGTGTAATTATAACAATTGTTGCTTTATTATTTTTCTTATCAGGTGTCTGAATCAATCTTTTTACAGATATTTTATATTTAGCTAGGCGATTAGTTATTTGAGATAATACACCAGGTTTATCTTTTACTTCAAACCTTAAATATAATGAATTAACGTAATTGTTTACATTGTATGGTTTTAAAGATTTAAGCTTTGAAACAGTAACACCAAAAGGTTTCTTTATGTTACCACGTAAAATAGATAACAAATCAGAAAGTAATGATGATGATGTTGGACCAGGTCCTGCTCCTTCACCTTGTAATACACTTTCACCAACAGGTTTACCTTGCAGGATAACTGCATTCATTACCCCATTTACATTACCTATATAGGATTTTATACTAACTAAGCATGGATGAACAGTCTCAAAAAGTTGATTATTCTTTAACTCAGAAATACCAAGAAGCTTTATTCTTAAATCTAATTGATTTGCAATTTTAATATCTTTCAATTCTATTTTTTCTATTCCTTCCATTAAGCATTTATGTTTTGAAATTTTACTATTAAAAGCTAAAGCAGATAAAATTCTTATTTTGGCAAATGCGTCAAATCCGTTTAAGTCTAATTTAGGATTACCAGGTTCGGCATAACCAAGCATCTGTGCTTTTTTTAAAACGTCACCAAAATTTTCATTTGAATTTTCCATTTCAGATAAAATATAATTTGAAGTGCCGTTAAGAATTCCATAAACCTTTGATATTTTATTTGTTGCTAATCCTTCTTTAATAGATCTTAATATCGGGATACCTCCAGCAACTGATGCTTCAAATTCCAAATTAACTTTATTTTTTTCTGCAAGTTTTGCTAACTCATTGCCGTGTTTTGATATTAAAGCTTTATTAGGTGTAATAACATGGATTTTACTTTTTAAAGCAGTTTCTACAACTTTTTTAGAAATTCCATCTGATAAACCTATAGCTTCAAACAATATATCAATGTTATTTTTTTTAAAAATTTCTAAAGGATTTTTGTAAAATATTTTTTTATTAACTTTAAATTTTCGTTTTTTATTAATACTTCTTGCAGATACTGCAACTACATTTATTTTCTTACCTGTTTTAAGCTCAATATCTTTCTTTTTTGTATTTAGTTCGTTTAGCAAATAATTGCCGACCTGGCCAAGTCCTACTACTGCAATATTAATTAATTTACTCATTTACTTATATCCGGATATTTACTTTTTTTTGTATAGTCATCTATATAAATCTCATATTCCTCTAAAGTCATTGACGTTATATCGTCTGCCTTTTTTAATATTTGATTTATTTTTTTTTGATTTTTTTTATTTTCAATAGAATTTTCTGTCCAATATTGAGAATCTTTGTTTAAAGAACAATTAGCTAATATTAATGAAAAAAAAATTATTATAAATTTTCTCATTTTAAACCAGTCTTTTCAGGAAAATTAAATTTATTATTTAAATTTTGCACAGCTTGACCTGCTCCACCCTTAATCAAATTATCGATAGCAGATAGAATGATAATTTTATTACTATATTTAGATTTGCACACAGAAATATAACAGTTATTAGTATTTATTACTTCATTGGTACTTAACAAAGAGTCAGGTTTTAATATTTTTACAAAACTCTCATTTTGATAAAAACTAGTTAATGTTTTTAATACTTTAGCTTGTGAAATATTGTTTTCTAAATCAACATATATAGTACTCAAAATACCTCTGAACATTGGTGATAAGTGGGGAGTAAAACTAAATTCAAATTTTTTCTTTGTAAATTTTCTTAACATTTGATCTATTTCAGAATTGTGACGATGATAACCAACTCCATATGCACTTAAAGATTCATATAAATTTTTATCTTTATACTTTTTGTGAACTCCTCTACCAGCGCCTGAATATCCAGATTTTGAATCAATTATTATATTATTTAATTTAATTAAATTTTTCTTAAATAAAGGAAATAGAGGAAGCAATATTGATGTTGGATAACATCCTGGACATGAAATAATATTATATTTTTTAACCTCTTTTCTATTAATTTCAGGAAGTAAATAAATACTTTTTTTTATTATATTAGTTGCTCGATGTTTTTGTTTATACCACTTTAAATAATCAGAAGCTTTTTCTAATCTAAAATCTGCAGCAAGATCTATTAAAGTATGATTATTGCTTAAATGTTTAGATATATCCTGCGCTTCCCCATTTGGAAGTGCTGTAAAAATAACATGAACGTCTTTTAATAATTTTTTATTAAATTTTAAAATTTTTGGTAATTTATATTTAGATAAAGATTTATCGTAAAATTTGACGTGTTTACCCACAGAAGAGTTTCCACAAAGGTATTTAATATTAATATATTTGTGTTTAACTAATAATTTAATTAATTGAACACCAATATATCCAGTTGATCCAGCAACTAATGCATTAAGCTTAGGCATTTTTTATTATAACAGTTAAAAATTAAAAAAAAATTATCTTTTAGAGAATTGGAAGCTTCTTCTAGCTTTTCTTCTACCAGGTTTTTTTCTTTCAACTGCTCTTGAGTCTCTGGTAGTAAGTTTCTCTGCTTTTAAGGTGGCTTTTAGATTTTCATCAAATAATACCAAAGCTTTTGATATGCCATGAACCATAGCCCCTGCTTGGCCTGTAGGTCCTCCTCCTTTTACACTACATCTTACATCATAATCTGTAGCCTGATTAATAATCTCAAATGGTCTTGTAATTTGCATTTTATGTGTTTCATCAGCAAAATAATCACTAAATAATTTACCATTAACATAAATTTTACCAGAACCTTTTTTTAACCAAACTTTAGCTATTGATGTTTTTCTTCTTCCTGTAGCATATTTGCTATCTTTAAAATCTAATTTTAATTTAGGAGATTTTGAAGCTGATTGAGTATTTTCCATGTTAGTTTCTAGCTATATTTTTACTATTTAATTTGTCTAACTCAATAACTGTAGGATTTTGTGCTGAATGAGGGTGTTCATTTCCTGCATAAATTTTTAATTTTGTTAATTGTTTTCTGCCCAATACTCCACCTGGTAACATTCTTTTAACTGCCATTTTTAAAGTTTCTCCAGGTTTTTTTTCATGAAGTTTTTCAGGTGTTGTAACCTTAATTCCACCTGGATGACCAGTGTGTCTGTAATATTTTTTATCTTGAAATTTTTTTCCAGTAAATTTTGCTTGTTCAATATTTTTAACAACCACAAAGTCACCATCATCCATATGAGGAGTGTATGTAGTTTTATTCTTACCTCTTATGATATTTGAAACTACAGTTGCTAATCTTCCAACTACTGCATTCTTTGCATCTATTTCATACCAAGATGAAGCTAATTGGTCTTTTTTAGTGAATTTTGTCATTGTGCGAGGATTAATACTATTAATAATTACAAAGTCAATTTTATATTTAGCTTGAATTATGTAGCTTATATGCTAAAAAGTACTTGCCGATTTGATCCTATTGCGGGCTTATAACTGCTAAAAAGGAATTTTTCACAACATTGCAAATTGGTAGGCATTTGAACTGTATTGTGCGCCTTATATAAAGTTAAAGCACTAAAAAAGGAGTAAAATGAGTACAAAAAGAAACAATCCAGAAACTATAGCCATACACGGTGGTGACTATAGAAGCGATCCAGCAACAAATTCTGTAGCTGTACCAATATATAGAACAACATCATATCAATTTAATAGTACAGAGCACGCAGCAAATCTCTTTGCACTAAAGGAGTTTGGGAATATTTACACACGAATCATGAATCCTACTAATGATGTTCTAGAAAAGAGATTGTCTGCTCTTGAAGGAGGTCTAGCAAGTCTAACGGTTTCTTCAGGTCAAACTGCATCTACTTTTGCAATCTTAAATGTTGCACAAGCTGGAGATAACATAGTTAGTTCAACAGATTTATATGGTGGAACTGTATCTTTGTTTACACATACTTTAAGTAAACTTGGAATTGAAGTTAGGTATGCTGACCCTTCAGATCCTAAAAACTTTGAGAAAGCTATTGATGACAAAACCAGAGCTTTTTATGGTGAAACATTACCAAATCCATATTTAAGGGTTTTTCCAATTAAGGAAGTTTCCGATATTGGAAGAAAACATAATATACCATTAATAATGGATAACACAGCTGCACCAGTTATTTGTAAACCAATTGAACATGGTGCTGCAGTAGTTGTTTATTCACTTACAAAGTACATAGCTGGACATGGAACAGTTGTTGGTGGTGCTCTGGTTGATGGTGGTAATTTTGACTGGACTGCAGATGCTAAAAGACAACCTTTATTTAACGAACCTGACGCTAGTTATGGTGGAGTTGTTTGGGGTAAAGCAGTGCCAGAATTAACAGGAGCAAATGTATCTTTTGCGGTTAGAGCAAGAGTTACATTGCTAAGAGATCTTGGTTCTGCCCTATCACCTGATAATGCATTTGGCGTCATTCAAGGTTTAGAGACTGTAGCTTTAAGAATGAAACAGCATTGTGAAAACGCGGCTAAAGTCGTTGATTACTTAAAAAAACACAAAGCCATTAATAGAGTAATTTACGCTACCGAACATGATAAAGAAATATCAAGTCGTGCAACAAAATATCTAAAAAATGGAAATGGTGCATTAGTTGGTATTGAATTAGCTGGAGGAATAGATGCTGGAAAAAAATTTATTGAATCTTTAAAAATGTTTTACCATGTTGCTAATATTGGTGATGCAAGAAGTCTAGCTATTCACCCTGCTACAACTACACACAGTCAGTTAACAGAAGATGAACTAACTGCAGCTGGAGTAACACCAGGCTATGTGAGACTTTGCATAGGTCTAGAACACATAGATGATATTATTGATGATTTAGATCAAGCTTTAGATAAATCCTCTAAAGGTAATTTAAAAGCTGTTAGTTAGTTTGTGGTTTATATGTCTACGAATAGAAACTAATAAGCATTGTCTTTATATTTTGTAATATAAAGAAAATACAAAGTTGAAAGTATTATTAAAACAGAATTTATCTGGTGTAGAGATGCATAGATCATTTTTACTCCAGATAAAATTGTAAGAACACCCAAAACAATTTGAATCAATAAAGAAATTCCAATAATGAAGATTGGAATTCTTAAATTTATATTTGCATTTTTTAAAACAAAATAAAGCATGTAAAAATATATTATGACAATTAAATAAGCTAAATTTCTATGAATAAATTGAACAAGTGATTGATCATCAAATACTGTGAGATCAAACAAATCATTTATTACACTGTCATCCGGGAAATATGATGTGCCCATTAAAGGCCAAGTATTATAAATTTTACCTGCATCCATCCCGGACACAAATGCTCCAATTATTAATTGTAAAAATAATAATAATAAAAAAAATTTAATTGAGTTTAATTGAATATTAATATGATTAATTTTTATATCAGTTAGATTTAAATATTTCCAAAAAACTATAGACAAAATGATAAAAGCTGTAACTAAGTGTAGTGATAATCTATAATGACTAACATCAATTCTATCAATTAATCCACTTGATACCATGTACCATCCAATAAATCCTTGAAAACACACTAAGAAAAAAATAATTGAATATTCTTTTAAAATCCAAAAACCATTTTTAATTGTAAAATAGATCATTGGAAAAAGAACAGTTAGACCAATTAATCTCCCCAATTGACGATGCGCCCATTCCCACCAAAAAATAATTTTAAATTCATTTAAAGTCATATTAAAATTTTGCTCTTTATATTCTGGAATTGCTTTATAAAGATCAAAGTATTCTATCCATTTGTCATTTGTTAAAGGAGGAAATGTACCAACAAAAAGTTCCCAAGTAGTAATAGATAGGCCAGAGTCAGTTAATCTGGTTAGGCCACCCACTAAAATTATAAGCACGATCATCACTAATAAAGTGATCATCCATATTTTTAATTGAGAATTTAAAGAATAATTCTGACTGTACATGATTAGATAAATATAATAATTATTAATTAAACCAATAAATTAAATGTCGCCTAAAAACAAAAAAAAATTAGAAATAATAAGATCTAAATTAGATAAGTTAGATAATAAGTTGTTATCCTTGATTAAATACAGAACCAATCTTGTAAAAGAAGTTTTAAAACTTAAAGAATTTAAAAAAGAAATAGTAGATAAAAAGCGTATCAATTTTATACTTAAAAAAATTCACTCAAAATCTAAAAAACTAAAGATTGATCCTAAAATTACTAATCGAATATGGAAAAATATGATTTTGTCCTATATCGATTATGAAAAGAGAAACTTTAAGAAAAAATAATTACTTGCTATGTGGAGGAAGCTTTTTTTCCACGAACATTTCATGTTTTCTTGTGTCTGGGTTGTATTTTTTTGCTGAAAGTTTTACTTTAGCTTTTTCACCACCAGCAGGTTTTTTAACGTAGTAGAAATAAGGACTATCTGGTTTAGCCTCAGGAACCATTCTTACTTTAACGTGTGTTTTTTTTGCCATTTTTAAGTTCTTTTAATTTATTTGAAATTTTTATTAACTTATTTCTTAAATTTTCAGTTCTTATAGATTTATCTGCAATTTCGTCAAGCTTTAAAGAATCTTCATTATTTAATATTTTTTTCACACCATTTATTGTCATACCTTGATCTTTAAGTAAAAATTTAACTTTTTTTAGGAGATTTATTGTTTTCTCATCATAATATCTCCTATTTGAATTTAATATCTTTGGTTTAATTTGTTTAAATTGAGTTTCCCAAAATCTAATTACATGTGTAGGTAAAGCTCCTTTATCATTAGATTTTAGATTTAATATTTTAGCTACTTCACCAATAGTTTTGTAGGCGCTATCTGATTTATCCATCATCCTTTAAATTAACAAATTCTTTAAATTCTTTTGATGGTTTAAATAAAACAACATCTCTGCTTGAAATTACTTTTGTTTCTTTAGTTTTAGGGTTTCTCCCAATTCTAGATTTTTTTTGTCTGATAGAAAAAGTGCCAAATTTAGATAATTTTAATTTTTTTTTCTCTTTAATATTAGATACGATCGTTGATAAAAAATCTTCAATTAAATTTTCTGATATTTGTTTTGAAAATCCAAGCTGCATATAAACCAAATTAACTAAGTCTTTTTTAGTTAAATTAATTCTCATATTAAATATTTTGCTTAATCTTTTCTATCAAATTACCTTTAACAATTCTATGACAAACATCTAGAGAGTTTGAAAAGCCAATATAGTCAGTACCTCCATGACTTTTAACAACTGGAGAGTCTAAACCAATAAAAATTGCTCCGTTATATAATCTTGGATCTAGTCTTTTCTTAAATTTTGTTAAGTTTGATATATTCAGTAAAGATGAAATTTTACCTATTAATGTACCTGTCATAGCATTTTTTAATTCACTGGTTATAAAATTCGCAGTACCCTCTGCAGTTTTTAATGCAACATTTCCTGTAAAACCGTCTGAAACTATTACATTAACCTCTCCATCCATAAGATGATTTCCCTCAATATAACCAGCAAAGTTATAATTATCTGATTTTTTTTCATTTAATAATTGATAAGTTTCTTTGATAGTCTCATTGCCTTTTAATTCTTCTGAACCGATATTTAATAATGCTACGTTTGGTTTGTCATTCGGATATAGTGAGGTATATAACGAAGCTCCCATAATTGAAAAGTCTGATAAATTTTTAGAACTACATTCAATGTTGGCACCTAAATCCAATACAACGCTCATACCCTTTTTATTTGGCCACAAAGCAGACAGCGCAGGTTTATCGATATTTTCTATCATTTTTAAATTTAATTTTGATACAACTAGTAAAGCTCCAGTATTCCCAGCAGATATAACAATATCTGTTTCTTTATCTTTAACACTTTGAATAGCAAGCCACATACTTGTATCTTTACCTCTCTTTGCACCTTCTAGAGGACTATCTGTGCTTTCAATTTTTTTTTCTGTATGAATTATTTCAAAAAATTCTGTAGGTATTTTTCCTTTAATTAAGGGATTTATTATGTTCTTGTCACCAAAAATTTTAAAAAAATTATTTTTATTTGCAGAATGATTTAAAATAATACCATCTATTATTTTCTTTGGTGATCCATCACCACCCATTGCATCTACTGCAATTTTAATCAAATCTGACATTTTAATAGATTATAATATACTATTCTTTTGGGTCTAAAACTTGTCTTCCCTTATACATCCCAGTTTTAAGGTCTAAATGATGAGATAGCCTGTATTCACCTGATTTTTTATCTTCAACTATATTTTTAGTTGAAAATTTCATTGTTTGAGCTCTTCTCATTCCAGTTCTGGAAGGGGTTTGTTTTCGTTTTGGTACAGCCATAATTATGGGTTACTTACACTTTTTAAATAAGAATTCAAAGTTTTTTTTGATAAATTTCTATTAAAATGTTCAAAATATTCTAGTAATTCCTCATTATTATGAAAATCACTTAAAAAAGTGGAGATTTTTTTTAATTTTTCTGACCTTGATAAATCATCCCAGAAATGTATTTCAGAAACCATGGAATGAAACAAATTAATGTAATTTTTCATTTTTTTATTTATTGATTGATCTCCATATCCCACTTCTCTAATACTCAATTCAAGTTGCCTAAAATTATAGTCATAAATTTCCTGTAGAATTTTCTTATTTTCCTCATTTTTATAATTTTTCAAAAAAAAAGAAAAATGTAGTAAAAAAAGGGTCAATCGATCAGAAAAACTATCTTCTCTATTAAGATTTTTATATAAATCTTTATTTCTAGTGTAATTAATTAAATTATTATAAATATGAATATATTTTTCATTCATGAATAAAATATTATATATAATTTTAATATCTTTTATAGTTTCAAATTGCTCATTTAAACCTGTGGTAAAACATCATGGTGTACCTTTTTTAGAAAAAAAACAATTAGAACTTACAATAAATGAAAGTAATAAAAACGACATTAGAAAAATTTTAGGCAACCCTTCTACAACAAGTAAATTTGACAACGATGTATGGATTTATATTGAGCGGAAACAAACTCAATCTAAGTTAAAAAATTTAGGTAGAATGAAAATTTTCAAAAATGATGTGTTGGTATTAGAGATAGATAGTAATGGAATTTTAAAAAAAAAAGAATTTTATAATAAAGAAGATATGGAAAACATTAAAATTGTAGAAGCAACAACAGAAGCAGGTTTCAAACGAAACTCTTTTATTTATGACTTTATGTCAAGTATGAGACAAAAGATTAATGACCCTCTTGGACAGAGGGCCAAAAAACGTAAAGAAATTAGCCAGCGATAACAGCTAGAAGAAGTAAAGCTACTATGTTGGTAATTTTAATCATTGGGTTTACTGCTGGTCCAGCTGTATCTTTATAAGGATCGCCAACCGTATCACCAGTTACTGCAGCTTTGTGTGCTTCTGAACCTTTTCCACCATGATTTCCATCTTCAATATATTTTTTTGCATTATCCCATGCACCACCACCTGCAGTCATTGATACCGCAACAAATAAACCAGTTATAATAACACCAAGTAACATTGCACCAACCGAAGCTAGGGCAGCAACTTGTCCACCAATCGATAGAATTATAAAATATAGAACGACTGGAGATAAAACTGGTAATAATGATGGTATAATCATTTCCTTGATAGCAGCGACAGTAAGTAAATCTACTAATTTAGCGTAATCAGGTTTTTGTTTTCTTTTCATGATACCAGGGAATTTTTTAAATTGTCTTCTTACTTCGACTACAACTGCTCCACCTGCTCTTCCAACAGCTTGCATTCCCATTGAACCAAAAAGATAAGGTAACATTCCACCAATTAATAAACCAACCACTACATAAGGATTAGATAAATCAAAAGTTACTACAATACCCTCTAATGCAGATCCAGCTTCTTTCGAAAAATGTTTGATGTCTTCTGTGTAAGCAGCAAATAAAACTAAAGCACCCAAACCAGCAGAACCAATTGCATAACCTTTTGTAACAGCTTTAGTTGTGTTTCCTACTGCATCTAGAGCATCTGTTGTTTTTCTAACTTTCTTATCAAGGTTAGACATTTCAGCAATACCACCAGCATTGTCAGTAACTGGTCCGTACGCATCTAATGCAACAACCATTCCAGCTAATGCAAGCATAGTAGTTACTGCAATAGCAATGCCAAAAAGTCCAGCAATAGAATTTGTAATAAGAATTCCAGCAACAATAATTAATGCTGGTATTGCAGTTGCTTCCATAGAAACAGCTAGTCCTTGAATTACATTAGTACCATGACCAGTTGTTGATGATAAAGCAACAGATTTTACTGGTCTATAACTTGTTCCTGTATAGTATTCAGTAATCCAGATTAATAATCCAGTAATAACTAATCCTATCACACCACAATAATATAGATCCATTCCATTAAATGTCTTATCATTTATTGTGTACTCATTTGTAAAACCAATTACATGATCTGTAACAGGCCATAGTATTACTAAAGACGCTACTGCAGAGACAACAAATCCTTTATATAAGGCATTCATAACGTTATTACTTTTTCCAAGTTTAACAAAAAATGTTCCAACAATAGATGTTAACAAGCATGCAGCACCAATGGATAAAGGGTAAATCATCATATTAAGATCACCAACAAAGAAAATTGAAGATAAAACCATTGTCGCAACAATTGTAACAGCATATGTTTCAAATAAATCAGCAGCCATACCAGCACAATCTCCTACGTTGTCACCAACGTTATCTGCTATCACAGCAGGATTTCTAGGATCATCTTCTGGAATTCCAGCTTCAACTTTTCCAACTAAGTCAGCACCAACATCAGCACCTTTTGTAAAAATTCCACCACCTAATCTTGCGAAGATAGAAATTAGAGAAGCACCAAAACCTAATGCAACTAAAGCATTTACAATTTCTCTTTCCTCAACATTAGATTTCAATAATATATAATAATAAACTGCTATAGATAATAATGCTAAACCAGCAACCAACATTCCAGTTACAGCACCAGATTTAAAAGCAACTGAAAGACCTTGAGCTAAACCTTTTCTTGATGCTTCAGCTGTTCTAACGTTAGCTTCTACAGAAACTAACATTCCTACGTAACCAGCAATACCTGATAATGCAGCACCTATTAGATAACCAAGACCTACTAGTGGACTAAATGCAATACTTACAATTACTAAAACTACAGCACCAACAATAGCAATAGTTTTATATTGTCTTGCTAAATATGCCTTTGCACCAATTTGAATTGCAGATGCAATATCTTGCATTTTTGCATTTCCTGCACTTGAATTAAGAATGTTTTTACCAGTTAAAAATCCATAAACGATAGATAATAAACCAGCTCCAATTGTGTATAATAGTATTGTTTCGACTGTTCCGCTCATAATAACCTTAAGTTGTTGGTTGTTAAATTTTTAAGCCCGCACAATACAAAAAAAGATAGAAAAGACAACGATTAACTTCTAAAACTGATGAATATAACCTTTGGTTTTAGCTCGTATTTGCTTGCCTTTTTCATCGAATATCAAAGATCTATGTTTACCAGATACAATTTTACCAATTTTAGTTATTTTAATTCCAGTTGTTTTAGAAGCTTTTTGAATGATTCTAGCTTTATTAATATTTGCAGTAAATAACACCTGATAATCATCTCCATTAGAAATTAGATTAATTTTATTCAATCTTTGTTTTTTAATTAAATTACTCAATTTATTGGAAACAGGTATTTTATTTTCAAACAAGTGAAATGATAAACTTTGTCTATTAATCATTTTTGCCAAATCATCAATTAATCCATCTGAAACATCGATAGAGCTGTTTGCAAATTTTAATAAATATTTTGTTAAATTTAAAGGTAACTCTGGTTTGTAATATTTATCTAAAAAAAATAATTTGTCTTTATTTTTAAATCTAGCTTTATTACTTAATACTTTAAGACCTATATAACTATCTCCCAAATTTCCTGTAACATAAATGTCATCATTTAATTTAGCTTTATTACGATAAATTATTTTATTCGCATATCCTAATGAAGTGATTGTGAAACTTAGTTTATTTGAAAAAGTTGTGTCACCACCACATAAGTCAATATTAAATTTATTTTGTTCTGATTTAAGTGATTTTGAGATTTTATATAAATTGTTTTTTGTAAATGTTTTTTTATTACCAGAACCAGAAATAAAATAAAACTTTGGTTTTACACCTTTACAAATTAAATCAGAAACTGATGATCTTAATATTTTTTTAATTACTAAATCTGGGGATTTAAAATCATAAAAATGCGTACCAATATTGTATGTATCAACAGATATAACAACACCTCTTTTTTTATCAAAAAAAACATCATCATTTAGGTTAAGAGCAGATTTATTTTTTTTAGCTATTTTAAAAAAATAATTATTTATTAGATCAAATTCATGCATTGTTAGATCTTAATTTTTTTCCAACGTTATCTAATAAAGCATTAAGATACTTTGTTTGTGAATCTTCAAGAAAAAAATTAGATGAATTTAAATATTCTTTAATAATTATATTTATAGATAAATTTGGCTTATACATAAATTCATAAGTTGCTGCTTTTAAAATTGTTTGAAAAACTTTATCTAATTTTTCAAATACGAATTCATCTCCTAATTTATTATTTAATTCATCTAAAATAAGATCGTTTCTTTCTATCGTGCCTAAAACAATATCTTTAATAAATTTTTTAAATCTGTGTTTTGGAAAATCTAAAGCATCATCTTCATTATAAAATTTACCATATAATTTCTGAATAATTATAACTCTAGGGTTATTTTTTGGATTAAAATGAGTTCTCATTTTTGAGACAAAACTGAAATCACAGCTTCTGCAGCTTCAGCACCTTTTTTTCTTCTTGCTCTTGCTTGAGCCATATTAAGACAGGTAATTATTCCATTTCCAATTGGTTTTTTACTATCTATAGATAATTTCATTATAGCATCTGTTGAAGCTTGAGAAATAAAATCAAAGTGCGGAGTTTGACCTTTAATTACACATCCTAAAGCTAAAAAACCATCATATTTATTTAAATTTTTAGAGATTGTAACTGGAATTTCAAAAGCACCAGGTACTTTAATAATTTTTATTATATTTTTTTTTGGAATTATTTTTAGAGCACTGCTTATTAAACCATCAGCAATATCTTTATAATAATCTGCTACAACAATTAAATATTTTTTTTTCATCAAATTAATTCCTGTTTTGTAATTTTTATACCATAACCATCAAGACCAATAACTTTTTTTGGTGATTTGGTGATTAATATCATGTTTTTAATTTTTAAGTCTTTAATAATTTGAGCTCCTATACCATAATTTCTTATTAACTTATCATTTCCTTTTTTATAAAAGTCTTTGTTTTTATAATCTTTTAAAGTCTGAGTTACTGATTTTAAATTTGAATCTTTGATAAAAACTAAAACGCAATTTTGATATTTTTTAAAATAATTTAAAGTCTTGTTAAATGAATTTGGTAGTGATTGATTTATTAGATAATTTTGTACAACATTAGAAGAAATTACTCTTACTCGTGGAGTAATACCTTTTTTTATTTTACCTTTTATTAATGCGAAGTGCTCTGAACCATCTAAAAGATTCTCATAAATTCTAATATTGTATTTTTGATTTTTTACATCAATCTTGCTTTGCTTTTTAAGTTTAATAAGTTTTTCTTTTTTTAGCCTATATGCGATCAGATCTTCTATTTTTCCAATTTTTAATTTATGTTTTTTTGCAAAATTGAATAAATGCTGACCTTTCGCCATTGTACCGTCTTCATTCATGATTTCACAAATTACAGCTGAGTTATTTTTTTTTGCTAATTTAGATATATCAACTGAAGCTTCAGTGTGTCCTGCTCGAACAAGAACACCACCATCTTTAGCAATAATTGGAAACACGTGACCAGGTGAAACAATTTCACTTTTATTTACATTTTTTTTTGAAGCAATTTTGATTGTTTTCGCTCTATCTTTAGCAGATATACCTGTTGTTATTCCTTTTTTTGCTTCAATAGAAATTGTAAATGCTGTCTTGTTTCTTGATTGATTTACTGGAGACATTAAAGATAAATTTAATCTTTTTGCTTGAAGTGAATCAAGTGCTAAACAAATCAAGCCTCGCCCGTATTTTGCCATGAAGTTAATGTTCTTTGCATTTGTGTCCGAGGTTGAAATAACTAAATCTCCTTCATTTTCTCTTTTTTCATCATCTACTAAAATAAACATACCACCTTTTTTAGCCACACTAATAATTGACTCTATTGACGCAAAATTATTTTTTTCCATTAAAATAATTCCTAACGTATTTAGACAAGATATCTATCTCTATGTTAACTAAACTAGATTTTTTTAAAGTTGATAAATTCGTTTCTTTGTAGGTGTGAGGGATAATCCAAATTTGGAAACCTTTTTTAGTCACTTTTGAAATTGTAAGAGAAATACCATTCACACAGATTGATGCTTTTTCTATTAAATGTTTTCTTTCCTTTTTAGGTAAATCAAAGTCAAAAAGAAATGATTTATCTATTTTTTTAATACTTAATACTTTACCAACAGTATCAACATGTCCTTGACAAATATGTCCTGAAATTTTTGTACCGTATTTTAAAGGTAATTCTAAGTTTATTTTATCTTTTATTTTTAAAAATTTGAATTTTGATCGAATTATTGTTTCTTTCGAAAGATAAAATTCCATAATTTTGGATTTATATGAAATTAAAGTTAGACAAACACCATCACAAGCAACTGACAAGCCCATGTCTTTATTGGATACTTTAACATTACTTTTAACAAAAATATTAAGACCTTTAGGTCTTTTAATAATTTTAGTAATTGTACCTTGGTTATAAATTATTCCGTTAAACATTTTTTTCTAACTATATAGTGTTATTATGTCTTTTCGTAAATTGAGATTTAGATTAATTTTTGTTTTATATTTTTGATTTAATATATTTTGACTACTAAATTTCAAATATTCGAAGTTTTTAGAGAGGTTTTTTGGACTTTTATATAAATAAAATTTATTAAATATTTTATCCTTAATCAGTGAATTTGTTAATTTATCTCCCCCTTCGATTAGTAAATTTCTGCACCCATAATTATATAATTTTTTCAAAATTAATTTAATGTCAAATCTGTTATTTCTATCAACTCGAGATTTAATTAGATGTATTCCTTTTCTTTTAAATTTTGAAATTTTTGATTTGTCAGCTTTATTATAAAATATTAAAGTATTTTTATTATTAGAGGATTTAATTATATAACTATTTATTTTAGAATTTAACTTGTTGTCTAAAATAATTCTTTTTGGAGAAAATTTTTCAAAACCTTTCAAACGGCAATTTAGTTTTGGATTATCTTTATTTAGTGTTTTGTGAGTAATCATCAAACTATCATTTTGATATCTCAACATGTGTGTAAACTTATCTGAGTAAGAATTTGTAATTTTTTTTTGATTCTTGCTGTAAATAATATTATTTTTTGAAATAGCTATTTTGCCAGTAACAAAAGGTAATTTTTTCTTTCTATTAAAAAAATAAGGTAAATAAAAACTTTCAATTTTGCTTTTTAATAAACCTTTTTTTACAATTATTTTTTTTGACTTTAAAATTTTAAAACTTTTATTTCTTACTCTTTTATCTATGTCGGTAACAGAATATATAACCTCAGAAATTTTTGATTTTATTATCGCATCAGTGCATGGTGGTGTTAATCCATGATGACAACATGGCTCTAAAGTAACATACATTTTTGAGCCTTCTAATTCATCAAAACTATTTTTAATCGCATTAAATTCAGCGTGTGGTCTTCCATTAAATGAGGTTTGTCCTATGGAAATAATTTTATCATTTTTGACAATAAGACAGCCTACAGAAGGATTTGATCCTGTCTGTCCATGACGAGATTTAGCCAAGTCCAAGGCTAATTCCATGTAAAATTTATCTTTTGATGAAAATTTATCTTTTTTTGTAGACATCAAGCTTGTCCACGAATTGTACGAAATCTTTTTCTTCTCTAAAGTTTCTATATACAGATGCAAATCTTACATATCCAACTGGGTCTAAATCTTTTAATCCATCCATAACCATTGTCCCAATTGTATTTGTTGATATCTCTCCTTGTCCTAGTTCTTCAAGAGATCTTGAAATGTTACTGATGAATTTTTCTATTGTAGCCGTATCTATTGGTCTTTTTTTTAGAGCTATGTAGATTGATTTAGATAATTTATCACGGTCAAATGATGATTTTCTTCCATTTTTTTTTACAACCATCAATTCTCTAAATTGAATTCTCTCAAATGTAGTAAATCTTTCACCGCATATGCATAATCTTCTTCTTCTTATTGCGGTACCATCTTCAGTTGGACGTGAGTCTACAACAGATGTATCACCTTTTTTTTCGCACGGACAAATCATTTACTAAAGGTTCTTATATATCGGAAATGAAGAAGTTAAAGAAATAACTTCATTTTTTACTTCGTTTTCTATTTTGCTATTATCTGTTGGATTTTCAGATAAACCTTTTAAAGTTTTTGTTATTAATTCACCTACTGTTTTAAACTCATTTAAACCAAATCCACGAGTTGTAGCCGCTTGAGTTCCTAATCTTATTCCAGATGTAATCATGGGTTTTTCTGTATCAAATGGAATACCATTTTTATTACATGTAATATTTGCTCTAGATAAACTCTCTGCAGCAAGATTTCCTTTTACATTGTAGGGTCTTAAATCAACCAACATCAAATGTGTATCTGTCCCATCTGAGTAAATTTTAAATCCATTATTTTTTAAAGTTTCTGCTAACATTTTAGCGTTTGCTAATACAGATTTAATGTAATCTTGAAATTCTGGTTGTAGCGCTTCAAGAAAGCCAGCTGCTTTTGCAGCAATAATATGCATTAAAGGACCTCCTTGGTAACCAGGGAAAACAGCTGTATTAAATTTTTTAGCAAGTTCTTCGTGATTAGTTAAAATTATTCCTCCTCTTGCACTTCTAAAAACCTTATGAGTTGTAGAAGTAACCACATGAGCATAATCACAGGGATTAGGGTATCCTTTACCAGCAACTAAACCTGAGAAATGAGCCATATCAACCATCAAGTATGCTCCAACTTTATCTGCAATCTCTCTAAATCTTTTAAAGTCAATTACTCTAGAATAAGCACTCCCACCCGCAATTATTAATTTTGGTTTATGTTCTAATGCAAGTTTTTCAACATTATCATAATCTATCAACTCAGATTCTTTATCTACATCATAGCCTACAGCATTAAACCATTTACCAGACATTGAAATTTTTAATCCATGAGTAATGTGGCCACCTGAATTTAAACTCATACCCATAAATGTATCACCTGGGCTTAATAAGGCTAAAAACACTGCTCCATTAGCTTGCGCACCTGAGTGTGGTTGAGCATTTGCAAATTTGCAATTAAATAATTTTTTTAATCTTTCAATGGCAAGGTTTTCTGCTACATCAACATGCTCGCAACCATTATAATATCTTTTGCCAGGATAACCTTCGGCATATTTGTTAGTTAAAACTGATCCTTGTGCTTCTAATACTGCTTGAGATACTATATTTTCAGACGCAATTAGCTCAATATGTTGCTGTTGTCTTATTAATTCATCTTTAATAGCTTTATAAAGTTCAGGATCTTTTACAGATAAACTATCCTCAAAAAAACTTTTATAACTATCGTTTAAATAACTTTTTTCGCTCGACATAATTATATTTTCTTAACTCTTCTCAAGTGTCTACCACCATCAAATTTAGTATTTAAAAAAACACTTACAAATTTCAAAGCATTTTTTTTGGTTATCAACCGTGACCCTAATGTAATGATGTTTGCATCGTTATGCAATCTGGATAATTTCGTTGATTTTAGATTAAAACATTGTGCAGCGCGAATATTTTTATGCTTATTTGCCGCAATATTCATTCCAGTCCCAGATCCACACACTAAAATACCAACATTACTCTTTCTTGATTTGACTTTTCTAGCAACTTTGTGAGCATAGTCAGGATAATCAACACTGCTATCATCTTTGGGACCAAGATCCTCAAATTTTACTTTGTTATTCCTTAAATAATCTTTGATTGTTTCTTTTAATTTAAATCCAGCGTGATCTGATGAAATAAATATTTTTCTCAAATTAATTAAATTTGTAATCTAAAACACAAGCAACTAAATGTATTCTATTCTCTTCTCCACCATTAAATGCGTTGTGATACTTAGTATTGTTTGTAACCCAAACTGAACCATCAGCAGGCATATGTTTAGCAACATTATCAATTACCATTAAACAACCAGGGTTTGTTATAATAGGTATATGTAATCTTGGTTCAGGATCTCTGTGCCAACTTAAAGTTGATCTAGGCTCTTTTAAAAGAATCCTAACTCTTCCAAGTTTATATTTTTTTGAAAGGACATCATAAACCTCTTTAAAATATGTGTTATCATAGTCTTTAATAAATTCTGAGTAAGATGATTCATCAATCATTTCATCTCTAGAAACTTCTTTTCCTGATTTGTCAGGTTTAGTCCAGTATACTCCACGAGCTTTATTACCTTTTATTGAATCTGGATCACCAGGTATTTGAGTTAGAGATATAGCACCAAAGTGAGTAACACCTGCATCTTCAAATTTTTTAATCTTAACTATCTGGTGATATGCTTCTTGTAATTTCTCTATATCAAACTTAATTTCTTGTTTCTGGAAATCACTAAAGTCCAAAATCCTATCTTCTTTTTTGATGTTTAAGTCTACAACTTTTGAGTTTTCTGTCGCCATCGTGATTGCTTTCTACTCTTTTTTTTGTATATGTGTATATTACATTTGTCGCAATTTAAAAGTAAATTAAAACATGATTATTGGTAAATATCCTAGTCTTAGACTCAGAAGAAGCAGAAAAGATCCTTGGTCAAGAAGATTGATTCAAGAAAATACCTTAAGTCCAAATGATTTTATACTCCCTATTTTTTTAATTGAAGGGTCAAATAAACGACAAGAGATTTCATCAATGCCTGGCGTTTACAGGTATACAATTAATCGATTGAGCCAAATTGTGGATAAAGCAATAAAATTAGGAATACCAATGATAGCTCTTTTCCCAAAGACACAAAACTCAAAAAAAGATGAATTGGGAACAGAATCACTAAATGAAAATAATTTAGTTTGTAAAGCGATACAAGAAGTCAAAAAAAGATACAAAAACCAAATCGGTATAATGTGCGATGTTGCTTTAGATCCTTACACATCACATGGTCATGATGGTTTGATCAAGTCTAACATTATATTAAATGACGAAACAATTGAGGTTTTGATCAATCAATCATTACTACAAGCTGAGATGGGTTGTGATGTACTGGCACCTTCAGACATGATGGATGGCAGAATAGGAAAAATAAGAAAAGCTTTAGATAAAAACAAATTCCAAAATGTTCAAATATTATCGTACGCTGCAAAATATGCCTCAAGCTTTTATGGACCTTTTAGAGATGCTGTCGGATCTAAAGGTTCTTTAAAAGGAAATAAAAAAACTTATCAGATGGATTATAGAAATTCTGATGAAGCTTTAAGAGAAGTTGCATTAGATATTAAAGAAGGTGCTGATATGGTAATGGTTAAACCAGGTATGCCCTACTTAGACATAATAAAATCAATTAAAGAAAAATTTAAATTACCTGTATTTGCCTATCAAGTATCAGGAGAATACAGCTTAATTGAAACAGCTATAACAAAAAAATTGATTAATAAAGATGCTATATATGAAAGCTTAGTTGCTTTTAAGAGAGCTGGTGCCAATGCTATAGTAAGCTATTACGCTGATAGAATTGATAAAATAATAAAATAATTATTTTAACGTATTTAAGAATAACAACCTGCTATTTGGATAATTTAAATTATTTGGTCTTAATATAGTTTTATCCAAATAATCGCCTACCAATTTCAAACCGTTCAATAAAGTACCAAGATCATTAACTTCTATATCTTTTTCAATCAAAAAATTAGGTACATATTTTTTTTCATTTAAAGAACTTGCATAATATACAGTTTTGTTACCTTCTAAATCTTTTTCAACTAAATTTTCAAGGGCTAAGTCGTATCCTAATATTTTAAGTAATTCTAATTCCCAAAATATATATTTTTTTATCCAATCTTTTTCTTTTAAAATTAAAAATAAATTTTGAATTATAAAATAAACTTTATCGTTAGATTGAGACTCTGCTGTTAATATTTTGATCAAATTCATAGCAGATGTGATACAGGATAACTTTTGCTTATGATCAAAATATAATGGAGTATAAGCATTTAAAATTTCAATTTTAAAATAACCTATTCTGTTTTCATTTTTAGAATTGTAATTAACATGGAGTTTATTACCAAGCTGAAGATAATTTTTAATTTTTTTTGAAGTACCGCCAAATATAATTCCGGATATCTTTCCTTTATGTTTTGTATATAATTCAGCAATTAATGAATTTTCATTATATCTATTTTTACTTATTAAAAATCCTTCGTCTGACCAATTCATTTTTTATTTGTATTTTTTAAACATTCTATAGCGGCATTTTGCTCAGCTTCTTTCTTTGATTTTCCAGTCGCTATAAAATATTTTGTATTAGGCAATTTTACTCCAACTTTAAATATGGGTTTGTGTCTTGGACCTGTATTTGAAATTAATTTATAAGTAGGTAATTTTTTAAAGTTTTTTAAAGTTAATTCCTGTAACTTTGTTTTTGCATCTATTTCTGTAACTACACTTTTTTCAATATGATCTTGCCACAAGTTTAAAATTGTTTTTTCAACTATTGTAAAACCTTTATCAAGATAAATAGCACCAATTAATGCTTCACAGCTATCAGATATTATTTTGTCCTCAATTTTTATTTTTCTATTGTTGGAGTTAAATGTTTTAACATAGCTAGCTAAATTGATTTTTTTTGCTATATCCAGACAAGTTTTTTTATTAACTAGCGATGCAAATTTTTTATCAAGAATACCCTCTTTTTCTCCTGGATAAATTTCTAAAAGTTTTTTTGCTATGACTAAACCAAGAACTCTATCGCCTAGAAACTCTATCTTTTCATTATTTTCATTTGGATTAAAGCTTTTATGCGTGAGGGCTTGAATAAGTAGATCTTTATTTTTAAATTTTAAATCAATTTTTTTTTCTAAACTTTGATAATTAATTTTCATTAATTAATTTTATTAAAGGTTCTATTAAATCTTATTGACTTATGCCATTTCCAAAATTCAACAAAACTTCCTATTCTTTTATCTGAAGAGAAAAATATAAATTGAGCTTTTCCTACTAAATTATCTTTATGCACATATCCAACACTTGTTAAGTACCTGCTATCTTTAGAACAGTCTCTGTTATCCCCTAAAAAGAAATAATGATCTTTTGGTACAGTAAACACATCAGAATTTTGATAGGTATAATCTTTTAAATAAACAGTATGAAATTTTTTACCATTTGAAAGTTTTTCTTCAAATCTATAAACATCAATACTTTTGTCACCACAGAAAATTGTAGTTTTGTTATTAATTTTAGATTTAAGAATTTCAGAATTATTTAAATATAAATTAGAGTCTATAAATTGAATTTTATCACCAGGTAAACCAATTAATCTTTTAATGTAATCTGTACGATTATCTGCTGGTGTTTTAAATACAATTACATCACCTCTTTCAGGACTACTAAACATAATTCTTTTGTTTAATATTGGAGGACTAAAAGGAAATGAGTGTTTGCTATATCCATAGGTATATTTTGTTACAAACAACCTATCACCTACTAATAAAGTAGGTTCCATGGATGATGATGGAATATAAAATGGTTGTACTAAAAGTGATCTAATTATAACTGCAATTATTAATGCATAAATTAAAGTTTTTATATTTTCTGAAAAAAAATTTTTATCTAATTTCATGATGTTTGAATAATAGTAAATGCTGTTGAATAATTTTTTTCATCCGAAATTGATAGAAAACATTTAAAATTTTTGATTTTAAAGTTTTTTTGAATGATTTTTGTAATTTTTTTATTTTTAACATAATAAGGCTTTCCCATTTTGTTATTAGCAACTTCTATATCTTTAAAATTTAAATTCATACGAAAACCTGTGCCAAGAGCTTTAGAAAATGCTTCTTTTGCAGCAAATCTCTTTGAAAAATAAGCTACTTTATTGCTTGAAGCATTAGATTGTTTCAATTCTTTAGATGAGTAAATTCTTTTTTTAAATAAAGGATTTTTAATCGATTTTTGAATTCTTTTATTTTCAACAATATCAACACCAATACCAAGAATTTTCATTTATTTTTTTATAATTTTTTTAAAGTTTTTAATTACTTTTGAAAATCCATCAAATATTGACTCTCCAATTATAAAATGTCCAATATTATACTCCTCAATTTCTATTATTTTTGTTAACATTTTCGTGGTTTTATAATCTAAACCATGACCAGCATGAACTTCTATATTTAAACTTGATGCTAATTTTGTACTTTTTTTAATTCTGTTTAATTCATTAGAATAATTTTTTTTTGATTTAACTAGGTTTGCTAGTTTTCCAGTATGTATTTCAATACAATCAGCATTTAATTTTTTAGCAAGTCTAATGTCATTTGAGGAAGGATTAATGAATAAACTTGTTCTTATCTTTGCTTTTTTAAATTTTTTAATAATTTTATCTAATTTATTAAGATTTTTTTTTATATTTAAGCCTCCTTCGGTAGTAATTTCTTTTCTATTTTCTGGAACTAAACAGATAAAATTTGGTTTTATCTTAAGTACTTTATTAACAATTTCTTTGTTCATAGAAATTTCAAGGTTTACAGGTACATTTCTTAAACCACAGATTTTTTTTGCATCAATATCATTTATATGCCTTCTATCTTCTCTTAAATGTATTGTTACGGAATCGGCTCCATAACTAATAACTTTTTTGGCTGCGTATAGTGGATCTGGATGTTTCTCTCCACGAGCGTTTCGTAGAGTTGCAATATGATCTATATTTACACCTAACCTTTTCACTTAATAAATCTGCTTCCTGGAGTTGTTATTGGTATAGATTTAAGTTCTTGTGGTAATTTATTTGCTTTATAAGTTGGAACATCAATTTTTAAATGAGATGTTATTCCAGTTTTTATTTTTAAAGATTGTTTGGTTGATCGATCAATAATGGATGCAAATCCAATTAATTTTGCTTTTGATTTTTTAATCAATTTAACACACTCCAAACTTGATTTTCCCGTAGTGATTACATCTTCTATAATTAATACTCTTGTACCTTTTTTAATATTAAAACCTCTTCTGAGAGTAAATTTACCATTTACTCTTTCGCAAAAAATTGTTTCTTTTTTAAGCAATTTTCCTATTTCATATCCAATAATTACCCCCCCCATTGCAGGAGCTAATATTAAATCAATTTTTTTAAATTTTTTTTTAATTTTTTTTGCTAAGGATTTGCAAATTTTATCAGCTAAATTAGGGTAACTTAAAAGTTTTGCACATTGAATATATTTTGAAGAATGTAGACCTGAGGATAAAACAAAGTGACCTTCTAATAATGCATTAGTTTTTTTTAAAATACTTAAGGATTTTTTGAGTGAAAGCATTTCTTTTTTCTTCGTGTCTAATTATCTTAAATTTTATACTCTTTTGTTTTAGCTCTGCAATAAAATTAGTAAAGTTCTTAAGGTTTCTAATAATTAATTTGAATTTAAAATTAATATAATTGGGATTTTTACCAACCATTTCTAAGCTCGATATATTTAATTTATGACTTCCAATTAGTGAGCTTATATCTCCTAATTGACCTGGTTTATCAGGTAATGACATCCATAGAGTGGTATTGTATTTTTTTGTTTTTTCCTCTTTTTGCTCTCCTTTATCATGCCAATATCTTCTTATTGCTGCTCTAGCTTTACCTGTTTTAGTTGTTGGTATCCAGTGAAGTGACGGTGAATTATTTTTAGATGTTATAATATTTACTCGATCACCATTTCTTAAAATAGTTTGTAATTCGCTTTTGTTTCCATTAATTTCACAACTAACTGCTGAATTACCAATTTTAGTATGAACAGCATATGCAAAATCTATGGCTGTTGCGTCTTTAGGTAATTTAATTACTGAACCTTTTGGTGTGAAACAAAATACGTTTTCTTGAAACATTTGTAGTTTTGTATACTCATATGAGTCTTCAGGGTTTTCATTTTTTTCTATAATCTCAACAAGATCTTTTAACCAATCATACTCCTTCCAGCTTAAAGAGTTAAATTTTTCAGAAGATTTATACTGCCAATGAGATGCAACACCTCTCTCTGCAAATTCGTGCATTTCATGTGTTCTAATTTGAATTTCTATTGGTTTTTTATTTGAACCAATTACAGAAGTATGAATAGATTTATAACCATTTATTTTTGGAGATGAAATATAATCTTTAAATTTTCCCGGTATACAATTCCATTTTTTATGAAAAATCCCGAGAGTTTTGTAACAATCGTCTACGTTTTTTAAAATTATCCTAAATCCAATAATGTCTGTTATTTGTTCAAGGGAAACTCTTTTTTTTTGGACTTTTCTCCAAATTGAAAAAGGTGTTTTTTCTCTACCATGAATCTCTGCATTAATCTCATTATCATTCAATATTTCACTTAACTCAAAAGATTGTTCTTCAAATAAATCTTTTCTATCCAATTTTATTTCATCAAGTCTTTTTTTTATTAATTTTCTTGCATCATTATTTAAAATTTCAAAAGATAAATCCTCAAGTTCGTCTCTTATTCTATGCATTCCCATTCTATCAGCTAATGGGGCATAAATTTCCATAGTTTCTTGAGCTATCCTTTTTCTTTTATCTTCTTTTGTAATTGCTTTAATGGTCCTCATATTATGCAGTCGATCGGCAATTTTCACTAACAGAACTCTGATATCTTTTGATGTTGCTAAAATTAATTTTCTGAAATTCTCAACTTTAGAATTAGCTCCAGCTGAATTTTCAAATGCAGAAATTTTAGTTACACCGTCGACTAAATCAGCAACCTCATCACCAAATTCTTGTTTGATAGTTTCATAAGTTGCAAAAGTATCTTCTATAGTATCGTGCAACAGACCCGTTGTAATTGTAGCGCTATCTAATTTTAATTCAGTTAAAATATTTGCAACCTCAATTGGGTGAACAGAATAAGGATCACCCGAAGCTCTTTTTTGACTCTTATGTGCTTTAACAGCAAAATTATATGCTTTATCCAATTTTTCAGGATTAAGAAATTTATTGTAATCCTTAACTTTATTTATAAGTTCGTTTGAATTAAGCATAATTAATATTATACCATTAAATCAAATTTGTTTAATAGATCTAATGTCTCTATCAGGAAGCTGAGAAATCAAGGTTTTAACATCAATTTGTTTATAAGGATGGATCCAATTCTTTTGAATCTCAAATAATGGAAATAATACAAAGTTTCTTTTGTGCATCATTTTATGAGGTAAATTAATCTTAGAGTTTTTTTTTGATACCAAATTATTAAAATCGATTATATCTAAATCACATGTACGAGGAGCATTTTTTTCCGCTTTTTTTCTACCTAATTGATTTTCTATAGATTTACATATTTTTAATAGTTCTTGAGGACTGTAATAACATTTTAATTTTAAAATTATGTTTAGGAACTTAGGTTTTCGTGGGTCAGGCCAGGAAGGGGTTTCATAATAACTGGATACCGCGAGAACATCTAAGCTATGTTCTGCTAATAAAAATTTTGCTTTTTCTATATTTCTTTTCCTTATACCTAAATTTGAACCTATTCCTAAAAAAACAATTTTAGCTTGATTTTCTAATATATCTTGCCTTTTCACGGTTCCAATCTCTACTTTTTTTTGTTGCTCTTTTATCATATTGCTTTTTCCCTTTTGCAACAGCTAGTTCTATTTTAGCTTTTCCTTTTTTAAAATACATTTTTGTTGGAACTAATGTGAAACCATCTCTTTGCATTTTACCGATCAATTTATTTATTTCTTTTTTATTAAGAAGCAATTTTCTATCATCTATTGGGTTGTGATTAGAGTAACTGGCTTGCTTGTATGGAGATATATGTGAATTAATTAAAACAATTTCACCTCCCTTTTCAACAGCATAAGACTCAGCGATATTGACCTTGCCCTCTCTTACTGATTTAATCTCTGATCCCTTTAAAACAATTCCAGCTTCAAAAAGATCTTCAAAAAAATAATTAAAACTAGCTTTTCTATTTAAACAAATGATTTTCAAACCAGGATTGGTTTTTTTGTTCATTAAATTAACTTAGCAGACTGAAGAGTTTTTTTTACAATTTCTTTTGTTGTGTCTGTTACTTTTACAAGTGGTAGTCTCACATTGTCATCACAAAGTCCTAAAAGTTTTGCAGCATATTTTACAGGACTAGGATTGCTCTCAACAAACATTGAGTGATGAACTGGTTGTAATATTTTATCTAATCTTTCTGCTTCTTTCATTTCGTTATCTGTGTCTGATTTAGAGAATTTTTGAAAATCTGAGCAAAGTTTAGGTGCAATATTAGCTGTTACACTGATAGTACCTACTCCCCCACGTTTATTAAATTCAAAAGCATTATCATCATTTCCTGTTAATTGAATAAAATCTTTACCCATTTTTGCAAGTGTCTGATTAACTCTATCTAAATCACCTGTTGCATCTTTAACTCCAACTATATTTTTTAATTCATACAGTCTGGCCATTGTATCCACTGACATATCAATCACAGATCTACCAGGAATATTATAAATTATAATTGGAATGCCACACTTGTCATTAATTGCTTTATAATGTTGATACAAGCCTTCTTGGGTTGGTTTGTTGTAATAAGGTGTAACTATCAAAGCACCGTTAGCTCCTGCTTTTTCTGCATGTGTGGTTAAAGAAATAGCCTCCTCTGTTGAGTTGGAACCTGTACCAGCAATAACTGGAATTTTTCCATTACTTTCTTTTATGCATAAATCTATTACTCTTTGATGCTCATCATGACTTAACGTAGGAGATTCACCTGTTGTACCAGCTGGAACAAGACCATTGGTGCCATTATCAATGTGGAAATGGATTAATTTTATATATGCTTCCTCATCTAGACCATTATTTTTAAATGGTGTAATTAAAGCAACATTTGATCCTTTAAACATAAATACTTATAACATAGTTTAAAGATTCATATACTAAAAGATTATGCTCAAAAAAATATTATTTTTAGGTTTCACTGCAGCAATATTAATGTTTTCAAATAATCTCTTTGCCGAAATCAATTCACTTGTACCCTTAAAGAAACCTGTTTTGAGTAAAGAAGAAATTCAAAAAAAAATATCTATAAATATTCTTAAACCCTTAAAGAAACCCTCAAAAACCAAAGAAATTGAAATCGAAGAAGTGATTGTTAAAAAAGAGTTGGTTTTAAAAGAAAAAAAATTAAGTTTTAAAATACCAAAAAAAAAACCAACTATAGCTGGTACTAGCACAGCTAAGAATATTAAGATTTCAAGATATTATAGTAAAAAAGACTTCGGGTTAGCTAAAAAATCTATTTCAGAAATGCAGAAGAGTAAATGGTCTTCTGCACTTAAAATAGCAAAAAAAGCAAAAGACAAATCTATTTATAATTTTATACAATGGAGACATCTTTTAACGTCTGGTAACCAGGCGTCATTTTACGATTATCAAGTGTTTTTAAATAAAAATTCTGATTATCCTAGAATAGACAGAATTAGATATCTAGCTGAACATAAATTGTCTACAGAAAGTGTTTCACCAAAAAAAATAATAAATTGGTTTGGAGAAAAAAGTCCATTAAGCGGCTATGGAAAAATGATACTTGGAGAAAGTCATGTTTTAATTGGTGACAAAAATAAGGGTATAAAACTAATTAAAGAAGGTTGGATAAAAGCGGATTTATCCAAAAATGAATTAAAATATTTTAGAAAAAAATATAAAAAATATTTAAATGCAGATGACTATATCAAACGAGCTGATTATTTAGCTTGGAACGGAGATCGTTGGGATTTACAAAGGTTAATAAGATATCTGCCAAAAGATTACGAACTTTTATATAATGCAAGACATCTTTTAATGAGTAAAGGCTATGGGGTTGATCAAGCCATAGCAAATGTTCCTCAAAAATTTAAGAATGATGCTGGATTAAACTATGATCGATTGAAATGGAGAAGAAAAAAAGGACGTGTAGATTCATCAGCTGAAATATTACTGAAAATAAGAAATGATAAAGAATATTTAGTTAGACCTGATAAATGGTGGAAAGAAAGAGAAATTATCTCAAGAGCATTGCTTTATAAAAAGAAATATGAAGCTTCATATAAAATTTCAAGCAATCATGGAATGACTGAAGGATCTGAATTTGCGGCTGCTGAATGGATGAGTGGATGGATAGCATTAAGTTTTTTAAACGATCCTTTGACTGCTAAAAATCATTTTAAAAATTTTTATGAAAATGTTAGTTATCCAATAAGTTTATCTAGGGGTGCGTATTGGCTTGGAAGAGCTTATGAAAAAATAGGCGAAAGAGAGCAATCAAATAATTGGTACAGAGAAGCTACAAAATATCTTACTACTTACTATGGTCAGCTAGCTTTTTTAAAATTAAATCCAAATGGAAAATTTGAGTTAGATAAAGACATGGAAATTGATCCAAAATATAGAATTCAATTTTTTAATAAAGAGCTTGTAAAAATTTCTTATCTTCTAGATGAATTAAAGAAAGATAAATACACAAAACATATTTTAAGACATTTAGCTAACGACAATATAGCTAAAGGTAGTGAAGTTTTGGCTGCAGAATTAGCTACAAGTATAAACAGATATGATTTTGCTATTCAGGTTTCAAAAATTGCATCTTATCAAAAAAGATTTCATAATAAATACAACTACCCAATAATTAGCACTCCTAAATATATTAATAAAAGAAAAATTCCAGAAAGTGCTTTGATCTTATCTATAATTAGACAAGAAAGTGAATTTGATTTAGAGGCTAATAGTCATGCAGGCGCAAAAGGATTAATGCAATTGATGCCTTACACCGCAAAATTAGTTTCGAAACAAGCTAAACTTCCTTATTCAAAATCAAGATTAACCACTGATCCAGAATATAATATTAATTTAGGTTCACATTATATTGCAGGTTTAATTCTACAATATGATGGTGCCTACCCTTTTGCCGTCGCTGCATATAATGCTGGACCTAATAGAGTTAAATATTGGAAAAAAATAAATAAAGATCCACAAAAGAAACAAGTTGATTATGTTGATTGGGTTGAATTAATAAAATTTAGAGAAACAAGAAATTACGTACAGCGTGTAATGGAAAATTATAATGTCTATAGATATATTTTGGAACAACGACCTGTGACCATGAAAAACTTTTTTAAAGATCAGCCTCTATTTTAGTGGCGGAAGAGGAGGGATTCGAACCCTCGGTACAAGTTTCCTCGCACGGTCATTTAGCAAACGACTGGTTTCAGCCTCTCACCCACTCTTCCGTATGACATTGTGTATTAAGCGATTGTATTGAAAATTCAATATATATAAAGTAATTATTCAATTATTATGAGAAATAAGTACTCAGTATTTTCGTTAATCAAAAATGCTCTTTCATATCATGAAAATTGGCAAAGAGCTTGGAAAGATCCTGCTCCTAAAAAAGAGTACGATGCAGTTATTGTTGGTGGTGGTGGCCATGGATTAGCAACAGCCTACTATTTGGCAAAAAAACACAATATGAATAATATTGCTGTAGTTGAGAAAGGTTGGATTGGTGGTGGAAATACTGGACGTAATACAACAATTATTAGATCAAATTATTTATGGGACGCAAGTGCAGGATTATATGATCATGCATTAAAAATTTGGGAAGGTTTATCTCAAGAACTAAACTACAATGTAATGTTTAGTCAAAGAGGTGTAATGAACCTAGCGCATAATTTACAAGATGTTAGAGATTTAAAAAGACGAACACATGCAAATAGACTAAATGGAATTGATGCAGTCTACTTAAGCACTGAAGAAGTTAAAAAATTTTGTCCAATTATAAACACATCACCAGATATTAGATACCCTGTTTTAGGAGGAACTTTACAACGAAGAGCTGGTACAGCAAGACATGATGCTGTTGCTTGGGGATATGCAAGAGGAGCTGATGAAATGGGTGTTGATATTATTCAAAATTGTGAAGTTAAAGGAATAAAAAGAAATGGAGATAGTGTTGAAGGAATAGAAACAACTAAAGGATTTATTAAAACTAAAAAAGTAGGTGTCGTTGCAGCTGGTCATTCTAGTGTAATAGCTAATATGGCTGGTCTAAGACTCCCACTTGAAAGTAAACCTTTACAGGCTTTAGTTTCTGAACCAGTAAAACCAATTATTGATACAGTTGTAATGTCTAACGCAGTGCATGCTTATGTTAGTCAATCTGACAAAGGAGAATTAGTCATTGGTGCTGGAACGGATGATTATGTTTCTTATACTCAAAAAGGTAGTCATCAAATAGTTGAAGGTACATTAAATGCTATTTTAGAATTATATCCAATTTTCAGTAGAATGAGAATGTTAAGACAATGGGGAGGAATAGTAGATATTTGTCCTGACGCTAGTCCAATTTTAAGTAAAACTTCAATTAAAGGATTATACTTTAATTGTGGTTGGGGTACTGGAGGATTTAAAGCAACCCCTGGATCTGGAGATTTGTTTGCACATACTATTGCAAATGATGAGCCACACAAACTTAATGCTGCATTTAATTTAAATAGATTTGTAAGCGGAGACCTTGTTGATGAACATGGCGCTGCAGCGGTTGCTCATTAATGTTTTTAATAAACTGTCCATACTGTGGAGAACGAGATCAGCAAGAATTTAAAGCTGGTGGTGAAGCTCATATTGAAAGACCTAAGCAACCGACAGAATTAAGTGATGATGAGTGGGCAGAATATTTATTTATGAGAAAAAATATTAAAGGTGTTCAATTTGAAAGATGGAACCATGCACACGGTTGTCGTAAATGGTTTAATATGGTTAGAGATACTTCTAACGACGAAATAAAAGCAATTTATAAAATGGGTGAAAAACCACCCGCTCAATAAAATGACTAAAAACTTAAGAGTAAAATCCAGTGAGTACATTGATGAAACTAATAGAATTTCCTTTAAATTTAATGGCAAAACTTACCATGGGTTTAAAGGTGATACGTTAGCCTCAGCGTTACTTGCAAACAATGTTCATTTAGTTGGAAGAAGTTTTAAATATCATAGACCAAGAGGAATTATGACTTCTGGTTCTGAAGAACCAAATGCCATAGTTCAAGTAAATCCTGGTACCAACAGAACAGAACCTAATGTTAGAGCAACAGAAGTCGAGATTTACGAAGGTTTAGAGGCATCCAGTCAAAATTGTTGGCCAAGTGTAGAATTTGATATTGGTGGAATAAACAATTTTCTCTCCCCTTTTTTTCCAGCAGGTTTTTATTACAAAACATTTATGTGGCCTGCTAGTTTCTGGGAGAAATATGAATTTTTTATACGACACTCAGCTGGTTTGGGGAAATCACCAACATCAAGTGACCCTGACATTTATGACCACCGAAATATTCACTGTGATGTATTGGTAGTAGGCGCAGGTATATCAGGAATATTAGCAGCAAAAAATGCAGCTAAAAATAATTTTAAAACGATGTTAGTTGATGAAAAAAATGAACTTGGTGGCTCAACTATTTATGAAAACAATGAATTTAACAAAATTAATAATAAAACTCCTTCTGAATGGTTAAAAAAAGAAATAGAGGAACTTAAAAATATCAAAAATCTTGAGATAAAAACCAGAACAAGTGTAGCTGCTTATCATCAATATAATTATCTTTTGGCTAGAGAAAATCTAACTGATCATTTAGAGGCAAAAGATAAAACAAATAAAATCAGACAAAGACTTCTTAAAATTAGAGCTAAGAAAGTTATTTTAGCTACAGGTGCATTAGAAAGACCTTTGATATTTAATAATAACGATAGACCAGGAATAATGCTTTCATCTGCTGTTAAAAAATACAGTGAATTTTATGGAGTTGCTTGTGGTAGTAAAAATGTATTTTTTACAAATAATGATAGTGCTTACGAAAGTGCTTTGTCACTATATAACAAAGGTATAAATGTTGAGGCAATTATTGATATAAGAGAACAATCTGAAAGTAAAATTGTAAAAAAAGTAAAAGAAGCAGGTATTAAAGTTTACTGGTCGCATTCGATTGTTGATACAGCTGGTTATAAAAGATTAAATAGTATTTCAATCATGAAACTATCTAATGATGGTACTTCAGTGACTGGAAGTAAAATTTCTATTTCATGTGATTGCTTGGGAGTTGCTGGTGGTTGGACACCTGCTGTACATTTATATACACAATCAGGTAGTAAACTTAAGTTTAATGAGGAAAAACAAATTTTCTTACCAAATCAGAATACATCCGATCAAATAAGTGTAGGATCTTGTGGTGGAGATTTTAAAATTGATGAAATCATTAATAATTTAAATCAAAAGCTTAAAGATAATCTAAATATTAAAGAAACAGATTTAGATTATATTAGAGTTGAGATCGATCAGGAAAATTCAAAAAGAAATATTTGGTTACTTCCTTCTGATAAACCTATAGGCAAAACTAAACCATTTGTAGATTATCAAAACGATGCAACAGCTAAAGATATCAAATTAGCATTAAGAGAAGGTTTTAGATCTATTGAGCACGTTAAAAGATACACGACTACTGGTATGGGAACTGATCAAGGTAAACTAGGAAATATGCATGCATTAGGAATAATTGCAGATACTGCCGGCGTTAAAATGGGAGAATTAGGAACTACTACATTTAGACCTCCTTATACACCATTAACATTTGGAACTATTGTAGGTCGAAATGTAGGAAAGTTTTTTGATATTTTTAGAAGAACGCCAATGAATGATTGGCATGTTGAAAATAAAGCTGAATTTGAAAATGTAGGTCAATGGAAGAGAGCATGGTACTACCCTATTAACGGAGAAACTATGCATCAAGCAGTGCAAAGAGAAAGTAAAGCTGCTAGAGAAAGTGCCGGTATATTAGATGCCTCTACTCTTGGTAAAATTGATATTCAAGGAAGTGATGCTTCTGAATTTTTAAATAGAGTTTATACAAATGCTTGGTCAAAATTAGCTATAGGAAAATGTAGATATGGGCTAATGCTAAACGAGGATGGTATGGTTTATGATGATGGAGTTACAACAAGATTAGGTGAAAATCATTATATCATGACCACAACAACTGGTGGTGCTGCGAATGTTTTAGGAAAACTTGAAGATTATCTTCAAACAGAATGGCCTGAACTTGATGTTTACTTAACCTCTGTAACAGATCATTACGCTACAGCGAGTTTATGTGGACCTAATAGTAAAAAAATTCTTAAAAAAATAATTCCTGATTTAGATTTATCAGATGAAAACTTTCCTCATATGTCATTCAAAGAGGCTCATATAGGTAATATCCAATGCAGAATAATGAGAATTAGTTTTACTGGAGAACATAGCTACGAAATAAATGTTCAAGCAAGTTATGGAAAAGATTTATGGGAAAAGTGTATGGAAGCAGGTCAAGAATTTAACATTACGCCTTATGGAACTGAAACAATGCACTTATTAAGGGCAGAAAAAGGTTTCATTATTGTAGGTCAAGATACTGACGGAACAATGACCCCTATCGATCTTCAAATGGATTGGATAGTAAGCAAGAAGAAATACGATTTCATAGGTAAAAGATCTCTTTATAGATCAGATACAATGAGAGAAGATAGAAAGCAATTAGTAGGTTTATTAACAGAGGATCCAAATGAAGTTTTAGAAGAAGGAGCCCAAATAGTTTCTGAGTTAAATCAAAGTCCGGTTGAAATGCTAGGACATGTAACATCAAGTTATTTCAGTCCAAACCTAAAGAAATCAATAGCACTTGCAGTAGTTAGAGGTGGAAAAGATATGATGGGAAAAAAACTTTTTGTGCCCATGGAAAATAAAAATATTAATGTCACTGTTGCAAATCCAGTATTTTATGATGAAAAAAATGAGAGGTTAAATGCTTAATTACAATTCAGTTATTAAAAATGAAATTAATCAAGAAATTATTTCAGTAAAAGAAATATCACCAGTAATGAAAATTAATTTAAGAGGTAAAAAAAGAGAATTTTTAACAAATATTGGTAAAAATCTTAATATGATCTTACCTACAGAGGCAAACACTTCAACAACGAGTGATAAATTAACAGCAATATGGCTTAGCCCAGATGAATGGATGATAGTTTCAAATGAACTTGTAAACAAAGATAACAATAAATACGAACTATATGAAATGTTATTTAATAGCATTTCAAAAACGAATTTAGGTGCTGTTGTTGATGTAACTGATCAATTTGTTCAATTGGAACTTAAAGGAAAAAATATTTATGAAATCTTTTCAGCAGGATCTCCCTTTAATTTTAATGAATTTAAAGAAAAAAAAGGATCAACAACTCAAACAGTTTTAAATCATATAGATGTAATTCTACACCATAAAGAAGAAAATGTAGTTAACCTATTTGTCAGACGATCATTTGCACAACATTTATGGGATTGGATTGAAGATAGCGGCTTGAGATTATAAAAGGTTAAGAAATTAATACAAAATTAACTATCTAATTTATTTATTTCTTTACATTGTTTATGAGCTTCTAAAACAGAAGGAACAAGCTTATCTAAATTCCATCTATTTATTGATATAGCAAAATATTTACTAGCTTTAAAATCTATGCCGTCAATGATTTCAATCTCAAATCTTTGTTCCTCAATATAAAAATTATTTAATTTATAAATATATTCTTTAATTGGAAACGATCCTAAGGATAATAATACTCTATAACCCATTAAAAATGGCTGTATATGATCCACATAAGCAGTAACTTCTTCTTCATTAATTTTTATTGGTATATTTTTGTTTAATAGTTGTTTTATATCCCCAGGCTGTTCATATGTGTAAAAAGTGAAATTATGCCAAACTTTTTCACAGTTATCTTTGGATTGAATAAAAAAATTTAAACTGTCTCCGTGAATTACTTCTCCATATACTCGTGCAAATGTTAAACTTTCGTATTTATCAATTGTCCACATATCATCTTCTTCAGCTTGAGCATGGTAGGCAAAAACAATAAAAAATAGCGATAAGTGTAGTAAAACAATAAGCAAAACTCTTTTCATGATTTAAGCTCCACTTTGTATCCATTTTTCTTAAATATTTTTATGATCTTGTCCCAAACTAGACTGTTGTGTTCACCTGGTCTTATTTCGAATTTAAATGATTGTTTGTAAACGGGGTTGCAGTTATCGTATGCGATATATGTACTGACATGACAGTACTTATAGACACGGCCTATTTCCATATATTAGAACTCCTTAGGTTAGTTGATTTTTTAAAGGTAAGTAATTTGTAATTAGTTATGGTCTCAATCCTTTTCTGCTTACTTGAATTACGCAACAAGGGAGATAATAAAAAAAGCGGAATTCTAAAGAAAAGGATTGAAATCCAATGCATATTGAAAGAAAACAAACTTTATTGTTTAGTTTGAGGTTGAAATTTGTTTAAAAAAAGTTTTTTAATTAAAATTATTTTCTGAATGTTTTTTTGTTGAAAACAACAAACCTACTAAAAAACCTATAAAACACCAAATGGGTCCTGATATTTCTAAATCGGTTATTCTTACAAAGTAATTTGTATAGTTAGTCCAAAATAAACTAATTGCCAAAAAAATAACACCAGCAATAAAGCCAGTAATTTTTTGTTTTTTATCTCCAACATTAAAAGATCCTCTAAGTCCAGAACCACCAAACCAGGCTATAATTGGAGCTAGGATACCTGAAATAGAAGCAGAAACAGATATATTTCCAAATGAAGTAATAGCTAAAATTATGGCAATTACGACATAAGCCATATGTAAAGTTGCAAAAATTTTATTCATAAATTATCTAGCTTTTTTCTTTTTCTTTATAACTTTCTTTTTAATTATTTTTTTAACTTTCTTTTTTGTAATAGTTTTTTGTTTTGGTGTAACGTTTATGGGGTCACTATCAGAGTAATTATTATTATTAAAACTATAATTACTTTCAGCTTTTTTCTCAAAAAGTGTGCTAATTGCACCAGTTACTAAAGCAGGCACAATAAATAATAAGCCTGGAGCGGCAAAGGCTAATGCTCCATACCAAGGCCATCCAAAAACATCCATTGCTCCAAAGAAAGTCCCGATAGTTAACGGGAACATTATTCTGAAAACAAAACCTAATACTAATGCACCAATAGCAAAACCTGCCCCTAAATGGTATTCAATACCTATATAACCAACGTATATTTGAACTATTCCGACAAGGAGAAAAATTATTCCACTAAAAGCTCCAAGAAATGGCATAAAAGACAGTAGATATAAAATTAATCTAAATCAATAAAATTCTAAATGTTTTTGTTCTTATAAAATACAAAAATAGTAATAATATTAACTATAATCCATATAAATTTTTCATATAAATATACTGGAATAATCGGATTATACAAAATAGCTATAAAACCAAAAATCCAAATGTTTTTATTATCATTTTTTTTATAAAAATTATAAGCAAAGTATAAAGCAGAAACACTGACTACTAGTCTTGATAATGTATAATATCCAATTGGAAGTGGTAAAATTCCAATAACCAAAACAACAATAGGTGCTAACCAAAATATTTTATTGTTTTGATTTGAGATATTATTCACTTAATTTATTTTTTTAATGGATTTTTTCCAAATCTATTTTCTTTATTATCTCCTGCAGTGCAAACTAAAATAAGAAGATAAACATAACAAAGTAATCCTATAATTAAAAAAATTATTTCTAAAGATTCTTGTCGACTTTGTGCAAATACAGTTTCTAATATACCCGCAGGTATAGGTATAGCCTGAAACCATCCACTTTTATTAATATCATGTAACCTTCTAGCAGTAACTGATATCCATGGTATCATTACAATTAAAAGGAAAATCATTAATAACCAAAACAATTGAGCATTAACAAATATTAGTCCAAAACCTATTGCATAACCTAAAACAATAAAAAGAGTAAAATACCAGTATTCAGATCGACTTGCTCTACCTTTAAAGTCAAAGTATTTTTTAAAACATTTTTTTACAGCATCTGGAAAATTTAAGACCATAACATCCTCATCATCCTCATTATTTTGATTAAATTTTTCTGTATAATAATCAGATGTATCTTGATTTTCATTTTCGTTATCAAAATTATTTTCTTCTTCTTCTTGTTGATCTGTTTTCTCAGTTGTATCATCATCAACCTCTACTTCCTCTTCGACTATTTCCTCTACATACTCATATTCATCTTCTTCAGGTTTTGGTTCTTTTTTTTCTTCTCCGGTAATAAATGATTTTATATCTCCTTTTGGTACTTCAGTTTCTTGAGTATCTTTATTTGAATCTTCTGCAGAAAAAACTAAACCTTCTATTGATGAAGCAGTTGTCCATTTACCTCTTAGACCTGCTTTTACTTTAGTTTCTTCATTTATAGTGTCACTATCTACTAAAGCTTGTAAACTTGATAAAGAATTTACTGTAATTTCTGAACCGTTATTATCTATGAATTTATAAATCATATTAATTTGGGAAAATTATTTTTCCAACTCTTTCAACAACAAAACCAGCTCCTCCTCTTCTCAATACACAAGGTTCTGTCGTATAACTTGAACCTGTTGAAACAGCAAAAACACCTTTAAAGTCTCTGCTAGCTTTTTCAAAATCGAGATTCATATAAGTAGCCATATTTGACTTAACTGTTGAACCTGGAAAAGCAAAATACTTCTCACTAAATGTTACACACCATATTTCTGCTTTCTCAAATGCTCTAGATGAATTAACAAGAATTGTTTTTGTTCCCTCTTGCCTTTCTTTTCTGCTTAAAGCTAAACCATGCCATTTTTGTTTAAAACCAGCAACTTTTGTGAAATCATCTAATGCTTCTTTATAATCTGATAGTAATTCATCATATTTTTCAGCAATTATCTCTTCTGGTGTTTTTGGTTTTTCTTCAACAATCTCCTCAGTTTTTAAAGGATTTTGTTGAGATCTTTGAGTGTTTCTGCTGACTGACTTGATTTGTTCTGATGTGCTTTTTAATTTACCTTCTAAATCACTCTTTAAAGACTCAATTTTGCTCTCAGCATCTTGTTTTTCTTTTTTTCTTTTTTGACTAGAGTCATAAACAAAATATCCTACACCACAAATAATTAAAAATATAATTATACCTATAACAATTTCCATAATTGGAAATTGATTTTCTAATTCTTCCTCTAAGGTCTGAATCTCAGATTTTAATACATCGATATTATTTATAATATTTGTTTCTGCACTTTTCATATCAGAATTAAGTTCATCAATTTTTTTGAAAAACTTATCAATATCAAGTTCTCTGTCAGACAATCTATCCCATTGAGTAAAATAACCTGGTTTCTTTTTTTTCCAAAATTTAGACCTGTGTTCTTTTTCAAAATGTTTACGTTTTTTTGAATCTTGAACCTCTTCATATAGAGCTTTTAATTCTCTATATGTTTTAAAATCCTTACCTTTTTTATTACTTATTTCTTTAAATTTTTGATCTATATCTTTTATTATATTATTATTTAGATATTCTCTTTTTGCTTTTTTAAGCAGAGCTGCTTTATCTTTGATTTGTTTCTCACCAACGTCAACAAAATCTAAAAAATCTTCAATCTCATTAAACTTTTCTTCAAAGTACTTGGTGAATCCATCATGTGATATTGTTAAAGCATTGACACTATTGTTGTATTTAGTAATTTTATCATCAAAGTTTTGTATTTTCTCTTTAATTTTTTTAATTAAAGGTGGTTTATTTTCTGCTATCCAATCTCTCTCCTCTTTAGCTTCTCTCTCTCTTTTCTCTTTTGCTTTTCTTTCTTTTTCTTCTTTAGCTTTTCTTTGCTTCTCTTCTTTAGCTTTTTTATTTTTAAGTCTCTTTTCTTCATCAATTATAAATTGTGCTTTTGCATAAATTAGAATTTTACCCTCTATTGATAAATTGATTTTACCAGTATCATAAATTTGACCTTCTATTTGAGCATCTTTGCCAGAATATCCATTAATTTGAGCTATCTCATCAAATAATGCTGGATTACCTTTTTTATAAATATAGCTTTTTTCCCCTTCAGGAATTTCTTGAACACAATAGTAATTTAAAAGATCCTCAATAGTACTAACAGGTCCAATATAGGTGTTTTTATTTATTTTATTTTTTAATATGGAAAAATCTAATTCTTTTGGAGCTTCTTCAGCGTTACCATGATAAGAAATAACTTTGTAAATAAATTCTTTTTTTTTCTCTTCGGTGCTTTGATCCTCTGTTTCTTTTTTCTCTTTTTCTTGATCATTTATTTTTGGTATTTTTTCAACTTGAATAGTGCAATATTGAGATTGAATTTCTTTTTTCTTAATACCCTCTACATGATCAACGTCTATTTCTGAATTTCCTTGTTTATGAAATGCTATAGTATTTGAAGTAATTATTAAAAATGAGATTATTAAAGAAATAAAATATTTTACAAATATTTGAATCATCTTACTTTAACTTAAGTTTTCCGCTTGTAATCTCATTAATTACTTGCTTCAATCCTTGGATAAAAACTGGCTCAATAATTGAGGACGTTTTTTGAATTTCAGCTAAACTATCATCACCCTCAACAGATTGCATATTTTTTCTTAAATCTTGGGCTCTTGACTGACCATTTTTTAACTCAGCATTAATTTTACCTTCAAGGTCTCCCTCAAATTTCTTAGTTAGTTTTACTGGTATTTTTGAATATGCCTGTAAATATTTTAAAAAAGTTTTAAGTTGAGAAATATCTTTTACACGCCATTGTTTATCAGCATCAAGACCTGAAACAATTCCAATTTTATTTTTACCAACTATAACGTCTTCGCCCAATACTGTTTCGTGAGATCTATCAGTTAAATCTAAATCTGTTGCACCTTGTTTGTCTACCAGTAATCCATAAGAAACTTCGTGTTTTGGTGTATCAGTGAAAACAATTCCAATTGATGTAAATATTCCACCAGTAACTTTTTCTATCATTTTTGATAAACCTGCTTGATCATCAGCATCTTCAAATACAATTTTGTATAAAGTACTTGCTTTTCCACCCAAACATATTCTTAAAGATTTAGATTTATCTTTACCTGTTTGAAATTCTCCATTTTCTATCAAATGGTTTAATACTTGTGATACATAATAAAGTATTCCTGATAAAGCCAACTCTGTTAAATCCTTAAGTTCTTTACCCTTCTCTTTTCCACTAATAATATCAAAACGATTTTTAAATGCCTCTCCAAATTGTGGACTGTTTACTAATAACTCTATACCGTTGGCTAGTTTCGTTTTGTTTGTTCGTATGCTTTGTAATGTTTGATAACTTTCAAGAAGCAAGTCATCATTACCACTGATTTCTTTTATTAGAGTTAAATTATTAGACAAGTGATTTATTAAAACATCTTTACCTGCAAGCCTAAATGAGTTTCTCCAAAGTAATTTAGTATCCTGCCATATAGAAAGATCTGAAGTTCCACCACCAATATCAATGGTAACTACATTCTCTGTAAATGGAATTTCTTGACCTTTGGCAAAATATAGAGCACTTGAAATACTCTCTGTTTCAAATCCTGTTTTCTCTTGGGTTTTATATTTCTCGTCTGCAAGACCTACATTAACTGCTCTTCGGGTGATTCTTTTAAATGATCTTAAATGATCAGCATTGTAAGCTTCAGGATAAGAAAAATTAAAAGTTAAGTTTTCTCTTTTTACTCCATTTGCAGCTGCTTCTACTGCTGCTTGTAGAACTGCTTGAGAAACAAAATATTGAACCTTAGTTCTACTTTGTTCTGCCTCATCCCATTTTAAGTTAAATTTTAAAGGTCTTTTATCATCAGGTAGATCTTGAATAGCGTACAAAACTTGATCAACGTAATAAATAAAATTACTTCTAAATGGTAAATTTTCAACAGTCGTCTCCTTAAAGTTTCTCTCCCTTAGAATGGTCATAAATGGCACTGTAACTTCTCTACTAGGTACAAATTCTTTGTGTGCCTGCATTACTTCTTCTATTTCTTCTTCATCTGTACCAGGATCATAAGGAGTATTTATCCTGTTTTTAAAGATTAGTTCTTTTGGGTTTTCTTTATTTTCTTTAAAATAAACGCAAGAGTTAGTTGTTCCAAAATCTATTCCAACAGACCATTGATTACTTGTTTCAGCAACAATTTGAGGATCAGGGAATAATATCAAACCTACATCAACTCTTTTACTGTGCTCAGTGTAAGATTTTCCTCCAGATTGGGTTGCAACATTACACAAAACAGCCTCTGGAGATGATTTTAGTGAACGCAATTCAGTTACAGCAGTTGTTTGTTGAATTGGTATTTCTTCACCAACAACTTGGTGTGAGTGAATCATATTATCAATAAATTTAATTTTATCAGTACCAGTTAAACTTTCTAATTTATTTCTAATATCTTTAACTGCAAAAACATTTTTAGGTAAAATATTTACTTGGGCATTACCATCATAAAATAAGTAATATTGATCCCAATTTTCAATTTTAATATCTGGCCATATACTAAAACCAAGAGGCACACCTCTATTTTTAACAACATCTTTAGCTTTATAGATTTTCTCTAAAGTATAACTCATTGTATTTCCGGTTTCGCTAACAAGTTCTAGATAAATTACAGCTTTATAATTATCTCCATCAGGAGAAACTATGCAATTTGTAGACAGCGCTTTTGGATCCATAAACATTAAAAGCGCACTGTTTACTGGATATGCAAACTGGTTTCCATCACTTGAATGTTCTTTTAATTTTCTATTGTCTCCAGCAAATACAACTAATTTTTCTGTAAAGATTGTTTCAGGCGTTAAATACAAATAGCCTTCATTTTCGCATTCTTTTTTTAATGTTTTTTCAAGGTTTTCATCTTGTCTAAGTGAATTTAAAGAATAATTATTCCATACCCTTATATCGGATAATGTTTTTCCTGTTGATTGTGCAACTCTAAAGTCAGCAAATATACCACCGTTAATTTGACCTTCAAACTCAGGTCTAACTGCTAGACCACAATCAAATTTAGCATTTTGATCTGTTGCACCAATAAATATTTGCGCTAGTTTGTCATAAACTGGTTGCGCAGGTAAATTTAGATTCACTTTTGTTGGCGTCCAGCTAGAAAATTCTACATTTCCAACTTTTGCATCGCAAGAATTTTTAAAGTCCTGAAGTCTTCCAATTACAGCATTGAACACCTCCATATTTGATGGACTTAGATTTTGTATTCCATTAATTAAATTATCTAAATAATGAGAAAGTACAGCATACTGCTCATTTCTCATATCTCTTGCGTTACAAGGATCTCTTAAAAAACCATCTTCGTACCATGGCAGTTTTCTAATGCCCTCTATCTCAGTATAATTTCTTGCTGCTGCAACAATTGTATATGGATTAATAACTGCTACCGCTCCTTTATTAAAATTTAATACTCCAATCGCATTCCAATCTTGACCTTGTGCCATAGTATCAACTGGTATTACATCAAATAGAATTTTACCTATATGAGAATAATTAGAGCCTGATGGAACACCACCTGTGAAAGGATTATTTTTAATATCTTGAATATTAACAATATTTGAATTCAATTCGTATATATGCTTGTAATAAGGAGCTAAAGCTAAAAGAGCCAATGTTCCTCTCCACTCATCCACAATTGATGCTGTATTGTCCACTAAACCATTTCTAACAATTAAAACTCTAGCCCAAACATCTGGAACAGAGTTTATATCTGAAGCTAAAACAACCTCTTCACCACCCATTTTTAAGCCTTTCGCTAATTTACTTAAAAATGTTGCATCCTCTGCTTTCCACTCACCAGATCCAGCTATATTTGGAACTTGGTTTTGATCGTTCAATGGTGGTAGTACTTTTTTAACCATAATTATTGCTCACACGATCTAAAGAGAATATCCATAAAAACACCCAAACCCTTTTGATCTCTATAAATTTTTTTGTAACTAATATTGCTCATAATATTAAGTAGTTTTAAATTTTTACTGTCATTGATTAACGTATTAAATTGATTTTTTTCAGATGCATTTAATTTTTCTTTAATATTTACTCTCTTTGAAACATTTTTTGCTTTAAATTCTGAAAAGAAATCAGAAACAATTAAATCCATCTTTTGATCTGTATTAGCTACAGTAGAGTATTGCATATCTGTTATCCAAGTTAATACATCTTGGCAGTACTCTTGCATTAAAAGAATTATTTCTTGATTGTGCTCATGTCCAACTTCACAAGTTTTTGTATCGTTATTATATGTATTTTTAAATATTAATCTCTTAAACCAATTTTCATTTTGATATTTTTTAATTCTACTCCAACTACCAGTGAGTGCTGGCCCATACATCCAATTATAAGAGAAAGCAAATCTGATTAATTTAGATATGCTTTCTTTAGAATTTAAACTGTTTGATACGTTTGGAATATCACTCCATAAAATGTCACTTCCATCATTTTTTCCAATATGAAATATTTCTTGATTTTCGCTAATTGTATTTTCTGAGCTAAAAAATCTCAATGCACCTAATGCTGCATAAAGCTCTGGAAATAAGGGTGGATTATTTTGTAAGTTTCCACCCATTTTAAAATTAGGTAATTTTGAAAGTGGATCCCAACCTGTTACATATACTTGATCAAATATTTTATTATATTCAAATAATTTTGAATAATACTCCAAAGCACCCTTAGTTTGATCCAAAAATTCTTCTGGTTTAGCAAATAATTCACCATCCATATTTTCTTCTGGTACCTCATAGTTGAAGTACGGCAACATTAATGCTCCTCCTAAATGAAAATTAGATGTAACATTTTTTTCCAATTGAATTTGTTTTATTCTTCTTGCTATATTTGGAAATCCTGAAGCACCTGTTCCACCAAAAATAGAGCTAATAATAAAAACTCTTACCTGTTCACCACCTCTTGCTGCATCAATAGCTTTATAAATTTGTGACCAAAATGGATCATCCTCATTTGATGTAGTAGCTAACATCGCTGCTGCACCTATATTGGGTCTTGCTCTAAAACCTTCTGACAAATTCTGCATTTTCTCTTCAGGATCATACAAACAGTCAATTAAATCTTTAACCTCAGGCTTAAGTACATTGTAATTGATAACCTGTTCTAGAGTTGGATCAGCTCCTTTTAATGGAAGCCAAACAGAATCATTATTTGCAGAAATATTTGTTTTAAATAAATTACTTTCTTTAGATAAATCATGCTTAGATTCATCTCTTAGATTATTTCTAAGATTCATATACTTACTTAAAAGAATTTTAGTTCGACTGACATTTCCATTAGCTTCATCTTGGTCAACCATTCCAGCCCATAGATTATCTGGACCTAAACCTGCTGAACAGCAATGCAGTAAATGCTCTAAGCATTTTGCTCCTGTACCACCAATACCAATTATAAAATTTTTCAAAAGCCCCCCGGAAGTTTATTTGCTAATAAAACTGATGACCTAGCGAATCTAGCCGTGCCCACTAAAACACCCAAATAATATGCTAAAAAATAAAATATAAGAGAAGTGGCAGTTAAAAAAGTTACTCCAAATCCACTAATAAACGCATTATCAAAACTGGTATTTGTAAGAAAGAATATAGATATAGACAATATAATCCCTAGAAATACTAGTGTAGAAACTAACCAATGAATGAAATAAATTTTGGCTTTGCCTGGTGCATCAATATTTAGATAATGTGACACAATAGACCAACCAACACAAAATAAAGTTGTTGTAGATAGAAGCACTACATTCATAGTTGCAATTAGATTAAATATACCATCTGACACATCTGAAAAACTTCTATTAAAACTTTCTAACTGCTCACTCATTATCAATGTATCTGCAACAAAATTGGTTAATAGACCATCACCTGGTTTTGCGAACATTGTTATTGTAAGAACTACACTTATCCATCCAATTGAAAAAAGGCCTACCAAAGAATATATTGCTGATCTTAATATATTTATCATAATATCATTTTGTTAAATCAAAATCCAAAGCAAGACTAGCAATTAATGTTGGCTTAAACTCATCATTTGCTACAGAATTTAAGATTTTAATTATTTTAGTTAGATTAAGTGTTTTAAATTCAACAGGATTACCATCTTTAAAAGCTTCTGCTTCAGAATCTCTAACTGACCATTCCTCGAAAATGTCTTCTGATGCTGATCCTGGTTTATTTGCATAAATTTCTAATAAATAAAAATAACGCCATCCTCTAAATAAATTCTTTAGTGAACCTTTTTTATTAAACATTTTAATATGTAATTCTTCATTACTTGGGGAAATTGTGCTAATATTTTCCAGTCTAGCTTCTTCCCAATTAATTTTTTTGCATTTAGAATTAGTACTTGTCCAAAGTTTATCTTTTATTAAGAATTCCCCTATTCCATTTGAGCCTTTTACTTCTAGTTGTGATTTATTTACTTTAAAATTAATTTTTCTTTTATTATTTGTGTCAAAACTAAAAATTGGCAAATTATCATCGTTGTATAAAAAATTAAAATTTGCTGCCTTATGAATATTTTTAATATTTTTATCAGTAATTAGTTTTTTATTATTTAAATTTTGCAAAATAGGTGTACTTGTAATTAAAGAAAATTTATATTTATCTTCTGGATCATTAAAATGTTGCTCCTCGAGATTTTTTTTAATTTTATTGATATCTTTTTGATCACCAATCACAATTATATAGAATGGTCTTTTTTGTGCCTCTGTATAAGAAACAGTTCCTCCATCTCGAGTGGGTATGTCGTAAATTGTTCCATTATAAGAACTCATTACACCTAAAATACCAACAGATTTACCTTTTTTTAAAATTGATTTTAATGGTTTCGTTAGTTGATTTAATGTTCCACCAATTAATTGTTTACTAGATAAAAATAAGTCTGTTACAATGATGTATGTACCTTCAGAATTAGATTTTGCTATCTTAAAAGGTAAATGTATTTTTGACTCTTGATTATTACACTCTGATGCAGCATCTGTACAATCGTAGAATATAGGCTTTATAACTTGTGAAATTTTATTTTCTTTAATTGGTTTAATGGACTTGCCAAAACTATGATAATAGGTTTTATTTCCAACGTTTTCAGCAATTTGTTGAAGATCATCAATAACATTTACATAAAGATTATTTATGCCCGGTTGATCTTTTGTATAACCTTGCATGCTTAAGCTTTGATCAAAATAAATAAAAACTGGTTTATCACTACTTTGATTGTCATCTATCTTTGAAATTGCAGGAAATTCAGTTAGTTCAAATGAAGGCAAACAATCATCATCAGCATGTAAGGTGGTAAAAATAATAAAAAAAAAGCAGAATATATTTAAAAAATTTCTTCTCATACAATTAATAGTTTAATTAATCAAAATTAAGTTGTCCCTTGATTTACAAGTCAGCACAACCAGACTTGGTGAATATTTAAAATGTTATTTTAAATTTAATTACTTTAAAGAATCAAGAATAAAAGTTATCTTTGAATATAAAAATTTGAATGAAAAATATCGTTTTATACTCTGCTAAAAGCTTATTTTTCTTGATTGCTTTACTTTTTTTGCAATCTTGTGGAGATAGTGGTGGACAAATATCGAAGGGTCACCGTGATGCAATTAAAAAACAGTGTGAAAATTCATCTGATCCAAAAGGATGTGCTTTAGAGTTAAGAAAAAGATTTTTAAATGATGGTAATGAATTTGTAATTCTTGATGATGGAGAATTAAACAAAGAGCAAATTAGAAAAATAAAAATGGATTGCATTACGTCAAAAGAATTTGGCTTAGAAACCTATAATAACTGTTTAAATAAATTAAAATCACGTGCATTAAATGATGAATTATTTAATAATAATGATGATTTTGCTGAGAGACCTAAAAGTAATATTGAAAATTTAGAAAAACACACTGTACGTTTAAGTGTAGTTGAAGTGATTTCTGAGGATGAATTTAAAGGTTTAGGTGAAGGTTCTGGTGTAATTATAAGCAACAATTTGATTGCAACAAACTGTCATGTAACATCAGTATCAAAAAAAAATGATAAGACAGTAATTTTTATTAAAAATATAAATCAGGAAAATTATGACTTAGCAAAAATATACAGAGAAGCTCCAGAACATGATATTTGTATTGTTAAAAAAGAAAATATGTCAGAGTTTGCTTTAAAAATGAAAGCGGTTAAAAAGTTTGTAAAGTTTGATGATTTAAGAAGAGGTGATTTCGTAAGATCTCTAGGAACACCAGAAGGTATGGAAGGTCATTCAGCAAAAGGAGAAATTCAATACTTGGGTACTGCTGCAGAGACTGCTCATGGATTAGATTATTCAAAAGATACAAAAATTATTAATCATAGTGCTGATATAGCACCTGGTAGCTCTGGAGGACCTTTGTTTGACAAAGATGGAAATTTAATTGGTCTTAATACATTTGGAAATGACAAATTTAATTTTGCTGTTTCTGCTGATCACATAAATGAATTAATAAAAAAATGATTATGATAAAAAAATTAAAAATTATATTTAGTTCTTTATTTGTTGTATCTATTGTTTATTTCACATTCGTATTTAGTTCTAATGAAGCATTCGCACATCCATCTAAAAAGCACAAACCTATGGTTTGTATTCTCGAAGAAGATAGAACCCAAGGACAAAAACAAACTTGTAAGACAGCTTTATTTTTTCATCGGCTTTGTAAACTAGATCAAGATTGTGCAATTCTCGAACTTGAAAAAAGAAAACAAGAGTTAGAGGATAAAGAAAAAGAAATTCAAGCAAAAGAGGATGAAATTAAAGAACTAGAAGATGAGATTGGTGGTTTAGCTGATTGTGGGGATATTCCATTTAATCACAAAGCATCTTCAAGTGCTAAAATTTATCAAAAACCTTCAAGTAATTCAAAAGTAGTTGCAGAAGTTAAAAAGGGTCAAGAATTATTATTTTTTGCACCTGCTCAAAAAGATCCCAAATGGAGTTACGTTAAAGTTAAAAACGATAATAGTTGTGCAGATGGCTATATAAAACAGAAATTTGTAATCAAAAAAGAAAGTGAAGATAAGGTAGTCAAGGTGGGTCCAAAACTAATTAAAATTACCGACCCAGTATTAAGTGACGATGAGAAATTAATGATAATTGATGCAGAGGGTACTATTTCTGTATCAGGCGCAATTCAAGAAGGTAAAATTGATAAAATTATGATTAATGACGAAGAAGAAATTATAAATAGTGATAATAGTTTTTCATTTGTTATTTTTGTTCCAAAAAGTGGTGCAGAAGTAAGGATAATTGGCTCAAAAAACGATAAAAAAATTAAAGAATTAATCTTTAAAATTAAAGTTGGTAAGTAAAAATAATTAATTCTAATTAATTAATTTTTTTTTGATCTCCTATAATCCCATGGCATATCAAACTTTCCTTGCCATATTCCCCTCTTTTCTTGTTTGGCAAGTATTTCTTCAGGGATATATTTTTTTGAATATTTTCTAAAAGCAACTGCATGGCCATTGGAAACTAACCATGCATTTAAATTAATTTTTCTTTTATAGCATTCACCTATAAATCTTTTGAAGTAGTCGATATCAGAAATTTTACACGTAATTTTTTGGTTATTAATTTTCTTAATTAATGCTTCTGTCGACTTTTGACCGCAAGAATAATCTTCAAAAAATGTAAACGTAAAAATTGTAAAATAAGGTCTTTTACATTTTTGTTTTTTTTCAGGTGCGTCTATTCCATCAAGCCTTATTTTAAATGTATCTATTTTTATAGTATCTCCATCTGTAACTTTAGCATAACCTGTAACAGAAGTAATTTCTGATGATTTTACATCTTGGTAAGTTAGAAAGAAAAATATTAAACAGATTATAAATAATAATATTGCTTTTCTTTTTGTAAAAAACATTTTTAAATAATTTTAAATACTAGCTAATTTATGTTTAATATAATATTTAACATAAATTAGTAGTATCAATGATATCAACCATTGAAAGATAGCCCAAATGTAAAAAAAAGTTTTAAAATCTGCATTTAAATACTTTGCAATGTAAAAGGATAAAACTGGTACTATAACGTTTCTGGCAATATTATTAACCATGGCTTTTTCAGATTTTTTTAATGCCATAAAAAATCCATTTGATAAGAAAAATATTGGATAAGCAGGTAAAATAAATGCAGAAATCTTAAGGTACATCGAGCCATGCATAATTACATCTGGGTTTGAAGAAAAGAATTTAGGAACAATGTCAGCACTTATAAAAATAACTACACCAGCGATTAACATTATAAATAGACCATATTTTATTGATGTAAAATATGATTGCTCTACTCTATCGTAATATTTTGCTCCAATATTTTGGGCTATTATAGAAATTATTGCTGTATTAATTCCTAATATTGGTAACAAAACTACCTGCTCAATTCTTGTAGCAGATCCATACCCTGCTACAGCATATTCACCAAATAACCCAACATATGTAAAAACAATTGTTGCAGCAATAGAATACCCTAATATTGCAATTGTAATTGGCATTGATTGAAAAAAAATATTTTTTAAGAAAAAAAATTTAGCTTTGAAATGATCTAAAGTTATTTGGTTAATTCTTTGATTATTTAATATTTTTATCAGAACAATCAACAAAGATACAAATTGTGCAATTAAAGTTGCAATCCCAATACCAGTTATTCCTAATGGTGGTATAAATAAAAAACCAAAAATAAAAATTGGATTTAAAATAATATTTAAGAAAAAAGAAAATATAAGTACATTTCTGTAAGTTTTAGTATCTCCTTCTGCATGTAAGAATGAATTTAATGCTACTACTAAAATAAATAATATCGTACCTAAAAAAATTACATTTATATATTCGAGTCCAAGAATTGTTACTTCTTGAGAGGAATTCATTAATAAAAATATCTTTTCACCAAAAGTAAATCCTAAAATAGATACAACTATCGAAATTATAATCGAATAAATGATTACATTTCCAAAATAACTTAAAACATTTTTTTCGTTTTTTTCTCCGATACTACTGCCAATCAATGATGTTCCTGCTACGGTGACTCCAATGGATGTCGCAATAATCAAAAAATATATCGGAAAAGACTTGCTCAAAGCAGATAAGGCTTCTGGCGATATTTTTCCTGCATAAAAAGTATCTACGATTGTATAAAGTGTTTGGAATAAGGTTCCTACACTTGCTGGTACAGCAAGTTTTCTTACTAACAACGAAACTTCATCTTTTAATAAATTCATTAATTTAAGATTTGTTAATACTCTTTTTGGAAGATATGTCTTTTTCCTGCTTCTTTAGCAAGATTAATTTGTTTTTGTCTCATCCTAAATCTTGATTTTTGATGATCTGTTAGATTGTCGTGACAATTTGGACATGAAACACCCTCTTCATATTTTTTTGATTTTTTATCCTTACGAGATACAGGCTTCCTACAACCGCTACACATTGAATAAGAACCAACTTTAAGACCGTGTTTTAAACTAATCCTGTTATCAAAAACAAAGCATTCACCTTTCCATAAACTTTTTTTCTTATTTGTTTTTTTAAGATAATTTAAAATTCCACCATTTAACTGATAAATGTTATTAAACCCTTTATTCTCCAAATATACAGATGCCTTTTCACAACGAATTCCACCAGTACAAAACATAGCTATAGGTTGATTTTTTTTTAATTTTTTTAGATATTTTGGAAAATCTCTAAAGTTATCAACATCAGGATTGATTGCTCCCTTAAATGTTCCAACATCGTACTCGAAAGGTTTTCTTGCATCTATAAGAATAGTATCCTTTTCTTTAATCAGCTTATTCCATTTGATTGGATCTACATGGCTATCTTTTTTCTTTATTCTTTTATTTAAAATTAAATTCATAGGAACAACCTCGTTTTTGATTTTCACTTTAGGTTTATGAAATGGTTGGAATAAGCTTTTAGACTTATTGCTGCTGTTAAATTCTTTAAATTTAAAAACTCTTTTTAAATTGTTAACTGTGAATTTAATGTCTGCAGCTTTACCAGAGATAGTTCCATTTACCCCTTCTTTAGAGATAATTATCGTACCTCTAATGTTTTTCTTTTTTAAAGTTTCTAATAAAACTTTTTGATTTTTCTTTAGATAAGAAATTTTGACAAATTTATAAAAACCAACTACTTCAAACATTATAATTTTCTACAAACAGTCATACCATCACCAAGAGGAATTAATAACTTTTCAACCCTTGTATCCTTTGAGATATGACTATTAAACTCTTTAATATTTTTAGTAAATTTATCATTATTGTTTTCATTCACAACTTCTCCATACCATAAAACATTATCAATGATTATTAGACCATTTTTGTTCAATAATTGTAAAGAACGTTCATAGTATTCAATATAATTCATTTTATCAGCATCAATAAAAACTAAATCAAACTTTTCATTTTTAATTTCATCTAAACTTTCTAAAGCAGGTTTAATTAATGTTTTTATTTTATGATCTTGATTAGCTTTTTTAAAAAAATCTATTGCAACTTTATTAGTTTCTTCATTTTTATCTAAAGCAATTATTTTGCCATCATCTGATAGTGCCAAAGCCATAGATAACGTACTTAATCCTGTAAATGTACCTATCTCTAAAACCTTTTTGATATTTGAAATTTTTATAATTAAATGCAGAAATTGACTTTGTGAAATTGATATTTGCATTCTTTTGATATCGCCAAGAGAAGTGTTGTAATCAATTATTTCTTTTTGGACTGGATGTAAATTATATCCATGACTTAAAATATACTCTTGGAGTTCTTTAGTTATATTTAGGTCTGAACCCATAAATTCTAAAGTTTTTTCTTTAAAATCTCATTAACTAATTGAGGATTTGCTTTTCCACCAGAAACTTTCATAACTTGACCCACAAAGAAACCAAATAATTTAACTTTACCTGATTTATATTCAGTAGCTTTATCCCTGTTATCATCAATAACCTTGTCTATCAGCGCCTCGAGTGCTTTTGGATCGCTTTCTTGTTTTAAACCTTTTTCTTCAACAATTTTTTTAGGATCTTTGTCACCTTCCATCATTTGTTCGAAAACTGTTTTTGCAATTTTTCCAGAAATTGTTCCATCTTTAATTAAATTAATTAATTTTGACAAGTTACCGGCGCTTATAGGGCTTTCAGTTATTTCTAAATTTTTTTCATTTAAGGCTGCAAATAATTCTCCAATTATCCAATTTGTTGCAAGTTTTACATCCGATTTCTTAATTACATTTTCAAAGTAATTTGATGTTTCAATATCAGATACTAAAATGTTTGCTTCGTAAGGTGATAGTTTAAATTTTTCTATAAACCTTTTTTTCTTTTCATCTGGTAGCTCTGGAATTTCTGATTTTAAGTTTTCAATAAAATCATCTGAAACTTCTAATGGCAATAAGTCTGGATCTGGAAAATATCTATAATCATGAGCATCCTCTTTTGATCTCATTGATCTAGTTTCATTCTTTTTAGTATCAAAAAGTCTTGTTTCTTGATCAATCGTTTGACCATCCTCGATTAAATCAACTTGCCTGTTAGCCTCGTATTCAATTGCCATTTGCATGAACTTTATTGAATTAACATTTTTAATCTCACATCTAGTTCCAAACTCTTTTGAACCTTTTTTTCTAACAGATACATTTACATCGGCTCTCAAAGATCCTTCCTGCATGTTTCCATCACAAGTTCCTAAATATCTCATTATAGATCTTAATTTTTTAATATATGCATTTACTTCATCTGGGGATCTTAGGTCGGGTTTACTTACAATTTCCATTAAAGCCACACCTGATCTATTTAAATCTACAAAAGTATTTTTCGGATCTAGATCATGAATGCTTTTGCCCGCATCTTGCTCCAAGTGTAATCTTTCTATACCTACTTCTTTTTGACCATCTGGCATATCAAGAATTACTTTACCTTCACCTACAATTGGATCTTTGAATTGTGAGATTTGATACCCCTGAGGTAAGTCAGCATAAAAATAATTTTTTCTATCAAAGACAGATCTCTTGTTGATTTTAGCTTTTAAACCAATCCCTGTTTTAATAGCTTGTTTTACGCAATACTCGTTTATTACTGGCAACATTCCTGGAAATGCTGCATCAACTAAACTTACTTGAGTATTTGGCTCAGCTCCAAATTTAGTCGCTGATGTTGAGAATAATTTTGACTCCGATGTGACTTGTGCATGAACTTCTAAACCAATGACAACTTCATATTGATTATCATGTCTATTAATTAGATATTCAGATTTGTTTTTACTCACTTAATCCACCAATCAGTAATATTGTTTTTAAAATTAATTTTTTCTTCCATAGCATATGCAATGTTTAAAATATTTTGTTCATCAAAAGCTTTACCAATTATTTGTAATCCTAATGGATATCCTTTAGCATCATGGCCTGCTGGTATAGAAATTCCAGGTAAACCTGCTAAATTTACAGGAACAGTAAAAATATCATTTAAATACATTGAAACCGGATCATTTGTTTTTTCACCAATTTTAAACGCAGAACTTGGAGTGGATGGGGTTAGAATTGCATCAACTTTTTTATAAGCATCATCAAAATCATTTTTAATAAGTTTTCTTACCTTTTGTGCTTTAAGATAATAAGCATCATAATATCCTGAAGATAAAACATAAGTTCCAATCATTATTCTTCTTTGAACCTCAGCACCAAATCCTTCAGATCTAGTTTTTTCATACATATCAATAAGATTTTCTCCTTCAGCTCTAAAACCATATTTAACACCGTCGTATCTAGCCAAATTAGATGAGGCCTCTGCTGGTGCTACTATGTAATAAGTTGGTAGTGCATAATTAGTATGAGGTAAAGATATATCGATAATCTCAGCACCACAATCTTTTGCGTATTCAATACCTTTTTTCCATAGGTCTTCTATTTCTTTAGGCATACCATCTACTCTATATTCTTTGGGTATTCCTATTTTTTTACCTTTAATATCTTTTGTTAATTCTTTGCTGTACTCGTTTCTTTTAAAATCTATTGAAGTAGAATCTTTTTCATCATAAGTGCTAATTACTTCCTGTAACAATGCACAATCTTTAACATTTTGTGCCATTGGACCAGCTTGATCGAGGGATGATGCAAATGCTACAATTCCGTATCTAGAGCAACTACCATAAGTAGGTTTTAGTCCGACAGTTCCAGTAAATGAAGCGGGCTGTCTTATAGATCCACCTGTATCTGTTCCAATAGTTATTGGTGTTAATTGAGCTGCTACAGCAGAAGACGATCCACCAGAAGATCCTCCTGGAACTAAATTTTTATCAATTGGGTTTTGTACATTACCAAAAAAACTAGTTTCATTAGATGAACCCATTGCAAATTCATCACAATTTAATTTACCCATTAGGATAGCTCCTTCATTCCAAATGTTTTGTGTGACTGTTGACTCATATGTTGGAACAAAGTTATTTAAAATCTTACTTCCTGCGGTAGTTCTTAAATCTCTTGTACAAAATAAATCTTTTACAGCCATTGGAATGCCAGGCAATTTCAGATCGAGATTAGGTTTTTCATCAAACTTTTTTGCTTTATTTAAAGCATTTGCATAATCTTCGGTTATATATGCATTTAATTCTTTTGATTTTTCTGATCTTTCAACAAATGCTTTAGTAACTTCACTTGAGGAAAGTTTTTTACTTTTTATATTTTCTACTAACTCAGATAATGATTGTTTAATTACATCTGACATTATTCAATTACCTTTGGTACTACAAAATAATCTTCATTTTCCTTCGGAGAATTTTTTATTACTTGATCTCTTAAGTTTTTACTTTTTACTTCATCTGATCTTAGTTTTAGAGTTGTTTCAGCAACAGAAGTTAATGGTTCAACATTGTCAGTTTTTAATTCGTTAAGTTTTTCAATAAAATCAAAAATTGAATTTAAATCTCCTGCAAGTTTCTCTGCTTTTTTCTCATCTACAGAAATTCTTGATAGTTTAGATATGTGCTTTATTGTTTTAAGATCGATGCTCATATGGTATTTAAATATGTCGCAAACTATCACTTAAGTTTAAAATATACAATATGATCACTATTGAAGAATTCAAAAAAAAACAGTCTGAAACCTCTAGATTGATTGGTTTAGATCTTGGTTCAAAAAGAATCGGTGTATCAATTTGCGATGAAAAACAGTCAATAGCCACACCTTTTAAAACGATCAATAAAACCAATAATGATGATCTAATAAACGAATTAAAAAAAATAATAGAGGAAAACAATATTAAAGGAATTATCATTGGATATCCAATTAACATGGATGGTTCATTAGGTCCTTCTGCTCAATCAGTAAGTGATGTATCTAAAAATATAGAAAAAAATGTTGATGTAGATGTTTGCTTATGGGATGAAAGACTTTCAACTGTTGGGGCATTTAATCTATCCAGTCAGCTTGATGTTAATGTTTCTAAGCGTGAAAAAAACATAGATCAAAATGCAGCTGCATTTATTCTTCAAGGAGCTATAGATTATTTAAACAATTAATCCTTGCCATTTAGGGGCTTTATAGCTATAGAGTTAATTTTAATGGCAATTAAAACCAATAAAGCTATTAAAATTTCACAAAAACATCTGTTAGGTATCCAAGATTTATCAGTTAATGATATTAATTATATCCTGGATGAGTCAGAAGCTTTCATCAAATTAAACCAGAGTAAAAATAAAAAAATTGATGTGTTAAGAGGCAAAACTCAAATAAACTTATTCTTTGAGCCATCAACTAGAACACAAAGCTCATTTGAACTTGCTGGAAAAAGACTTGGTGCAGACGTCATGTCAATGAATATGGGTAACTCAGCCATTAAAAAAGGTGAAACTTTAATTGATACGGCCATGACCTTAAATGCAATGCATCCTGATATAATTGTGATCAGACATCAAGACTCAGGTGCTTGTAATCTGTTATCTCAAAAAGTTAATTGTGTCGTTCTAAACGCTGGTGATGGTAGACGTGAGCATCCTACTCAAGCGTTATTAGATGCATTAACAATTAGAAATCGAAAAAAAAAAATTCAGGGATTAAAAATAGCTATATGTGGAGACATACTTCATTCAAGAGTAGCTAGATCAAATATTTATCTTCTTACAATGTTGGGAGCAGAAGTTAATATAGTTGCACCATCCAATCTTATGCCAAAAGAAATTGAAAAGTTTGGTGTTAACACTTTTACTGATATGAAAAAGGGACTCAAAGATTGTGATATTGTAATGATGCTTCGATTACAAAATGAAAGGATGACCAGTTCATATCTTTCATCGAATAGAGAATACTATGAATATTATGGATTAACACCAGATAAACTTGATCATGCAAAGTCAGATGCTTTAATTATGCATCCTGGTCCAATGAATAGAGGAATTGAAATTGATACAAGATTAGCTGATGACATAAACAAGAGTGTAATTAAAGAACAAGTTGAATTAGGTGTTGCTGTAAGAATGGCATGTTTAAAAATATTTTGTGAATAAATGAAAAAACAATACTTTATAAATGCAAACATAATTGATCCTCATAATTCCATAAACGAAAATGGTGGATTAATAATTGGAGAAGACGGAAAGATAGAAGCAATAGGAAAAAAGGTAAATACAAACAATTTACCAACTAGAGAAAAACCTACTGACTTAAAAGGTAAATATATATTTCCTGGTATAGTGGATATGAGAGTTTTTGTAGGCGAGCCAGGATATGAATATAAAGAAAATTTTAGGACTTTAAGTAATGCAGCATTATCTGGAGGAGTAACTTCCGTCGTAACCATGCCTAATACAGATCCAATTATAGATAATGTATCTATTGTAGATTTTTTAAAAAGAAGAGGACGTGATAAGTCTAAAATAAATATCTTTCCTTGCGCTTCATTAACTCAAAACACTGATGGTACTAATATGACTGAATTTGGGTTACTAGCTAAAAAAGGAATTGTTGCTTTTACTGACGGAGTAAAAACAATTCAAAATACTAGACTTATGTCTAGAATTATGAATTCAGCTAAAGATTTGGAATGTCTAATAATGCAACATGCTGAAGATTACGATTTAGCTAAAAATGGAATGATTAATTCTGGTATTATTGCAACAAAACTAGGCTTATCAAGCATACCAGATATTGCTGAAAGAATTATAATTGAAAGAGATCTTACTCTCCTAGAAAAAACTAAATGTCGATATCATATATCTCAACTATCAGCAGGAAAATCTGTAGATATAATTAAGGAACGTAAACAAAATGTTAAATTTACTTGCGGTGTATCAATAAATAATCTTTCATTAAATGAAAATGATATTGGAGATTTTAGAACATTTTTAAAATTATCACCTCCACTGAGAAGAGAAGAAGATCGAGAAGCTTTAGTTCAAGGATTAAAAGATAAAACTATTGATGTAATTGTTTCTGACCATAAACCTGAAGATGAAGAATCTAAAAGATTAACTTTTGCACAAGCTGCAACTGGTGCATCTGGTATTGAAACATTGTTATCCTTAAGTTTAGAATTATTTCACAATGGATCTGTAAAACTTGAAACTATAATTCAAGCTTTAACCTCTAACCCAGCAAAAATATTAAATATAAATAAAGGAAACCTGTCTATTGGTAATGATGCGGATTTTTGTATAGTAGATATCAATAAACCATGGATTGTAAAAAAAGAAAATTTAATCTCTAAATCTAAAAATACTTCAATTGAAGATAAAAAACTTCAAGGAAAAGTAACCAATACATTTGTAAAAGGTATAGAATTATTTAAAATATAAAAATGGAACTTTTTATAATAGGTATAATCTCATACCTAATGGGATCAATTCCTTTTGGATTAATTTTAACTAAAATATTTTTAAAAAAAGATATTAGAGAAATTGGTTCTGGTAATATTGGCGCAACAAATGCTTTAAGAACTGGCAATAAATTAATTGGTTATTCAACACTAATACTTGATGTGTTAAAAGCAGTAATACCTGTTTTATACACAAAAATTAATTTCCCTGATGCAGTATATATATCAGCTTTATGTGCTTTTATAGGTCATGTTTTTCCAGTATGGTTAAAATTTAAAGGTGGCAAAGGTGTAGCCACATATGTTGGGATACTTTTTTCTTTAAATATTATTTTTGGTTTAGTATTTGGTATTTGTTGGTTAATAATTTTTTTTATTTCTAAATATTCATCTTTAGCTTCCTTGATAGGATCACTTTCTATACCTGCTTATATTTTAATTTTTGAAGGTTCTGAAAATGTACTTTTTTACGTAATAATGTTTATTTTAATATTTTTTACCCACAGAGAAAATATTAAACGCCTGAAAAATAAAGAAGAAACTAAGACAAAAATTTATTAATTTGACTATCAAACTCTTTTGAGTAGTTTGTTATTTTATGAATCTAGTCATAGTTGAAAGCCCTGCTAAAGCGAAAACAATTAATAAATATTTAGGTGATAACTATACCGTTTTAGCAAGCTATGGTCATATTAGAGATCTTCCTTCAAAAAATGGGTCAGTTGATCCTGATCAAAATTTTAAAATGGAATGGGAGGTTGATAGCTTTTCAAAAAAATATTTAAAAGAAATTACTGATGCAGCGAAAGAATCTTCAAAAATAATTCTTGCTACTGACCCAGATCGTGAGGGTGAAGCTATAGCTTGGCATGTAAAAGAATATTTAGATGAAAAAAAACTTTTAAAAGACAAAGAAATTGAACGTGTGGTATTTAATGAAATAACGAAAAAGGCAGTTACACATGGCATTGAAAATCCAAGACAGATAGAGCCCTTACTAGTCGATGCATACATGGCTAGAAGAGCATTAGATTATTTGGTGGGATTTAATATATCACCAATACTTTGGACTAAACTACCTGGTTCAAAATCTGCCGGTAGAGTTCAATCCGTAGCGCTGAAATTGATCACTGAAAGAGAGCATGAAATTGAATTATTCAAGCCAGAAGAATTTTGGACTTTAAGTATTAATTTTCAGGATAAAAACAAAAGCAATATTACAGCAAGTATTTCTCAACTTGATGGAGAAAAAATTGAAAAATTTTCATTTAAAAAAAAAGAAGAAATTGAAAAGGCAATTGATAATATTAAGAACAAAAAATTTAACATAACTGATATTTCCTCAAAAGTTGTTAGCAGAAATCCATCGGGACCATTTACTACTTCAACACTTCAGCAAGTTGCTTCTAGTAGATTGGGTTTTGGTGCATCAAGAACAATGCAAATAGCACAAAAACTTTATCAAGGAATAGAAATTGAGGGAGATACAGTTGGGTTAATTACTTATATGAGAACAGATGGAACTAATTTATCAGCTGATGCTGTTTCTGATTTTAGAAATTTTATTAAAAATGAATATGGAAATGAATACTTGCCAGATAATCCAAATAATTACTCTGGAAAAAAAGCAAAAAATGCTCAAGAAGCCCATGAAGCAATAAGACCGACAGATATTAATAGAAATCCAGATTCTGTTAAAAAGTATTTAAGTTCTGACCAGCAAAAATTATATTCTTTAATTTGGTCTAAAGCTCTATCGTCTCAAATGGAGACAGCAAAATTTGATAGAAATACAATAACAATTGAGTCTGAAGATGGTAAAACGATATGTAAATCAAGCGGATCGGTTTTGAAATTTGATGGATTTTTAAAAGTTTATTCAAATCAAAGCAAAGATGATGATGAGCAAATTTTGCCAGAGATGTCAAAAGGACCAATTAATATAGAAGCCCTTATTGATGAACAGCATTTCACACAACCTCCTCCACGTTACTCAGAGGCGAGCTTGGTTAAAAAATTGGAAGAGCTAGGCATTGGAAGACCTTCAACTTACGCAAGTATAATTTCAACAATCGCAAATAGAGGTTATGCAGAAATAGTTAATAAAAGATTTTTCCCAACTGACAGAGGTAAATTAATTTCTGCATTTTTGGAAAAACTTTTTTCAAAATACGTTGATTATAACTTTACAGCTGGATTAGAGGATCAACTAGATGAAATAACTTCTGGAAAAGAAAGTTGGTTAAAAGTTCTAGAAATGTTTTGGAAAGATTTTAATAGTAATGTTTCAGAGGTAAAAGAAAAAAGAACTAGAGAGGTTTTAGATCTCTTAAATGAAAGTTTGGGAGCATTGATATTTGACACTGATAAAGAAGGAAAGATAGTTAGAAAATGTCAGTTATGTGACACAGGTTCCCTTAGTTTAAAAAACAGTTTTAGAGGAGGTGCGTTTATTGGATGTTCAAACTATCCAGAATGTAAATTTACAAGACCACTATCAAAAACTAAAGCGGCTGCTCAATCACAACTTGCTGAACCAAAATTTCTTGGAAAACATGAAAATGGAAATGATATTTTTTTAAAAAATGGAAGATTTGGTCCGTACCTTCAGTATGAGAAAGTTTTTGAAGAGAATATTGAAGAAGAAAAACCAAAAAAAAGAAAAAAAACTAAGAAAAAGAAACCTGAGGTAAACGAACTATTAAAAAATGTGTCAATTCCAAAAGGAATTGAATTAGAAAGTATAGATTTAGAAAAAGCTAAATTTTTATGCTCACTTCCTAAATCACTGGGTGTTAATCCAGAGAATCAAAAAGAAATCACCTTAAATACAGGGAGATTTGGTCCTTATTTGAAATGCGAGAATAAATCGGCAAGAATAGAAAATGTCGATGAAATTTTTTCTATAGGATTAAACAGAGCTATTACACTTATAGCTGAAGCAAAACCAGGAAGAATGTCATCATCAATTATTAAAGACTTGGGTGAACACCCTGAAGATAAGAAGCCCGTGAGAATAATGAAAGGACAATACGGACCTTATATAAAATACAAATCTTTAAATGCAACAATACCTGAGGAAAAAGACCCAACTGAAATCACAATGGAAGAGGCTCTAATTCTTATTGAGAAAAGAAGAGAATACGATAAGAATAAGAAGCAAAAAAAAAGAAAAGCTAAATGAAAAAAATATTCTTCCTAATAATCCTATCTTTTTTTATAAATAATTATTCTCTAGCAAATGAAAATTGTTCTTCATATAAAAAATTATCTAAAGAGTATTTAAAATGCTTAGGTGGAAAAGTTAAAAAGAAAACATCAGGTTTAGGTCTTGATACTAATAATATTAAAGAAAAATGAATTTTGAAGAGAGTCTAATTAAAAATAATATAAAACTTCCAGAGCCAAAAGCTCCAGTTGGTTCATACGTAGCAACGAAAATAACAGGGAAACTCTTATACATTTCTGGTCAAATTTCAATTTCAGAAAATGGAGAATTAATTAAAGGTAAGTTAGGCAAAGAATTATCTACCGAGGATGGGTATAAGGCTGCTGAAAGATGTGCTTTAAGTATAGTATCACAAGCTAAAAGTGCATGTGATGGAGATTTAAATAAAATAAAATCATGTATTAAATTAACTGGATTTGTTAATTCTACTGACGAGTTTACTGATCAGCCAAAAGTTATAAATGGAGCATCTGATCTAATTGCTTTAATCTTTGGTGAAGCTGGTATGCATACAAGGGCTGCTGTAAGCACTAATAGTTTGCCCTTAGGTGTATCAGTTGAGGTTGATGCAATTTTTGAATTAAATTAATATTATCTTCCAATTCCAAAATATTTAAAACCCATTTTCTTAATCTTATCAGGAGAAAAAATATTTCTCATATCGTAAATAATCAGATTTTTATTTTTAGAAAATTTTTTAAAATTTATTGATTTAAAATCATTCCATTCTGTATGAATTATAATTAAATCTGACCCTTTAACAGAATCTTGTATAGATTTTGAGAATTTAACATTTTTTAACTTACTAAATTCTTTTTTAAAGCCAGTTGGATCATAGTATTTAATTTGAGCACCTTTTCTTGATAAATAAGGAATTAATTTTAAGCTTGAAGAATCTCTCATATCATCTGTGTTAGCTTTAAATGTTACTCCCAAAAAAGATATTTTTTTATTTTTAACTTTATTTTTTAATATTGAATTAACTCTTTTTTGCAATATATCTGACCTAATTTCATTGGATTTAATTACACTTTTTATTACTGATAAATTAGTTTTAAATTTATCTGCCGTAGAAACAATTGCTTTAGTATCTTTTGGAAAACATGATCCACCATAAGCTGGTCCTGCTCTTAAAAATCTACTTCCAATTCTTTTATCAAGACCTATACCTATGGAAATATCCTCAACATCAATCCCGGTTTTTTCACATAAATTTGCTATTTCATTAATAAATGTAATTTTAGTTGCTAGAAAAGCATTCGATGCATATTTAATTAATTCTGCAGCACGTCTATTGGTAGATACAAACTTCGCACCTTTGGATATTAAAGGTGAATATAGGTTTTTTAATATTTTTTTAGATTTTTCATCATTAGAACCAATAACAACTCTATCAGGATAAATAAAATCACGTATTGCCTCTCCTTCTCTTAAAAATTCAGGATTTGAAACAACAGAGAAATACTTTCTACTTACCTTTTTGGCAATAATCTTCTCTACTTCATCTCCTGTTGTTACAGGAACTGTAGATTTATTGATTATAATTTTGAATTTATTTATAGATTTAGAAATTTCTTTTGCTACAGAATAAACCTGGCTAAGATCTGCACTATTACTATTTCTTCTAGTAGGAGTTCCCACACATACAAAAACAATATCGGATTTCTTTATAGATTCTTTCAAGTTTGTTGAAAAATTTAGTCTTTTATTTTTATAATTTTTTAAAACTAATTCTTCTAAACCAGGCTCATAAATAGGTAGAATGCCTTTTTTTAAATTATTAATTTTGTTATTATCTTTATCTACACATATAACATCATTACCTAGGTCAGCAAAACAAACACCGCTTACTAAACCAACATAGCCAGTACCAATCATGCATAATTTCATAATTTACCTATTATTTTTGAAGAGTTGATGTAACCTTTCATTGTTCCACAATCAAGATATTTACCTTCAAAATTATGTGCTACAAATTTCTCTTTGTCATTTATTAACTCTTGAATTGCATCGGTTATATGGATTTCATTTCCTTTACTTGGTTTTAATGATTTAAGTTTCTTAAAAATTTTACGTGGAAGTATATATCTACCTATAACAGCATTATTTGACGGTGCATTTTTAACAGATGGTTTTTCTACAACACCATCAATCAAATAATCTGTTTTATTTAATTTTTTATTTAATTTATATATGCCCCATCTAGAGACGGTTTTTTTATTTACTTTCATAGAAGCCATAACAGAGGCTTTATATTTCTTATGAGCTCTAATCATGGCTTTTGAGCAATTTTTTTTAATTATTAGGTCATCAGGTAATAGCATCAAAAAATATTTATTTTTAATAAATTTTTGTGTTTTAAGGACGGCATCACCAGTGCCTTTAGGAATATTTTGATATACAAATTTTATTTTTTTTTTATATTTTAGTATTTTTTTATACTCATCAATTATTCTTTTATCTTTCTTTTTTTCAATAATATTTTGATAAAATTTATCACTGTAAAAGTATTTTTTAATCATTTGTTTCTTGGTAGATATTATAAAAACTATTTCTTTAATTCCGGCATCAATACATTCATCAAGAATATACTCAATTCCAGGCTTACCGTTTATAGGTAGAAGCTCTTTAGCAAATACACTAGTTAAAGGCAGTAGCCTAGTGCCTAAACCAGCCAAAGGAATAATTGCTTGTTTAATCATTTAAATGTTTTACTTATTAAATATTTTAATACAAATGAAAATTTTATTAAACAATACGTCATTATTTGAATCATTAAGGCCATTTAATGACCTTGGCTTTGTTCCTACTATGGGTGGAATACACAAAGGTCATTTGTCACTAATAGATAAATCAAATAAACTTTGTAAAAAAACAATTGTAAGTATTTTTGTTAATCCAAAGCAGTTTAATAACAAAAAAGATTTAAGATCCTATCCAAGAAATATCAAGAAGGATTTAAAAATTCTTAAAAAAAGCAAAAAGGTTGATTTTGTTTATGTTCCTAAATTTAAAGACATATACGATGATAAAAAAAAATCACAAATTACATTACTTAAAAAAGACGAAATTTTGTGTGCAAAGTTTAGAAAAGGTCATTTTGAAGGTGTTTTAGATGTAATGAATAGACTAACTAAAATTATAAAACCCAAGAAAATATTTATGGGAGAAAAAGATTTTCAACAATTATTTTTGGTAAAAAAACATTTAGAAAAATTATATAAAACCAAGGTCATTCCTTGCAAAACAATTCGCGATAAAAATAATGTAGCACTTTCATCAAGAAACTTTCTTTTAAATAAGTCTAGTTTAGTCATTGCTGCAAAAATTTATAAAAAATTAGTAAGTATTAAAAAAAATATTAAAAAAAAGAAAAAAATTTGGAGCTTTTTAAATCTTCAAAAAAAAGAATTAAAAAATAATTATAAAATAAAAATTGATTATTTAGAGTTGAGGAAAATAAATAATTTAAAAATTTCAAGTACAAAAAAAAATTCAAGATTATTTATTGCTTATTATTTAAACAATGTAAGATTAATTGATAACCTGTAATTTTATAAAAAGTAAGCTCCAACTCCCAAGAAAGAAACAAAACCAATTACATCTGTAATTGTTGTCACAAAAACACTTGAAGCAATCGCTGGATCTATATTCATTTTTTTTAGGGTAAAAGGAACTAGTATGCCAAATAATCCAGCTATGATCATTGTTAGTACCATTGATATTGCTATAATCAGTGAAAGGATGCTGTCTTGAAACCATATCTGAACAATTAAAGCGCTTATTACTGCAAATATAATTCCATTTAAAATACCAATAGAAAATTCTTTAAATACATTAGATGAGAAATTATTTTGAGTTAAATCATTTGTGGCTATAGTTCTTACTGTAACTGCGAGTGTTTGCATTCCAGCATTTCCTCCCATTGAAGCTACAATAGGCATCAAGAAAGCTAATACTACCATTTGTTCGATTGTTGCTCCAAACAAACTAATGCACCATGTGGCTAGAAAGGCAGTAAATAAATTAAGCAAAAGCCAATTGAATCTTCTTTTTGTCTTTTTTACAACTCCATCAGTAATTTCTTCATCACCTACCCCTGCTAATCTTAAAGCATCTTCCTCTGCTTCTTCTTTCAAGACTGTTAAAACGTCATCGTTCATAATCATACCAACTAATTTATTATTTTTGTCTACAACGGCAGCTGAATTTAAATTGTAATTTTCAAATAAGTTAGCAACTTCCTCTTTATCCATTTCAACAGGAATTAATAATTGAGATTCTGACATAATTGTTGCCATTTTAGTATCTCGAGGTGTTGTTAAAACTCTAGATGAAGGAACAGTACCTATTGGTTTAAAATCCTCATTAACAATAAAAATTTCTAAAAACTCCTCAGGTAAATCTTTGTTTTCTCTTAAATAGTCAATTGTTTGACCTACAGACCAATTACTTGGTATAGCTGTAAATTCACGCTGCATAAGTCTAGCAGCAGTGTCTTCTGGATAGCTCAAGCTTTCTAATAGTGCAAATCTATCTTTAGGGGGTAAAGAGCTAAGGATTGCATTTTTATCCTCTTCAGGAACATTTTCTAATATAGATATAGCATCATCTGACTCTAAACCTTTTAGAATACTCACTATAGACTCTGAAGATAAATACGTAATAATTTCCGACTGAATAGATTCATTTAATTCAACAAAAACTTCTGGATCAATATTGAAATTATTTAATTTAATTAAACTTTCTCTATCCCCTTCACTAAGGTGCTCAATAATATCCGCAGCGTCAGCAGGGTGCATATCGTTAAATGAATTGGTAATAAATTGAGCGTCGTTGTTAGCTATTTTACTAGTAACAACTCTTATATATTCTTTATTAAATTCAAAATTTACTTTTTTATCTTTAGTTTTTTTTGTTAAAGACATAAATCTACCTATAATTTAGATTTGCACTATTAATACATAATAAAGATAATACAAATTATAAATGAATATAGAGATCAAAAAGTCAATAAAACCAGTAAATTATTTTGATGCTATTAATATATTAGAGTCGAGATTAAAGGATTTATATGAAAATAATGAGAAAGAATTAATTTGGATTTTGGAGCATAATGAAGTTTTTACTGCAGGGACTTCCTATAAAGAGAATGAGATTATTGATAAATCCATTAAAATACTAGAAACAAATAGAGGTGGTAAAATTACTTACCATGGACCTGGTCAATTAATTTGTTATTTTGTTTTAGATTTAAGAAAAAAAAAGGATATAAGAAAATTTATAACAATTATCGAAAAAACAATAATTCAAACTTTAAAATTTTATAAAATAGAAACGTTTCCAGATAAAGATAATATCGGTATATGGTATAAATATAATAATGAAGTAAAAAAAATTGCTGCAATAGGTATCAGGGTTAGTAAATGGATTGCCTATCATGGTTTTGCAATAAATATAAGTAATGATCTAGACAATTATAAAAAAATTATACCATGTGGAATTTCAGACAAAGGAGTAACTAATTTAAAAAATATTTTAGATCAGGATTACTCAGATCTAAGTGATATATTAATTAAAAATTTTATTTCAAATTTGAAAATCTAAGTCTTTTAGATTTTAAAAGTTTTCTAAAATAATCAGGTAACAATGCTGAATAAGTATGTTTTATGTCATTAATTTTAAATTTAATTTGAAATGAATGAAGCATTAAATTTTTATTAATTCCTTTATTAGAATTTGATAATTTATATTTTGTATCACCAAATATAGGATTTCCTATTGCATATAATTGTTTTCTTAACTGATGTTTTCTGCCAGTAATAGGTTTTAACTCTAATAAACTTGCTTCAGAATTTTTATCAATAACTTTAAAAATTGTTTTTGCTTTTTCTATTATTTTTTTATCACCATCGTATCTAATTAGATCATCATCCCAAACACCAGACTTTTTATTAATTTCCCCTTGGCATATAGCTAAATAAGTTTTGTGTACTTTTCTCAGTCTAAATAAAGAAGTAAGCAATTGAGCGCTCTCTCTACTTTTGGCCATAATAAAAACACCAGAGGTATCTTTATCCAATCTATGAACAGAATATGGTTTTGTTCCCTCAAAAATTTCACTTTTAGAAAAAATATCAACCAGATTTTTTTTTGATTTAGTTCCACCTTGTACAGATATGCCTGATGCTTTATTTAAAACAACAAAATTGTCATTGTTATCAATAATTTGATCTTCATTTGATTTTATAATTTCTTTTGATGGTAAAAACTTAATTTTTTTTTGGTGAATTATTTCTTTAAATTCAATGTTAAATATATTTATTTCATCTCTTGTTTTTACTTTAAAAGAGCTTTTAACCTTCTTTCTATTTAGTTTTATTTTTCCTGTTCTTAAATATTTTTCAACAAGTCCTTGTGGAATTTTTCCAATTTTTAATCTTAACCATCTGTCCAAACGCATATCATTACACGTCGAATCAACGATGTAAGATTTTTTCATGATTTAAGATTTAAGCTGAAGCTTGTTTTTTCTCTTCCGTTTTAGGAGATTCTTTAGTTGTATCTTTTTTTGGTTTATCAACTCTTTTGGCTTCAACGTCTCTGTCAACAAATTCAATTATTGCCATTGGAGCATTGTCTCCATATCTAAATCCAGCTTTGATTATTCTTGTGTAACCACCTTTTCTATTCTGATATCTTTTAGAAAGTGTTTTTTTAACTTTATTAGCTGATTTAATATCTTGTAGTTTAGAAACCAACATTTTGGTTGTCTGTAAAGTTTCTTTTTTTCCTAATGTTATTATTTTATCCGCTTGAGGTTTTAAAAATTTAGCTTTTGGCAAAGTGGTTTTAATCTGCTCATATTTAATCAAAGAATTCAGCATATTCTTAAGTAAAGCTTTTCTGTGTTCTGATGTTCTATTTAATTTCTTATTTGCCAAACCATGTCTCATTAAATTGCTTCCTCCAATTTCTTAGACATTTCTGCAATATTGTCTGGTGGCCAGTTAGGAATTTCCATTCCTAAATATAGAGACATACCTGTTAAAACTTCTTTGATTTCATTTAATGATTTTCTTCCAAAATTAGGTGTTCTCAACATTTCACCTTCAGATTTTTGAACTAGATCACCGATATAAATTATATTATCATTTTTTAGACAGTTCATTGATCTAACTGATAACTCTAACTCATCTACTTTTCTTAGTAAGTTTTTATTAAATTCAGGTTCAGTAGAAACTTCTTTTACAGGAGCTTCAACCGGCTCATCAAAATTAATAAACATTTTAAGTTGATCTTGGAAAATTCTAGCTGAATAAGCTACAGCATCTTCAGCAGAAATTGATCCATTAGTTTCAACTTCCATTATTAATTTATCATAATCTAGTGCTTTACCTTCTCTAGCAGTACTTACTGAATATGAAACTTTTTTCACTGGACTATAAAGTGAGTCAATAGCAATAAGGCCTAATGGTGGCTCTTCAGGTTTATTTAGCTCTGCAGGAACATATCCTTTACCTGTATTTACATTCATCTCCATATGAAAAGTAGTATTTTCATCTAGATTGCAAATAACTAAATCAGGATTTAAAATTTCAACATCTGCAACTGGAGCTATATCTGAAGCTTTAATTTCTCCAGGTCCTTTTGCGTCTAAAATTAATTTTTTTGTACCTTCATAATTACTTTTCAACGCTAAAGATTTTACGTTTAAAACTATATCAGTCACATCTTCTCTAACACCTTTTATTGAAGTGAATTCATGTAAAACTCCGTCAATTTGAATTGATGTAACAGCAGCTCCTCTTATTGATGATAATAAAATTCTTCTTAGAGAATTTCCTAAAGTTAATCCATAACCTTTTTCTAAAGGCTCAGCTACAATTTTTGCATGAGTTAAGTCATCACTTATTTGAACATCTAATTTAGATGGCTTAATTAATGACTTCCAATTTTTTACATTAACATTTTCGACTTCCATTAAACTCTCCTTTTCTTTGGTGGTCTAGTTCCATTATGAGGCATAGGCGTAGTGTCTTTGATTGACAAAATCTTAAATCCTCTAGCTTGCAATGCTCTTAAAGCTGTTTCCCTTCCTGATCCAGGTCCTTTGACTTCAACAGACAAAGTTTTCATTCCATGCTCAAGAGCTTTCGAAGCAGCAGAGTCAGCTGCTATCTGTGCAGCATACGGAGTGGACTTTCTTGATCCTTTAAACCCTTTTTGTCCAGCAGATGCCCATGAAATTACATTTCCATTTGTATCAGCAATAGAGATAATAGTATTATTAAATGTTGATTGCACATAAGCAATTCCGTTTAAAATATTTTTCTTAATTCTCTTTTTTTTTGAATAAGAACTTTTTACACTTTTCTTAGTAGACTTTTCTACTTTTTGATCTTTATTCTCAACCTTATCAGTTTTAGCCATAACTATTTTTTAGTTGGTGTTAATTTTTTTCCAGCAATAGCGATTGCTTTTCCTTTTCTTGTCCTTGCATTACATCTAGTTCTTTGTCCTCTAACAGGTAATTTTTTTCTATGTCTTGTTCCTCTATAACAAGCTAGATCAATTAATCTTTTTATACTTAATGAATAATCTCTCCTTAAATCACCTTCTACTTTGAAGTTTTGATCGATGTACTCTCTAATTTTTAAAATCTCTTCATCTGTTAATTCATTTACTCTTTTAGCTCTTGGAATTTCTAAAGATGAACAAATCTGCTGAGAGAATTTATCACCAATTCCATAAATATAAGTTAAACCTATATGAACAAGCTTATTCTGTGGAATGTTTATACCTGCGATACGAGCCATAATTTTGTGATAAATTGTGCCTTTTATATAAGAAGATTAATCAAAGTCAACGTCTTATACATTGATAAAAGTGTCTATTTTCCTTGTTATTTCTTCAATTTCTAAGCTTCCATCAATCTCTTTAAAATTTGGATTCTCAGAATAGAAATTTAGAACTGGTTGGGTAGTTTCCATGTATTTCTCATATCTTTTAACTATAGTATGACTATCATCATCAGACCTATTTTCTATAATTTTTCTCTTCTCAAGCCTTTTGAGAATTATTTCTTTATCTACGTTTAGAAATAAAATTAAATCTATGCTTTGATTTGAATTTTTTAATAACACTTCTAAATTTTTTGCCTGACTTAATGATCGAGGATATCCATCAAAGATTAATTTGTTTTTTTTTTGAGGATCAGATATTAAATTTTCTATTAGTTTATTAACAATATTATCACTTATAAATTTTCCATTCTTCATATCATTAGTTATAGCTTTACCAATGTCTGAATTTTTTTTGATTTCTTCTCTTAAAAGATCACCAGTTGAAATTTGAAAAGCATTTAATTTGTTTACAAGATATTTAGACTGAGTACCTTTTCCAGCACCAGGGGGTCCAAATAAAATTATATTCACTTACTTACCAAATTTTGTTTTTTTAATCAGTTGTTCGTATTGTGAACTCATTAATCTTGTTTGTATTTGTGTTACAGTATCGATAGCTACAACAACAACAATTAATATAGATGCACCACCTAAATAAAAAGGTATTGGATAGTTTGCAATTAAAAATTCCGGCATCAAACAAACTAGAGTTAAATATAGAGCACCAATCGTAGTTAATTTTGTTGAAATATTTTCAATATACAACGCTGTACTTTCGCCTGGTCTAATTCCTGGTACAAAACCTCCATACTTCCTAAGATTCTCAGCAGTTTCGGTTGGATTGAATGTTATAGACGTATAAAAAAAAGTAAAAAATATTATTCCTGATGCATACAGCAACATATAAAGAGGTTGACCTTGCGTAAAATAAGAGCTCAAGTTTAAAAATGTTTCATTGTTAGAAAATGAAAAATTTGAGAATGTTACCGGTAGTAATAGAAGTGCAGAAGCAAAAATTGCAGGAATTACTCCAGCCTGATTTATTTTTAAAGGTAAATGTGATGACTCTCCTCCATACATTTTGTTTCCCATTTGTCTTTTTGGATAATTAATAAGAATTTTTCTTAATGCTCTTTCCATAAAAACTACAAAAAGAATTGTAACAATTAATAGAACAAATATAGCTAGGATCATAAATGTTGAAACAGCACCCGTTCTACCTAATTCAAAAGTTGTAACTAAAGCTCTTGGAATTTCTGCTACAATACCAGCAAAAATTATTAACGATATACCGTTACCTATACCTCTTTGAGTAATTTGTTCTCCCAGCCACATTAAAAATATTGTTCCTGCAACTATTGTTGTAACAGTAGTTATTTTAAAAAAAGGTCCTGGGTTAATTACTAAGTCAGCCGATGACTCTAGACCAACAGATAAACCATATCCTTGAACTGTTGCAAGTAATACTGTTCCATATCTAGTGATTTGTGTAATTTTAGCTCTGCCTGTCTCACCTTGAGCTTTTAGATTTTTAAAATAGTCAGAAACCCCAGTCAAAAGTTGAACTATAATTGCTGAAGAAATGTAAGGCATAATACCTAATGCAAATATTGCCATTCTGCTAACTGCACCACCTGCAAAAACATTAAACATGCCAAGCAATCCTTTTTGATTACCTTCCATCATGATTTTCAGTTGTTCAGGATCTATACCAGGTAAAGGTACAAATGTTCCAAATCTATAAACGGCTAATATTAAAATAGTAAATATAATTCTATTTCTTAAATCATTTGTTGATGATGATGCACTCATATAAACAAACTATTTTTTTAATTGAATAGATCCACCAATTTTTTCTAGTTTTTCTATTGCTGATTTAGAGGCCAGATCAGCTTCAATATTAATTTTATCTTTTACTTCCCCAGATCCTAAAATTTTTAATTTTTTTGAGTTTTTATTTATTAGTTTAAGTTTTTTTAATAATTCAGAGTTTAATACTTCATTTGGATTGATATTTTTCTTGTCTATATAAGATTGAATTTTATCTAGATTTAAAATTGCAACATTCTCTTTTGATATTGGATTAAAACCTCTTTTTGGAAGTCTTCTGTATAATGGCATTTGGCCACCTTCAAAACTTTTTATAGCTACACCAGATCTTGATTTTTGACCTTTTACACCTCTACCCGATGTCTTTCCTTTACCCGAGCCAATTCCTCTTCCAACTCTTATTTTAGATTTATTGATTTTTTCTCTATTATTTAAAGTAATCATTATCCTCTTTTTTCAATTATTTCAGAAATTTTTTTATTTCTAATTGCTGATATTTGTTTTGGTGAACTTTGTTTCATTAATGCTTTCATTGTAGCTCTAATAACATTGTGTGCGTTAGAAGTTCCCATAGATTTTGCAACAATATCTTTTACTCCTAAAACTTCACACACTGCCCTAACAGGACCACCCGCAATAATACCTGTTCCTTTTGAAGCAGCTCTTAGAACTATTCTACCCGAGCCATCTTTTGCCTTAACATCATGATGTATCGTTCTGCCTTCTCTTAATGGTATATGAGTAAGCTTTCTTCTTGCCATCTCATTTGCTTTTTTTATAGCATCAGGAACTTGTTTAGCTTTTGCGTGAGCTATACCAATTTTACCTGCTTGATTTCCAACAACTACAAGCGCTGAAAATCCAAATCTTCTTCCACCTTTGACAACTTTAGTAATTCGATTTATGTGAACTAATTTTTCTAATATATCGTCTGTTTTTTTATCTTTAAAATTTTCCATAATTAAAATTCCATTCCGTTTTCTCTTAAAGTTTCTGCAAAAACTTTAATTCTACCGTGATATTTGTAAGAACCTCTATCAAAGTAAATTTTAGTAATATTTTTCTCTTGAGCTTTTTTAGCTAATTTTTGAGCAACCAATTTAGATAGCTCAGTTTTATTAACTTTGTCTGCTGATCTAAGGCCTTTTTCTATAGATGAAGCTGATAACAAGGTTACTTTTTTTGTATCATCAATTATTTGAGCTGAAATATTTTTTGATGATCTAGAGATACTTAATCTAAATCTATCTTTTGGAGCTACTTTTTTAACTTTATTGCTAACTCTAAATCTTTTTCTTATGCTAGTGTTTAATTTCATTACTTTTTCTTACCCTCTTTTTTAAGAACATACTGTCCTTTTTCTCGAACACCTTTTCCTTTATATGGCTCGATTTTTCTTAATGTTTTGATTTTAGAAGCAACTTCACCAACTAGCTGCTTGTCAGAGCCTGTAATTTTTAATGTTGTTTGTTTTTCTACGGCAATTTTAATGCCCTCTGGTATGTCAAAATTGATATCATGACTATAACCCAATTGTAAGTTTAACTGATTTCCTTTTAACGCTGCTCTATAACCAACACCAACTAATTCTAAGGTTTTTTCATAACCTGTGCTTGATCCAATAACAGCATTATTGATTAAACTTCTATTCATTCCCCAAAGTCTTTTTGAGTTTTGATCTACTTTTTTTGGTTTAATAGAAATTTCTTTACCCTCAATTATGTCTAAATTAAACATATCTAGATCAACATTGATTGATTTTTTCCCTAGAGGTCCTTCTATATTTATAATATTACCAGCTAAAGCAACTTTTACTTTTTCAGGGATTGATATGTTAATTTTTCCTATTTTAGACATTAAAATACCTTACAAATTATTTCGCCACCAACTTTTTGTTTTCTTGCATCTATGTCTGTCATTACTCCTTTTGGAGTTGAAACAATAGCAATTCCTAGACCATTATTTATTTTAGGCAAGCTATCAGCAGATGAAAAAATTCTTCTTCCAGGTTTTGACACTCTTTCAAAAGCACTTATTACTGGATTACCTGAATGGTACTTAAGTTCTAATGATAGCATTGGTTTCTTTTCTTCAGAACTTACTTTAAAATCTTTAATAAAACCTTCGTTTTTAAGTATATCTGCAATTTTTGTTTTAAAATTAGAAGAAGGTAATTCTACTTTTTTATGATTTCTAGCTTGAGCGTTCTTCACTCTTGCAATCATATCTCCTATTGGGTCACTTAAACTCATAATTTTCCTTTCTACCAGCTAGATTTAACTAAGCCAGGTATCTTTCCTTGTAATCCTAATTGTCTTAATGCAATTCTTGAAATCTTTAATTTTCTGTAAACACCATGAGGTCTTCCAGTAATCTCACATCTATTCATAACTCTTATTTTTGCAGAGTTTCTTGGCAATTTAGATAATTTTTGCTGCGCTTTAAATCTTTCTTCTAATGGAATCTTTTTATCCATTACAATCTTCTTTAATGCTTGTCTTTTTTTATAAAGCCTATCTGAAAGCTTAATTCTTTTTTTATTCTTATTAACAGCGCTTAACTTTGCCATATTTAATTATCTCCTTTTTTAATAAATGGAAAATTCATTTTTTCTAGTAACGCAAAACTATGCTCTTTATTTATTGCTTTAATAACTATTACTATATCTAAACCTCTAACTTTGTCTGCTCTATCAAAGCTTACTTCTGGGAAAATTATATGTTCTTTAATTCCAAATGTATAATTACCAAATTTGTCAAAGCCTTTTGATGACAAACCTCTAAAATCTTTGATTCTTGGTAATGCAATATTCACTAATCTGTCTAAGAATTCATACATTCTATTTTTTCTTAAAGTTACTTTTAAACCAGCGTTTGATCCTTTTCTTGTTTTAAAGTTCGCAACTGATTTTTTAAATTTTGTTGTTACTGGTTTTTGACCAGTAATTTTAGCCATATCTTCTTCACATGATTTTAAAATCTTAGAGTCTGAAGCATCTAAACCAAGACCCATATTTAATATAACTTTCTCAATTCTTGGAGCCATATAAATATTCTTAAAACCAAACTGATCTTTTAATGCGGGCTGAATTTCTTTATTGAATATTTCTTTTAATCTTGGTGTCATTATTTTTTAGCCTCTTTTTTCTTTGCTGCTTTTTCATCAATTAGTTTTAAGTTAGAAATATGAATAAAGCTCTCCTTTGGAAAAATACCACCTTTTTTCTCTTTTGTTGTTTTTACGTGTTTTTTAACCATGTTAATTTCTTTAACTTTAGCTCTGTTATTGGCTCTATCTATTTCAATAACTTCACCTTCTTTTTTTTTATCTTTTCCAGTTAAAATTCTTACTTTCAAACCTTTTTTAATCATTATAAAACCTCCGGTGCCAATGAAATAATTTTCATTTGACCTCTACTTCTTAATTCTCTTGTAACTGGACCAAAAATCCTTGTTCCAACTGGTTCTCCTTTGTCATCAACTAACACAGCAGCATTATTATCAAATCTTACTTTAGAACCGTCATTTCTATGAATTCCCTTTTTAACCCTTACAACTACAGCCTTATGTACAGATCCTTTTTTAACTTTTCCTTTAGGCATCGCTTCTTTAACTGCAATTACAATTGTATCACCAATACTAGCGTATCTTCTTTTTGATCCACCTAGAACTTTAATGCACTCAATTCTTTTTGCACCAGTATTATCAGCTACTTGTAATTCTGTTTGAACACCAATCATTACTTTGTACTCTCCATAACTTGAAATTTTTTATTTTTTGAAAAAGGTTTGCTCTCAATAATTGAAACTTTGTCACCAGTTTTGAACTTATTATTTTCATCGTGAGCATTATAATTTTTTCTAACTCTGATTACTTTTTTAAGAACTGGGTGAGAATATTTACGTTCTACCATAACAGTAACTGTTTTATTTGGTTTATCGCTTATGACTACTCCTGTAAGTATTTTTTTAGGCATTTGCTTTTCCTTTTAAAATTGTTTTTAATCTTGCTATTGTTTTTCTAGTCTCCCCAATTTTAGCTGGGTTTGTTACTTGTGAATTCATTTTTTGAAATCTGAAATTAAAAAGATCTTTTTTAAGTTTATCAATATTCTTCACAATTTCGTCCTTTGATAATTTTTTAATTTCTTGTTTTTTCATTATGCAAATCTCTTAATAGTTTTGGTCTTAATTGGTAATTTAGCTGATGCTTTATATAAAGCTTCTTTAGCAATTTGTTCAGAAACACCATCAACTTCAAACAATATTCTTCCTGGTTTTACTCTGCATGCAAAATATTCTGGTGATCCTTTACCTTTACCCATTCTGACCTCAATCGGTTTTTTAGAAACTGGTATATTTGGAAATATTCTTGTCCAAACTCTTCCTTGTCTTTTCATGTGTCTTGTTAATGCAACCCTTGCAGCCTCTATTTGTTTTCCAGTAACTCTTTCAGGTTGCAAAGCCTTTAATGCGTAAGCACCATAATTAATAGTACTTGCTCTAGTAGCAGTACCGTGAATTCTGCCTTTATGCGCTTTTCTCCACTTTGTTCTTACTGGTTGAAGCATTATTATTTACCTTCCTTTGGCGTTACCTTGTTAGTCTCTTGGCTAAATTCTCTTGCAAAAACTTCACCTTTATAAATCCAAACTTTAATACCAATAATTCCATAAGTTGTAAGAGCCTCTGCCTCTGCATAATCTATATCAGCTCTTAAAGTATGTGATGGAATGCTACCATCTCTTAACCACTCAGTTCTAGCTATTTCATTTCCGCCAAGTCTTCCACTCACAGAAACTTTAATTCCTTTTGCTCCAAGTCTAATACATGATTGCATTGCTCTTTTCATAGCTCTTCTATAAGAAATTCTTTTAACAAGCTGCTGAGCTATGTTTTCAGCTACTAAATAAGCATTAGTTTCAGGTTTTTTAACTTCTTTAATATTTAAATTAACTTCATTTGTAGTGAATTTTGAAAGATTATTTTTAATTTTGTCTATATCACTTCCTTTTTTCCCAATAACAAATCCAGGTCTAGAAGTATATATTGTAACATAGCATTTATTAGATGTTCTTTCGATCATTACCTTGGATACACCAGAGTTGATTACATTTTTCTTGATGTATTCCCTAATTTTAAAATCTTCGATTAGGTAATTTCCAAAATCTTTTTTCTTAGCATACCATACAGAATCCCATCCTCTGTTGACACCTAATCTAAAACCTACAGGATTAACTTTTTGCCCCATGCTTCTCCATTTGTTTTGCTTCTGATAAAATTATTGTAACAGTTGACCAAGGTTTTAATATTGGTGCCGCTCTTCCTTTAGCTCTAGGTCTAAATCTTTTCATAACTATTTTTTTTCCACAATATGCCTCTTTAACTATTAATTTATCAATATCGTATTGAAAATTATTTTCAGCATTGGCTACTGCTGAACTGATAGTTTTTCTAACATCTCTAGTAACTCTTTTTTCTGAAAACTGTAAATCTCTAATTGCAACATCAACTTTTTTACCAACAATGCTTTTTAGTATTGGATTTAACTTTCTAACACTTGATCTAATACCGTTATTGACAGACTTCACTGTTTTTTGGCTCGATTTATCAATTTTCTTTTTCTTACCCATAATTATTTCTTCTCTGCTGTTGCTGGTTTAGCTTTTTTATCAGCTGGTGTATGACCAAAGAACGTTCTTGTTGGTGCAAACTCACCTAATTTATGTCCAACCATATCTTCTGAAACAGTTATTGGTATAAATTTTTTTCCATTATAAATTTGGAAACTTACCCCTACAAAATCAGGTAAAATTGTAGATTTTCTTGACCAAGTTTTAATAGGAATTTTCTTTGGATCGTCTTTATATTTGTCAACCTTCTTCATCAAACTTTCTTCTACAAACGGACCTTTCCAAACTGCTCTAGCCATTACTTAGTATCCTTCCTCTTATTTCTTCTCTTGACTATAAATTTATCTGTTCTCTTGTTATCTCGAGTTTTTAAACCTTTAGCAGATTGTCCTGTAGGTGAAACTGGATGTCTTCCTCCAGCAGATTTTCCTTCACCACCTCCATGTGGGTGATCAACTGGGTTTTTAACAACACCTCTAGTATGAGGTCTTCTACCCAACCATCTTGATCTACCTGCTTTTCCAATTTTAATATTTTTTTGATCTGGATTACTTAAAATTCCAATTGTGGCTAAAGCTCTTGAATCTATTTTTCTCACTTCACCTGATGCTAATTTTATTAAACTATAGTTTCCATCTAGACCACTAATAGTAACTGATGAACCAGCTGCTCGAGCGATTTTTCCACCACCACCTGGTTGTATTTCAACATTATGTATATTGATACCTACTGGTATATCTTGTAATGGCATGCAATTACCTACTTTAATTTCTTTTTTAGAACCGCTTTCAACTTTGTCTCCAACTTTAATTTTTTGTGGTGCTAAGAAATATGAGTGAGTACCATCCTCAAATTTTACTAGCATAATGTAACATGATCTATTTGGATCGTACTCTATTCTTTCAACTGTGGCTTCCATGTCGAATTTTTTTCGATAAAAGTCCACATGTCTGTACATTTTTTTATGTCCACCAGCTCTATTAATAGAGGTAATATGACCATTATTATTTCTACCTTTCATTGCATTTTTAGGTGAAACTAAGGCCTTGAATGGTTTACCTTTCCACAAACCAGTTCTATCAACTAAAATGGTGCCTCTTGTAGATTTTGTATATGGTTTAAAAGTTTTTAATGCCATTTATTAAATTCCTGTTGTTAGATCAATACTCTGACCTTTTTTTAAAGTAATTATTGCTTTTTTATATCCAGATACTTTTACTTTTTTGCCTCTGGTAACTTTTGTTCTGTTTTGTTTATTTATAATATTTATTTTAGTCACATTAACTTTGAATATTTTTTCAATATTCTTTTTTAAATTTTTCTTATTTGCACCATCTGGAACTTTAAATACAATTTTATTCAGTTCAGACAAGTTAGTTGATTTCTCCGTAACCACAGGTGATAGAATTTTGTCGTATAAATGTATTTTTTCCATTTTATGAATATCTCTTTTCTAATTCTTTCACTGAACTTTCTGTGAAAACAACTTTTTTAAATTTAATAATATCGTAAGCACTAAAATGATTTACATCAGTAACTTTAACATTTGGAATATTTCTCAGTGATTTTTCAATTTTTTCTTTAGAATTTTTATCCAAAATTATTAGTGAATTTGTAATTTCAAGTTTATTAATAATTGAGTTCATTTCTTTTGTTTTTTTAATTTCAGAACTAAAATCATTTAAGATTAATAAATTTTTATTATTATTTTTTTCAGTAATTAATGAAGCTACGCTTTGTTTTTTCTCAGTTTTGTTTAGTTTTCTTTTTTTATACGCCAATTCACCTTTTGGTCCATGAGCGATACCACCACCAACAAATATAGGAGCTTTTCTACTAGCATGTCTTGCACCACCAGTTCCTTTTTGAGCATATATTTTTGATGTTGGTCCTTTTACTTCGTTTTGTTGTTTGGTTTTAGCATGTCTTCCTTTGTAATTAGCATTAGTTTTGTAAAGAACTGCACTTACTAACTTATGGTTAATTTTTGCAGAAAAAATATTATCCAAAACTTCAATGCTATCTTTTTTTCCGTCTATGCTAATTTTATCTAATTTCATTATTTTTTCTTCTTATCCGGTGTTTTTTTAGCCTCTTCAGCAGCTGCTTGTTTTTCACTAATTGTCATTTTATTTATATTTTTTACAGATTTTCTGACCATTACCTCTGAATTTTTTGAACCTGGAATAGATCCTTTTAAATAAAGCAGTTCATTTTCCAAATCAGCTTTTATAATTTCTATGTTTTGCATTGTTCTTAACTTATCACCCATGTGACCTGCCATTTTTTTTCCTTTAAAAACTTTTCCTGGATCTTGACTGTGTCCTGTTGATCCGTGTGCTCTATGAGATATTGAAACACCATGACTGGCTCTCAAACCACCAAAATTATGTCTTTTCATAGCTCCGGCAAAACCTTTACCAATTGTTTTTGATCTTGTGTCTACAAATTTAATATCTTTAAATATTTCCAAACCAAACTCGTTTCCCTCTTTATAGGCAGATGTATCCTGCACTCTAAACTCTTTTAATTTTTTCTTAGCCTCAGTATTTTTTTTAGCAAAAACACCTTTCATAGCTTTTGTTAATTTTGAATTTTTAACTTTTCCATATCCAAGCTGAACTGCTTTGTATCCTCTTTTTTCTTCCTCTATTACCTGAATTACTCTAGCTTTTTCGACCTTAAGTACAGTTACAGGAACTAATTGACCGGTTCTATAGAACTCTCTAGTCATACCAATTTTCTTTCCTAATAAAGCTATTTCACTCATAATTAAATTTTTATCTCCACATCAACACCTGATGCTAAATCAAGTTTCATTAACGCTTCAACAGTTTGTGGTGTTGGTTCAATAATATCAATTAATCTTTTATGTGTTCTTGACTCAAATTGTTCTCTACTTTTCTTGTCAATGTGAGGTGATCTTAAAACTGTATATCTTTCAATTCTTGTAGGTAGTGGAATTGGTCCCTTAATTGTTGCTCCAGTTCTTTTTACTGTATTCACAATTTCTTCAGTCGAAGCATCTAAAACTTTGTTGTCGTATGCTCTTAATTTAATTCTAATATTCTGTTTTTCCATGATTAACCTGCGATCTTCTTAGTTACTTCGTCTTGGACATTTTGTGGGACTTTTGAATAATGATCAAAAAACATTGAATATTGTGCTCTACCTTGAGACATTGATCTTAAATTATTTATATAACCAAACATGTTAGCTAAAGGTACCATTGCTGTAATTACAGTTGCATTTCCTCTTTGCTCTTGAGTACTGATTTGACCTCGTCTACTGTTTAAATCACCTATAACATCGCCCATGTAATCTTCAGGTGTTACTACTTCAACTCTCATTACAGGTTCTAATAGTTTTAAACCACCTTTTGTACAAGCCTCTTTAAAGCAAGCTCTACTTGCTAATTCAAACGCTAAAACACTTGAGTCAACATCGTGATGTAAACCATCTAATATCGTTACTTTATAATCAATCATTGGAAAACCGGCTAAAATTCCAGTATCTGAAACTGTTTCTATGCCTTTTTCAACACCAGGAATAAATTCTTTTGGAATTGCACCACCTTTAATTTTACTCTCAACATTTCGACCTTTGCCTGGTTCTTGAGGCTCTACTAAAAGTTTAACTTTTGCAAATTGACCAGCACCACCACTTTGTTTTTTGTGGGTGTACTCAACCTCTGAAGCAGCTTCTATGGTTTCTCTATAAGCAACTTGTGGAGCTCCAACATTTGCCTCTACTTTAAATTCTCTTTTCATTCTATCAACAATAATATCCAAGTGTAATTCACCCATACCTTTAATAATTGTCTGTCCCGACTCTTCGTCTGATGTTACTCTAAAAGAAGGATCTTCCTTGGCTAACCTACCTAATGCTTCACCCATTTTTTCTTGGTCTGCTTTAGTTTTTGGTTCTACTGCAATTTCAATTACCGGATCAGGGAATTCCATTGGTTCAAGTAGAACTGAATTTTCTTTGTCACATAGAGTGTGTCCTGTAATAGTATTTTTTAATCCTGCTAAAGCTACTATGTCGCCTGCATTAGCTTCTTTAATATCTTCACGAGAATTTGCATGCATCAAAAGCATTCTTCCAACTCTTTCTTCTTTCTCTTTAGAAGAATTGAAGACCGCAGTACCAGTTTTGATTGTACCTGAATAAATTCTAATAAAAGTTAATGAGCCAACAAATGGGTCATTAGCTACTTTAAAAGCTAAAGCAGAAAATGGAACACTGTCTTCAAATTTCATTTCCATTTCATCCTCACTACCTAATTTAGTTCCTTTAATAGAACCAATATCTACTGGACTTGGTAAATAATTTACAACAGCATCAAGTAAAGGCTGAACACCTTTGTTTTTGAATGCTGAACCAGTTAAAACTGGAACAAAACTAAAATTAAGCGTTCCTTTTCTAATACATTTAGCTAAATCTTCTTCTTTAATTTCATCACCATTTAGATAAGCCTCCATTAACTTTTCATCTTGTTCAACGGCTGTTTCTACCAATTCTGTTCTATATTTTTCTGAGATTTCTTTTAAATCTTCTGGAATTTCTTTGTATTCCCATTCAGCTCCTAGTGCTTCATTTTTCCAGACCTGAGCTTTCATTTTAACAAGATCAACTACTCCAGATAGAGAAGCTTCAACACCTATAGGAACTTGAACAACTAAAGGTTTGGCACCTAATCTATCTCTAATCATATCTACACATCTAAAAAAATCAGCACCTGTTCTATCTAATTTATTAACAAAACAAATTCTTGGCACTTTATACTTATCGGCTTGCCTCCATACAGTTTCAGATTGAGGCTCTACACCTGCAACACCATCAAAAACAGCAACAGCACCGTCTAAAACTTTTAAAGATCTTTCTACTTCAATAGTAAAATCAACGTGACCAGGAGTGTCTATAATATTAATCCTATGATCATTCCAAAAACAAGTGGTAGCAGCAGATGTAATTGTAATACCTCTTTCTTGTTCTTGCTCCATCCAATCCATTGTTGCGGCACCATCATGTACCTCACCAATTTTGTGGCTCTTACCTGTATAGTAAAGAACTCTTTCGGTAGTAGTTGTTTTACCAGCATCTATATGGGCCATGATCCCAATGTTTCTATATTTATCTAATGAATGAGTTCTAGCCATATCTTATTACCACCTAAAATGAGCAAATGCCTTATTAGACTCTGCCATTTTATGTACATCCTCTCTTTTTTTAACAGCAGCACCCTTTTTTTCATAAGCATCGTAAAGCTCATTAAAAATTTTATCTGCCATGTGTTTATCTTTTCTTTTTCTTGCTGACTCAACTAACCATCTAATAGCTAAAGCTTGTGCTCTTTTACTTTTTACCTCAACAGGAACTTGATAAGTTGCACCACCAACTCTTCTAGATCTAACTTCTACAGTTGGTTTGATATTGTTAATTGCTTCATTGAAAATGTTAATCGGTTCATCTTTAGTTTTTGTTTTAATTTTATCGATAGCGTCATAAACTATTTTAGCAGCAATACCTCTTTTGCCGTCATACATAATATTGTTGATTAATTTAGGAATAATAGTTGACTTGAATTTTGGATCTGGAACTATATTTTTTTTTGGTTGAGTTTTTTTTCTAGACATTATTTACCTTTTTTTGTTCCGTATAAAGATCTTCTTTTTTTTCTGTTTGCAACACCCTGGGTATCTAGATTACCTCTTAGAATATGATAACGAACGCCTGGCAAATCTTTTACCCTTCCACCTCTAATCAGCACTACCGAGTGTTCTTGAAGATTGTGACCCTCACCAGGAATGTAAGCTGTAACTTCAAATCCATTTGATAATCTCACTCTAGCAACTTTTCTCAATGCGGAGTTTGGTTTCTTAGGAGTTGTTGTATAAACTTTAACACAAACACCTCTCTTTAAAGGTTGTTTTTGTAGAGCAGGAACTTTGTTCCTTACTGCTGGTTTAACCCTTTTTTTTCTTAACAACTGATTAATAGTTGGCATAAATTTTTTTAAAATTAATTAATTTATTTTTAGATGAAAATAACTGACAGGTTATTTTGTGGCAGCGTTTAGTACTGTTAGAAGCACTACATTCCAACCAAAAACATCGCCAAATTACTTATTAATAGCCCTTTGTCAAACTAAAACTGCAATTTTTAGGTGATTTTTTTACTGATTTGCCTGTGTTTCTTCAGGTTCTAGATCTTCTATTTTATCCTGCTCTGCTAAGAAATTATTATCGTCCTCTAGAGCTTTTTTGTTCCATCTATTTTTTATATTACCAGTACCTGCAGGAACTAATCTTCCAACAATTACGTTCTCTTTTAGGCCATTTAATGGATCAACTTTTCCTTTAATTGCAGCGTCTGTTAATACTCTAGTTGTTTCTTGGAAAGAAGCAGCTGAAATAAATGATTCTGTTTGAAGTGAAGCCTTAGTAATACCCATTAGAACTCTTTCACCAACGGCTGGTGTTTTTCCATCAGCAACCAATTTTTCATTAGTATTATCAAACTTAATTCTATCAACCACTTCACCAGGTAAATAACTTGAGTCACCTGATACTTTAACTTCAACTTTTTTAAGCATTTGCCTTAAAATAGTTTCAATATGCTTATCGTTTATTATTACACCTTGTAATCTATAAACTTCTTGAACTTGATTAACAAAATATTCTGTTAATTCTTTGATTCCTAAAATTCTCAAAATATCATGTGGTAGTGGTTGACCATCTAAAAGATACTCTCCTTTTTGAATTTTTTCACCTGGATTAAAATTGATATGTTTACCTTTTGGAATTAAATAATTTGAAGGTTCTGATCCATCTTCAGGAACAATAGATACTCTTTGTTTGCCTCTTACCTCTTTACCAAAAACAACACTACCGTCATTTTCTGCAATGATCGCACTATCCTTAGCTTTTCTAGCTTCAAATAACTCAGCAACTCTTGGAAGACCTCCGGTAATATCTTTTGTTTTTGTAGTTTCCTTAGGTAATCTTGCTATTACGTCACCTGCATAAACTTTTTGACCATCTTTAATTGATAAAATAGAATCTGGTACTAAATAATATCTAGCTTCATTATCATCAGCTTTTTTAATCACATTTCCTTTTTCATCTCTTAAAGTAATTCTAGGTTTTAGATCAGTACTTTTTGATTGACCTCTCCAATCAATTACTGATTTAGAAGAAATTCCTGTTGCATCGTCAGTAGTCTCTTGAATTGACACACCATCAATTAAATCTACATAACTAGCTGTTCCACTTTTCTCTGCTATAACTGGTGTTGTGTAAGGATCCCATTCACATATTTTAGTATTTGCTTTAACTTTGTCACCGTTGTTGAAAAATAATCTTGAACCATAAGCAACTTTATAAACTGCTATCTGAACTCCTTTGTCATCCTCTATAGAAAGTTGAGTGTTTCTTCCCATAACAATTAAATTCTTTTTAGAGTCCTCTAAAATATTTGAGTTAATAATTTTTAAAGTTCCTTCACTTTTGGTAACTATTTGAGAATCTTGTTTAACTGAAGCTGTTCCTCCAACGTGGAACGTTCTCATTGTTAGCTGTGTTCCTGGTTCTCCAATTGATTGAGCAGATATCATTCCAATAGCTTCACCAACATGAACCATCTTACCTCTTGATAAATCTCGTCCATAGCAAGTAGCACAAACACCTTCTTTTGAACTACATGTCATTACAGAATAAACTTTAATTGATTTTACTCCTGCAGCATCAATTTTATCGCAGCCTGCCTCATCAATCATTTCAGATTTTTTAATAATTACTTCACCCGATAAAGGGTTCTTAACATCAGAAGCTGTTACTCTTCCTAATGCTCTTTCAGATAAACTAACAACTACATTACCACCCTCTAAAATTTCAGAGAGTTCAATAAATCCAGGATCATCGCAATTAACTTTAGTTATTGTTAAGTCTTGCGCAACATCACATAGTCTTCTTGTTAAATATCCAGAACTAGCTGTTTTAAGTGCTGTATCTGCTAATCCTTTTCTAGCTCCGTGAGTTGAATTAAAATACTCTAAAGCAGTTAATCCCTCTTTAAAGTTTGAAATAATTGGACTTTCTATAATTTCTCCTGACGGTTTAGCAATCAAACCCCTCATACCAGCTAATTGTTTCATTTGAGCAGCAGATCCTCTCGCTCCACTGTCTGCCATCATAAATACAGAATTTATTTTCAATCCTTCATCAGTTTTTTCTGTAGCTGAAATTCCTTTCATCATTTCTCCAGCAACTTTATCTGTACACTTAGACCAAGCATCGACAACTTTGTTGTATTTTTCACCTCTTGTAATTAAACCTTCAGCATATTGAGTTTCATAATCTGCAATTAATTTCTTAGTATCATCAATTAATTGAGTTTTATTTTCAGGGATTACAAGATCGTCTTTTCCAAACGAAATTCCTGCTTTAAATGCGTGTTTAAATCCTAAATCTTTAAGCTTGTCACAGAAAATTACAGTTGTCTTTTGACCACAAAATCTAAATACAACATCAATTATTTCTGAAACTACTTTTTTAGGCAATAATCTATCTACTAAAGAAAACTTAATGTTACTATTTTTAGGTAATAAATTTGCTAATAAAAATCTTCCAGCTGTAGAAGTGTATTTTTCTATTTTCTTATTCCCTTGATCATCAACAGTCTCATATCTTGAAATGATAGTACTATGTACATTTATTTGACCTAATGATAATGCAAATTCAATTTGATCTGAATTTGTAAAGTATCCAGCTGGTTTGTCAGATATAGGTTCTTGTGAAAGATAGTAAATTCCTAAAATCATATCCTGACTCGGAACAATAATTGGTTTACCGTTTGATGGAGAAAGAATATTATTTGTAGATAACATTAAAATTCTTGCTTCTAATTGTGCTTCTAAACTTAACGGCACGTGCACTGCCATTTGGTCACCATCGAAGTCAGCATTAAATGCAGCGCAAGTTAAAGGATGTAATTCAATTGCATCTCCTTCAATTAATTTTGGCTCAAACGCTTGAACTCCGAGCCTATGAAGTGTTGGTGCTCTATTTAAAAGTACCGGATGCTCTCTAACTATTAATTCTAAAGCGTCCCAAACTGCATTTGTTTCTTTTTCAACTAATTTTTTAGCTTGTTTAATTGTTGAAGCTAAGCCTAATTTATTTAATCTTGCATATAAAAATGGTTTAAATAACTCAAGAGCCATTTTTTTTGGTAAACCACACTCATGTAATTTTAGATCAGGACCGACAACGATTACTGATCTTCCAGAATAATCAACTCGTTTACCTAATAAATTTTGTCTAAACCTTCCTTGTTTACCTTTTAACATTTCAGCAAGAGATTTAAGTGGTCGCTTACCTGTTCCTGTTATTACCCTACCTCTTCTACCGTTATCAAATAGAGCATCTACAGACTCTTGAAGCATTCTTTTTTCATTTCTTACAATGATATCTGGAGCTTTAAGATCCATTAATCTTTTTAATCTATTATTTCTGTTAATTACTCTTCTGTATAAATCGTTAAGATCTGAAGTAGCAAATCTTCCACCATCAAGAGGAACTAATGGTCTTAATTCTGGTGGTATAACTGGTACAACAGTCATAATCATCCACTCAGGTTTTTGACCTGTTTCGATAAATGACTCTATTAATTTTAATCTTTTAATTGCTCTTTCTTCGTTAACTTTTGATTTGGTTTCTTTAATAAAGCTAACAAGATTTTTTCTTTCTAATTCTAAATCTAAATTTTTCAGCATCTCAAGAACAGCTTCTGCTCCTATTCCCGCTGTAAAACTTTCTTCACCAAACTCATCCTGGTATTTTGCTAATTCTTCCTCATTTAAGAGTTGATTTTTTTGTAAACCAGTTAAACCAGGTTCTATTACTATAAAGTTTTCAAAATAAAGAACTCTCTCTATTTCTTTTAATTTCATGTCTACTGCCAAAGCAATTCTGCTTGGAAGAGACTTTAAGAACCAAATATGTGCTACTGGTGTAGCAAGATTAATGTGGCCCATTCTTTCTCTTCTTACATTTGATTTTGTAACCTCAACACCACATTTCTCACAGATAATTCCTCTAAATTTCATTCGTTTATACTTACCGCATAAACACTCATAATCTTTTATAGGTCCAAAAATCCTTGCACAAAATAAACCATCTTTTTCAGGTCTAAACGTCCTATAATTAATTGTTTCAGGCTTTTTAATTTCACCAAATGTCCAAGATTTAATTTTCTCTGGGCTAGCAAGTGAAATTTTAATGCTATTAAAATTTTGAGCTTCTGAAATTTCACTGCCCTTAAATAGATCTGTTAATTCTTTTTTCATTAATTAAGCTCCACATTTAATGCTAATGATTTAATCTCTTTAACTAAAACGTTAAACGACTCTGGTATACCTGACTCAAAGTTTTCTTCACCTTTAACTATAGTCTCATAAACTTTAACTCTTCCTGCGACGTCATCGGATTTAACAGTTAAAATTTCCTGTAATGTATATGATGCACCATATGCTTCAAGAGCCCACACTTCCATTTCACCAAATCTTTGACCACCTAACTGTGCTTTACCACCAAGTGGTTGTTGTGTAACCAAACTGTAAGGTCCTGTAGATCTTGCATGAATTTTATCTTCAACTAAGTGATGAAGTTTTAGCATATAGATTATTCCAACAGTAACCGGTCTATCAAATTTCTCTCCTGTTCTTCCATCCCATAAATAAGTTTGTCCTGATCCTGGTAGATTTGCTAGTTCAAGCATCTCAGTAACATTTTTTTCTTTAGCACCATCAAAAACAGGTGTTGATATTGCGATACCATTTTGTAAATTTTCACAAAGATCTTTGAATTCACTCTTGCTTAATTTATCCACTTTTTCATTGAAAATTTCTTCTCCATAAACAGATTTTAAGAATTTTTCGATTTTTTCTGTTCTTTCAATTTTTTTGTTATTTTCGTTTACTAAATTTTTAACTTGTTCACCAAATTCTTTACATGCCCAACCTAAATGTGTCTCTAAAATTTGTCCAACGTTCATCCTGCTTGGAACACCCAGAGGATTTAATACAATGTCAACTGGTCTGCCGTCTTCTCTGTAAGGCATATCTTCAACAGGTACAATCTTACTTACGACTCCTTTGTTTCCATGTCTTCCAGACATTTTATCACCAGGTCTTAATCTTCTTTTGATAGCAACGAACACTTTTACCATTTTCATAACACTTGGTAATAAATCATCACCACTTCTAATTTTTAAAACTTTATCTTCAAATCTCTCGTTTATGTCTTGTTTCGCTTTATTATATTGATCTTTTAATTGAGCTAATGTTGCTTCGTCATTTACATTTCCTACTGTGATTTTGAAGACATCATTAATTGACAATGTATTAATTGTATCAAAATCTAACTTAGTTCCTTCTGGTAAATCTTTTACTTTTTTAGTTAAAGATGATCCTGACAAGAATTGTGAAGCTCTTTGTTTAATACTTCTTTCTAATATTTCTTCCTCAACAATTTTATCTTGTTGAACTTGCTCAATTTCAGCTCTTTCAATAGTTATTGATCTTTCGTCCTTCTCAATTCCATGTCTATTGAATACTCTTACATCAACTACCGTTCCACTTGATCCTCTAGACATTCTTAAAGATGTATCAGTTACATCAATAGCTTTTTCTCCAAAAATTGATCTTAATAATTTTTCTTCTGGACCAGATGCTGAGTCACCTTTTGGGGTAACTTTACCAACCAAAATATCACCTGCATTAACCTCTGCACCAATATAAACAATACCTGATTCATCAAGGTTTTTTAAAGCCTCTTCATTTACATTTGGTATATCTCTAGTTATTTCTTCTTCACCAAGCTTTGTATCTCTTGCCATTATTTCGTATTCAACAATGTGAACAGATGTAAATACGTCATCTGTAACACATCTTTCTGAAATTAAGATTGAGTCTTCAAAGTTGTAACCTTGCCACGGCATGAATGCTACAGTAACGTTCTTACCTAAAGCAAGTTCACCTAATTTTGTTGAAGGACCATCTGCAATAATATCTCCAGATTTAACTTTATCACCAACTCTAACTAGTGGTCTTTGATTTATACAAGTATTTTGGTTCGATCTTTTAAATTTTTGAAGATTATAGATATCTACACCAGACTTACTAAAGTCAGTTTCCTCAGTTACTTTTATAACAATTCTTTTACCATCTATTTTATCAACAACTCCATCACGCTTAGCAACAATAGTAACCCCAGAATCTAAAGCAACATCACTTTCAATTCCTGTACCAACAAGCGGAGACTCGGGTTTTAATAATGGAACTGCTTGTCTCATCATGTTTGATCCCATTAAAGCTCTGTTTGCATCATCATTTTCTAAGAATGGAATTAAAGATGCTGCAACTGAAACTAATTGTTTTGGTGATACGTCAATGTAATCAATAGAGTCAGGTTTTGCTAAAAGAAAGTTAAGGTTTTGTCTACATGAAACTAGTTCTTCAGTAATTTTTCCATTTTTATCAAGTTTTGTATTTGCTTGAGCAATAGTGAATTTTGTTTCTTCCATTGCTGACAAGTATTCGACTTTATCTTGAACAACACCATCTTTTACTTTTTTGTAAGGACTTTCAATAAAGCCATACTTATTAATTTTTGCATAAGTAGATAAACTATTAATCAAACCAATATTTGGACCCTCTGGTGTCTCAATTGGACAAATTCTTCCATAGTGAGTTGGATGGACGTCTCTGACTTCAAAACCTGCTCTTTCTCTTGTTAAACCTCCCGGACCTAACGCTGAAACTCTTCTTTTATGAGTAATTTCAGATAAAGGATTTGTTTGATCCATAAACTGAGATAGTTGTGAACTTGCAAAAAAATCTTTCAATGAAACTGTTAATGGTTTTGCATTAATTAGATCTTGTGGCATTGCTGACTCAACATCTAAAGTTGTCATTTTTTCTTTAATAGCTCTTTCCATTCTGTAAACACCAATTCTAGCTTGGTTCTCAACTAGCTCCCCAACAGAACGAACTCTTCTATTTCCTAGGTGATCAATGTCATCAACATCATCTTTACCATCACGTAAATCCAACATTTTATGAATAATTGCTATGATATCGTCATTTCTTAATATAGTAATTTTATCAGAACATTCTTGGTTTAATCTTGAGTTCATTTTAACTCTACCAACATCTGACAAATCGTATCTGTCTGAGCTAAAGAAAAGATTGTTAAATATTTGAGTTGCTATCTCTATAGTTGGTGGCTCACCAGGTCTTAACATTTTATAAATTTCCGTGATAGCTTCATCTTTAGTATTATTTTTATCAGCTAAAATAGTTGTAAGTAGATAAGGTCCTTTATTTATAGAGTTTGTAACAGAAATTTGAAGTGTATGTATATTTGCATCTAAAATTTGTTGAATTATTGTATCGTTTAATTCGGTCCCAATTTTAAATACACCATCTTCTTCTTCATTTACTTTTACATCTCTGTGTAAAAATTTACCAAATAAAGACTCTCTAGAGACTAGTATATCTTTCAAACCATCGTTAGCTAATTTTTTTGCACTTAAAAAATTAATCTTATCACCTAATTTAATTACTACTTCACCAGTCTTTGCATCAATTACTTCTTCTGAAAAATTTTTTGCCTTGTAGTTTTCTGGATTAAATTTAGTTTTCCATTTTTCTGTTTTTGGGTCGAAATTATATTGTTCGCTTTCATAGAACTCATCTATTATTTCTGATTTTGTATAACCTAAAGCCAATAATAAAGAAGATGAAAAAATTTTCTTTTTTCTGTCAATTTTAAAATATAGAAAATCTTTAACATCATATTCAAAATCTAACCAAGAGCCTCTATTAGGTATTACTCTACAATTAAATAAAAGTTTTCCACTTGCATGAGTTTTTCCTTTATCATGATCAAAAAATACACCTGGACTTCTGTGCATTTGGTTTACTACAACTCTTTGAACACCGTTAGTTATAAAAGTTCCACTATTAGTCATCATAGGAACTTCACCCATATATACTTCTTGCTCTTTAGCTGATAAAATATCTTTTGTATTATTTTCTTGATCTATTTCATAAACTACTAATCTTAAAGTACACTTAAGAGCTGATGAATATGTAAGACCTCTTGCTATACATTCTTCAACATCAAATTTTGGTTTCTCTAATCTATATGAAACATACTCTAAAGTTGCTTTATCATTTAAATCTTCAATAGGAAAAATACTTTTAAAAACTCTATCAAAGCCTTTAGTAAGTTCTGCTGCCTCAACATTAAATTCTGTTAATTCTTTATAAGAATTTTTTTGTACTTCAATTAAGTTAGGTATAGATAAACTTTCTTTTAGTTTACCAAAACTTTTTCTAATGTTTTTCTTTTCAGTAAAAGATAATTGCATCTATGTTTATAAATACTGATTAAAAATAATCAGTATTCGAATTCTTTCTATTTAATTTATTTAAGTTCTACTTTAGCGCCAGCAGCTTCTAACTTAGCTTTGATCTCTTCAGCATCTTTTTTGTTTACACCAGATTTAACTTCTTTTGGTGCTCCCTCTACAAGATCTTTAGCTTCTTTTAAACCTAATGAAGTAGCTGCTCTTACTTCTTTGATAACATTAATTTTTTTATCACCTGCAGAAACTAACATGATTGTAAAATCATCTTTATCTTCTGCTGGAGCTGCACCACCTGCTGCTGCTGGAGCTGCTGCTGCCATTGGAGTTACACCCCATTTTTCTTCTAATTGTTTTGAAAGTTCAGCTGCCTCTGCAACAGTCAAACTTGATAAGTCTTCAATAATTTTGTTTAGGTCAGGCATATGTATTACTCTTTGGGTTGTGTTTCAGAATTTTCTGCCGACAAACTACTCATTTTTTCTGAATGTGCAAGCAAAATACTGATTAATTTAGATGCAGAAGCGTTCAAAATACCCACAATATTGGCTCTTGCTTCATCTAATGTAGGTAAACTAGCTACATTTTGGACACCGGCCTGATCTAAGACCTCGTTATCCATAATTCCACCAATTAATTTTAGGTTTTCATTATCTTTTGCAAATTTTGACAGAATCCTTGCAGACATTATTGCATCCTCTCCAAATGCAACTGCTGTAGGACCAGTAAATAAATTGGATAAATCTTTACACTTTGTTTTTTCTAAAGCTAATTTTGTAATCCTGTTTTTTGTTATTTTGAAAATTATTCCATGCTCTCTCATTTTAGCTCTCAATTCATCTAACTGAGTCATTGTTAAACCTTGATAATGAGTAACCATAACAGCTTTGCTGTTTTCAAACTTAGTAGTCATTTCTTCAATATAATTTTTCTTTTGTTCTTTGTTCATCATAACTATATCGATTTCCCTAATTTAACTTTGTATGAAACACCCATTGTTGATGTAGCAAATACACTTCTAATTAAATCACCTTTTAAAGTGTTATTTGATTTTTCTTTCTCTAAAGCATCTAAAATTGCATTATAGTTTTTAAGTAATTGATCATCACTAAAAGATTTTTTACCAATACTCACTCCAATATTTCCGTCTTTATCATTTCTAACTTCTACTTGACCTGATTTAGCATTAGTTACTGCTTCTTTAATATTTTCAGAAACTGAACCAAGTTTAGGGTTAGGCATTAAACCTTTTGGTCCTAAAACTTTTCCTAATTTAGAAAGTTTAATCATCATTCCTGGTGTACAAATTAATTTTTCAAAATTTAATTCTCCACTTTTAATTTTTTCAACAAATTCATCACCACCTACGATATCTGCACCTGCATCTTTGGCATCTTGCGCTTTATTATCTTCACAAACTACAGCAACTTTAACTTTCTTACCTGTGCCACCAGGTAAATTAACTACTGTTCTAATGTTAACTTCGCTTTTCTTTTGCTTGTGATTTATTTGAAAACTTAAATCTAATGACTCGTCAAATTTAGTAGTGCAATTTTTCTTAAGCTCAGGTAACAATTTTTCTATAGACTCCGCGTTCAAGTCTTTTGTCTTTTCAGGTAATTTTTTGTATCTTTTTGATGCCATTATTCTTTTACCTCAATACCCATTGATCTAGCTGATCCTGCAATAATTTTTATAGCTTCTTCAATATCATGTGCATTTAAGTCATTCATTTTTTCTTTTGCAATACTCTCTAATTGTTTTTTAGAAATTGAAGCAACAATATTTCGTCCTGGTTCTTTTGATCCACCTTTAAGCTTTACAGCTTCTTTAATATAAAAAGATGCTGGTGGTGACTTAATTTTAAAATCAAATTTTTTGTCTTTATAAACTGTAATTTCAACTGGCACAGGTTTACCTGCCATTGATTTTGTTTTGTCATTAAACGCTTTACAAAATTCCATTATATTCACACCACGTTGACCTAATGCAGGACCAACTGGTGGGGCTGGATTAGCTTGACCGCCTTTAATTTGTAATTTTATAAATCCACTAATTTCTTTTGCCATTAACTTACCTTCTCAACCTGATTATATTCTAAATCTACTGGTGTAGGACGACCAAATATAGAAACTGACACCTTAAGTCTAGCTTTTTCTTCATCAATTTCTTCTATCATGCCTGTAAATGACGCAAATGGACCATCCACAACCTGAACTTTTTCACCTACACTGTAATCTACGCCAGATTTTGGCTGAGCAACTCCATCTTTGATCTGACCTAAAATCTTCTCTACCTCTTTATCTGAAACTGGAACAGGAATGCCTTTTGTTCCCAAGAAACCACTGACCCTCTTTATATTCTTAATCATGTGATAAATATTATTATCCATCTCACTTTTAATTAGTACATATCCAGGAAAGTATTTCTTTTTTCTTTGAATTCTTTTACCTCTCTTAACCTCGGTAACATCATGTGTGGGTACAATAATCTCTTCAAATTTATCAGAAATTTTGGCTTTGTCTGCCTCCTCTTTAATTAAAGATGCTACTTTATTCTCAAAACTAGAGTGGGACTGAACAATGTACCAATTTTTCATTAAATACTCACTTTAAGTAAAAGTTCTAAGAAAAATTTCAAAACCTGATCTAAAAGAAGAAAAAATAAAGACATAACTACTGCCATAACAAATACCATTAAAGCACCTTGCAAAGTTTCTTTCCAAGTAGGCCAAGTAACTTTAAAAGCCTCTTGTTTAACTTCCTGTATAAATTTAATCGGGTTTCTCATAATTTCTTAGCTCAAATTGGCAGGAGCGGAGGGACTCGAACCCTCAGCCTCCGGTTTTGGAGACCGGCGCTCTACCAATTGAGCTACACTCCTATTTATAGAGTTACTCTATAATTTTAGTTACTACTCCTGCTCCAACAGTTCTTCCGCCTTCTCTAATAGCAAAGTTTAATTTTTCTGCCATTGCGATTGGTGTAATTAGTTTAACAGTAAATTTAGCATCATCACCTGGCATAACCATTTCAGTACCAGCTGGTAATTCTACTTCGCCTGTAACGTCTGTTGTTCTAAAATAAAACTGTGGTCTGTACTTAGTAAAGAATGGAGTATGTCTTCCACCTTCATCTTTTTTAAGTACATACGCTTGAGCTTCAAATTTAGTATGTGGAGTAATTGAGCCAGGCTTACAAAGAACTTGACCTCTTTCAATGTCAGTTCTTTCAATACCTCTCAATAAAATTCCAACGTTATCTCCAGCTTCACCTGAATCTAAAAGTTTTCTAAACATTTCTACTCCAGTACAAACTGATTTTTTAGTTTCTCTAATTCCAACTATTTCTACTTCTTCTCCAGTTTTAATTACACCTGACTCAACTCTACCAGTTGCAACTGTTCCTCTTCCAGAAATTGAGAATACGTCCTCAACTGGCATTAAGAATGGCTTATCGACTTCTCTAGCTGGTTGTGGAATATGTTCATCAACAGCTTTCATTAATTCTAAAATTGAATTTTTTCCAATTTCATCATCTCTTCCTTCAACTGCTGCTAAAGCTGAACCTTTAACGATTGGTGTTTTGTCACCAGGATATTTGTATGAAGTTAAAAGTTCTCTAATTTCTTCCTCAACAAGTTCAATCATTTCTTTATCGTCTACTTGGTCTACTTTATTTAAGTAAACAACAATTGCAGGAATACCAACTTGTCTTCCTAAAAGAATGTGTTCTCTTGTTTGTGGCATTGGACCATCAGCTGCATTAACAACTAAAATAGCTCCATCCATTTGTGCAGCACCAGTGATCATGTTTTTAACATAGTCAGCGTGACCAGGACAATCTACGTGAGCATAGTGTCTTTTTTCAGTTTCATACTCAACGTGTGCTGTCGAAATTGTTATACCTCTCTCTTTTTCTTCAGGTGCTTTATCAATCTGATCATAAGCAACTGCAGTTCCGCCGCCCGCTTGTGCTAATACATTTGTAATCGCGGCAGTAAGAGTTGTTTTACCATGGTCGACATGACCAATAGTCCCAATGTTACAGTGGGGTTTATTTCTTACAAATTTTTCTTTTGACATTACGTTTTTACCTCAGTTTATTTGTTTTCATTTTCAATTTTATTTTCTTGGAGCGGGTAAAGGGAATCGAACCCTTACATCCAGCTTGGAAGGCTAGCGTTCTACCATTGAACTACACCCGCACAACCCCAAGAGTAACACTCCATGTTATCTAAATTTTTATTAAATGGTGGAGGGGGAAAGATTCGAACTTTCGAAGACCGAAGTCAACGGGTTTACAGCCCGCCCCATTTGACCGCTCTGGAACCCCTCCTTTGGGGAAGTGTCCCCTTGTTCAATAAAGCTTCAAATAACAAGCGTTTTATATATTTTATTTATGCAAATGCAACACGTGATTTAATAGGAAAATATTAAAAAAACCGTATAAAACAGATACTAATTTATGAATAAATCGTCATTTTTCATTGTTGGTCAACACGCAGTTATTGAGGCTCTTAGAAATCCTAAAAGAAAAGTTTTAAGAGTATTTTTAACAGAGGAGTCTAAAAAAAATATTCATAGAAAAAACCCAAATAAAAATATTTTAGAAGATGTCAAAGTTTATTTTAAATCTAAAAAAGAATTAGACAAATATACATCTAAAGAACAGTTGATGCATAATGGATATGTTGCTGAAATTGAGCATTTAGATCAATTAGATATTAAACAATTTATTAAAGGGAAAAATAATTTAACATTTGTCTGTCTTGATGAAGTTACAGATCCAAGAAATATTGGTTCATTGATAAGAAGTGCTGCATCGTTTGATATTGATGGATTGATAATTAAAGAAAGACATTTTCCAAGAGATAGTAAATTAATGTATAAATCAGCAAGTGGTTGCATGGAACATGTAAATATATTTCAAGTATCAAATATTAACTCCACATTAAAAAATTTAAGAGAAAAAAATTTCTGGGTTTATGGTTTTGATTCAAAAGGCAAAAAAGATTTTACAGACATAAAATGGGAAGGAAATAATATCCTCCTATTTGGATCTGAGGGATTTGGAATGAGACAGCACACAGGTAAATATGCAGATTTTTTTGTAAAAATTAATATTAATGATGATATTGAAAGTTTAAACATCTCAAATAGTGCTGCAATTGCGTTTCATCACCTTAGCTATATAAAAAAAAAGAGTTGATTATTTAACAAATAGTTAATAATTATTGCGCATGCCCTTGTAGCTCAGCTGGTAGAGCAATTGATTTGTAATCAATAGGTCCGCGGTTCGAATCCGTGCGGGGGCACCACTAAAATCTCATTTATTTTCAATAAATTGAAATTTTTCTTAAATTTTTTTAAAATAAAAATCGTTTATTAATGTGGTAGTAAATAATTCTAAATAAATTAAGTTAAAAATTAAATTAATAATTAATGATAAAATGCTGAATAAAAAAAATTCAAAAAAATATGATATCTGTTTAGTAATACCCACGCTTAACGAAGAGGAAAATATCTTAGATTTAAAGTTGGCTTTAGATAATAATTTAAATGAAGACAGATATTTTATTTGTTTTATAGACGATAGCCCAAATAATCTTACCAAAAATAAAATTAAATCACATTTTAACAAAAAAAATTTTGAGATAATTCATTGTGGAAAAAAAGATAGATGTGAAGCAGTCAAAGTTGGTCTTAAATGGTCCTATAAAAATATTAAATCAAATTTTTTTATCGAGATGGATGCAGATCTATCTCATAGTCCCAAAGATATTAAAAAAAAATTAAATATAATTATGTCGGGCAAATATAATTTAATTATTTTTTCAAAATATCTCAAAAAATCAAAACATTTTAGTAGAGATAAGGATCGAGTATTAATAAGTTTTGTTGTTTCAAAAATTTGTAATATTTTATTTAACAAAAAAATTAAAGATTATAGTAACGCATTTAGGGTTTATGATAGAAAAGCTATATCAATCCTAATGCAAAAAAAAATTTCTTACATTGCTCCTTTAGAAAACTTGAATATCCTTCTGTTTTTAATGGATAAAATAAAGATAAAAGAAGTAGCTTCTAGTTACAAAGGAAGAATAGAAGGAATTAGTTCAATCAATTTTAAACAATATCTTAAGTTTTCTATATTATTTATAAAGTTAGTTTTATTTTATGTTACAAAATAAAGTTCTAGTCTTTCTAATAGCATTACTTTTTACATTAATATTCTTTAATGGACTTTTTCTAGGGCAAAACTTTTTTGTTGATGAAGACCCTTTCAGCATGATGATGTATTCGTCATCTTCAGTTCATAATGGAGGTTGGAATGCAAATGCAATATTTGGAGTATCAACTTTATATGGCGATCCCGGCACTACACAATATTACTCATTATTTGGAATTATTGAGAGTTTGCTCAATAAAGTAAATTTTTATGATGCTGTAATTTTTTATAATTGCTCAATAATAGTTCTTTATTCACTTTCAATTACCTCTATTTTTTATTTCTTAAAATATTTTGCTCCTCAATCTAACGATGTGATTGCATTAATTTTATCTTTTTTATTTCTATTTGGCAGTAGTAGATATGATTTACAATTTCAAAGACATTGGCTACTTATAGGTTTTGGGTTTCCAACATATATAATGTGCTTAAATGAATATTTTTTAACTAATAAAAGAAAATATTTTTTTTATACGACTTTAATTTTTTTTGTTGTATTACATTTTGGAAGTATCCCAGCACTACAGAATGTTTTAATAGCAGGTTTTTTATTTTTAATAGTAAAATTTTTTACTGAAAAAAAATTATATATTAAAGAATATTTAAAAATTAATTTTTTATCGTTAGTGACTTTACTACTAATTGGTTCATGGATTTGGTTCCCATTGTTAAATGAAATTATTCAAACACAATATACAAGAGCTGAATCTTACAGTAACTTTGATTATGTAAACCCAAATTTTGATCATGATCTTCTAAGGCAAGTTTTTTTTATACTATTTGGGCCTATTCTACCGCTAAACCTTCTTCTACCTACTGGTGGAATAAATATTTCCACAGGAGGATATTCAAATATAAATTTTATTTTTAATCTTATATTTTTAATTTTTTTGTACCAAAAAAAAAATGACAGATATAAAGATATTTATATTTTTTTTATTATATATTTAACGTTCGTCATAATTAATTATTGTTTTCCTGTAATACAAGGTGTTTTAATGCATTTAATCGGCACTTATAAATTTGAAAAAGTAAATCAAGAGATTTTTATTTTACAAATATGTGTAATCAACATGGTTCTAAATTCTGATTTTAAAGATAATTTAAATTTAATTTTAAAAAAAATAATTGTTAAAATTTATTTAATAATTTTATCAATAATAACAATAGTGCCCCTCATAATAAATATTATAAATATTTTTAATTTTTCTCTAAAGGAAATGATAAATAATTTTTTAATTCTTCTTCAACCCAAAATTTATCATTATCCACCAGACGTAGTAATAAAAGCTTTAGTTGAAACTTATAAAAGATATGAAATGTCTCTAGGCTTCAACAGTCTTCTTTATTTTTTTCTTTCTCTATTAATAATTTATTTAATTATTAATTATAAAAAAAGTGTTCTTTTTCAAAACAAAATTTTTCTAAGTTTTGTTTTCTTATTAGTGCATTATTTATTATCATTACACTTTTATCCACTAAGTTTGTCAGAAAGATTTTGGGATAAAGAAAAGTTAAGCGAATTTGAGACTTATGACAGATTTTTTAATGTTGAAATTTCTAAAAGAGATAAATTTTATAATGGTCAATTTGAAATTTTAGATGAATGGATTAGTGGTAAACCAATAACAAACCCTTATCACGGCCATAGAGAAGCTCCTGGTGTTAATTTTAGCGGGTTAACTAGTTTTTACCCTAAAGATGAAGCTGAAATGATCATCAATAATTCAAACATTACAAAATTAAGAGACTTAGTTAGAGGAAATGTAAATTTCTTAGAAACCACCTTGTTTAAAAATTCCTCTATTAAATATATTATATCAAACGATGTAATAGAGAAACCATCTTTTAAATTATCTTTATTAGAAACATATAAAACTAAATTAATATATCTTTATGAAGAAGCATTGCCTTTATATTATGTGGTTAACAATTTGAAATATACTGATTATGAAAAAATTAAGTTAATTACGAATGGTACAATTTTTTTAGAGAATGGAAAATATTCATTTAATGAAGATAATTTTAAAGATAGAAAAAATAATATCAAATTATTAAATTTTAAAGATAATGAATTTACATTTAGAACTGATAGTAAAAAAGTTAATATTTTATTTATAAATAAATCTTTCCATAAAAACTGGTCTCTAACTTCAGATAAATATATTACCAAAAGTTTCGAATGTAATTATTTTAAGAATTGTTTTTTAATTGACCCTGGAACTTATGATTTTAAAATAACATTTAAAAATAACTTAAATTATGGATCATATTTATCAATAATAACAATTGTGATTTTTTTATATCTTTTTTTAAGATTTAGGGCCAATACCTATAGAGATTAATTTAATATTTTCGTTTTTTTCAACGATTCTCCAAGGATCTATTACAATTGAACCTTTACAAAATTTAAAATTTTTAAAAATTTTGTGCATAGTTCCTATAAAATATAACTGAGGCACACTATCCCACTCATATTTTTCTTTGGCTTTATTAATATCCATTAGATCAACCCAAGGATCCCACATTGTCACCATAATACCTTTTTCTTCTAAAATATTTTTTAATAATATTGAAGGGCTCCCCGTAACAATGTTGGTTTCTGGTTTAAATGATTTGCCCAAAATATTTACTTTCATATTGTCTTTATTTTTAATAATTAAATCCGCAAACCATTCTGTTTGTTTTTCACGCTGTATCATTATGTTGTCATACCAATTATATGATAAATTTAATTTTTTAGCTAAATAGCTAAGCGCTATATTATCTCTGGGATGACATCCTCCACCGTCTCCCATACCTCCCTTTAAATATTTTCTGCTAATAATCCTATTAGTACAAAGAGCAAGAGCTTCGGTTACATCATCAACATTTGTATTAGGCAGATAATTACAAGTTTCCATAACTGTATTGATCATTGAAATTTTAGTTGATATGAAAGTATTGTAAACAACCTTAATTAATTCAGCATTTTCGATAGTTGTTCTATAAAAAGGAGTTTTGTTAATAGTCTTATAAAATTCCTCAGCTTTCTTAGCAGCACCTTCATCATCAACACCAAAAAGAATAATTTCACTGTTTAAAAAATCATCAATGGTAGTGCCCATTGCTATAAAAAATGGATTGTAGCAAAGTTTTAAATGGGAGCCCAGAATGGGCTTTATATGTCTCGATATTGTTCCAGGTAAGACAGTGGAAATAATAATAACAGTTTTATCATTTCCCTGTTTTTCAATTTCTTCATTAAGATCTTTTATACCTTTTACTAAATATTCATAATTAAAATCAGCACGTTCTGAGGGTATTCTTGTAACACCTTCATACTTATCTTCATGGGGAGTTTGGATTGGAACAAAAATTATATCACTTTCTTCAACAATTTTATCTAAGGATTTTAATTGAAGTTTAGATGACTTCAATAATTCTTCAGCGCTTTCTTCCCTATAATTAAGTGTTTTAGATCTAATATTATTCAAAGTAATATCGTTAATATCAGTTCCTATAACTTCATGGCCCTTACTTTCAATAGCAAGAGCAACAGGGAGTCCAAGTTTACCTAATCCTATAAATCCGATTTTCATATTTTTTAATAGATATTTTATTTATACAATTTGTCAAAAGATATATTTAGAATAAATTTAGTTAAAATACAAATTTACAAATAAATACTAACTAGTTTCTTTTCTAATTTGTTCTATTTTAATTTTTTTATTTAAACTTCGATTTTTGTCATAAAGAAGATTAAATTTTATTTTGTTACTAATCTTAACTTCAATTGATTTAGCATTTCTTACCTCTAAATTATCAGCGACTGCACTTATTGGTCTTTTTGAAGGATTTAAATTTTTTATTACAATTTTTGACTTATCTTTTACAATTTTTCCTTTCCATCTTCTTGGTCTAAAAGCACTAATCGGCGATATTGATAATTTTTTAGAATGTAAACTTAATATTGGTCCGTGGACCGATAGATTATAAGCTGTGCTACCAGCGGGTGTTGAAACTAAAACACCATCAGAAACTAATTTTTTTATAATTTGTCTAGATCCTTGTTTTATTGACAAGAAGGCAGCCTGTCTGCTTTGTCTGAGTACAGAAACTTCATTAATTGCTATTGATCTTTTTATTTGATTCTTTTTATTTTTAACAATCATTTCTAGAGGAGAAATTGAGACTGAATTTGCATTGAATATATTCCTTATAATATCTTTTGATGAAAATTTATTCATAAGAAATCCATAATTTCCAGAATTGATCCCATAAAAATGTTTGTTAGAATTTTTATTCCTTTTTAATGTTTGAAGCATAAAACCATCACCACCAATAACAATGATAAGATTTTCTTTTTTAAATTGATAAGATTTAATTTTTTTTAATAATAGGTTTTTAATCTTTGAAGATTTTTTATTTTTATCTGAAATAACTTGAAGTTTACTCATTTAGTGGTGCCCTCGGCCAGACTCGAACTGGCACTCCGCAAGCGGCAAGGATTTTAAGTCCTTTGTGTCTACCAATTTCACCACGAGGGCATTTGTGAATTTCATGAGTATTTATGCTAATATTTATAATTGAACAAGACTAATAAGTAAAATTTATTTAATTTTCTTATTTTAAGGAATTATGTGTAAATTTATAAAGTATTTAATATATTATTTATAAAACAAATCTCTTACCTGATTTTTAAATATTTTTTTTTCTTGGTATAATTTTTTTCTATAATTTTCAAAAAAAACAAGCTCAGAGTTAAAATTATTAAAAATTTTAACTATTTTGTTGCTTATAAGAAGTAAATTTCTATTTTTTTCTTGATATTTGTAATCTTCATTTATTGTTACTGCTTGATTATAAAAAGCACTTCCCTCTTTATTGGTTATAATGCAATTCTTTAAAATAGCTGCCTCTCTAGGTAAATGATCTACACCTGGGTGAAAACCAAAATCCATGTAAATTTTACTTACAGATAACATTTTAATCAATTCTTTAGTCGTATAATTTTTTAGGGGTACAAATTTTATAAATGGATTTTTTTTAATTATTTTATTCATAAAAGAGGAGCTTTTTACAGGGTTGTAACAAACAATATTTTTTTTATCATCTAATGAAATGTTTTTGGCTGCTTCAAAAAATTCATCTGTAATATAATCACAAAGCAATTTTGATTTAATATTTTTACTTTCTAAAATTTTTTTTTGATAAATTGATTGAGACAAGTTTAAATTAATTCCTTTGATATTAAGTACATTTTTAAAAGAAAATTTTAAATAAATTATTTTTAAATACTTTGCATAACTTAAATTACCAAAATAATTATTTGATAATATGTGGAATAATTTAATTAAATTTAATGGTAGTTTTATTAATGATCTTAGTAATTTAGGAAATCTATTATTAAAAAATGTAATAAAAAAATAGTCTAAACTTAACCACCAAAGAACTTTTTGAATATGATGAAATTTTTTTGATATTTGAATATTGCTGCTTGTCTCTCCAAATATTAAAACGTTTTTTTCGTTATCAGCTATTTTTTTAGTATATGGAACATCATAAATTTTATAATTTTCGTGAACTGGATCTGTGTGTTCAATTGGAAAATAATACATAAATACTTTTTTACCCAAATTATGCAGTTCATAGGCGAGTTGATGTAGATCTTTAGGTCCTCCTGTATGAGAACAAGCAGGAGCAACAATATAAAAAATCGTGTCCTCTGAAATTTTTAAACTCATAAATTAAATTTAATTATTATATTTTTATTATAAGTAATATGTAGTAAATATAATTAATATAATGTTTTAATTTATTTATGAAAGATTACCATCAAGTTCAAAGGGACAGAATTAAATATCACATACAACCATTTAAAAATACTGTACATAGATCATCCTTAATTGCACCAAGTATGGATGGTGCTGATACATGGATAAGTTTTATTAATCATTTTTTACTTAAAAGAGGCTATAAATCAGTCGCTCTTAAACTTAGTGCAATTGATAAAAAAGGTAATTTACTAGATACAAAAACAATACAGGTTGAGAAACCTAAGGTTTACTGTTTAAATCTTTCACTTATTTTTCGAGATTTTAATGTTAAAAATTATTTGATAGATTTCTTTTCTGAAAAAAATCTATTTATTCCTTTTCCTGCTGTTATTGTCAGTCATCTAGGTAATGATTTTTGTAATGTAGTTCACTCTTATAATAGAATACTAAATGATCCATTTGAAAATGATCAAATAAACAAAACACAAGTTTTAGAATCATCTATCGATTTAAAAATAGATAATACATTTGATACTTTTTTTAATTTATCCACAGGTATTTCAGAATTAAAAAATGAAAATGTTTTTATCAATTATGAAAAAAATAAATTAAAGATTAAAAAAAAATTAAAAGTTTCTGTTCCACGTTTATCTTATAAATCTTTTTATTTATCAAAAATTTTACCTGGTAAACTGGATGGTGGAGTAGTTAAGATAAAACAACCAATGCAAAATATGTTTTATGGAAGATTATTGTCTGGTCAAATGAATAAAAATACAAAAGCTTTTAGCGCTAATCACTCTTATTATGTATCTTCAAATAAAAAAGAATACTTTAATTCCTCTGAAAGTTATAAAACGTATCCATACTTTAATGATTTTACAAATAAAATTTCTATGTATCCAATTTTTAGTCCATGCAAATTAAATGTAAGTATTAAAATTTTTGGAGAAAAATCAACATATATAAGTCCAGTAAAGAAAATTACCTCATCTTCCTCTGATGCTTTAATTATCAACATAAATGAACTTGTAAAAAAATCAAAACTTCAAAATGTTACTGCATTTACAGTAATTGTGAAGGCAATAAAAAGTAAAATTCCAACACGAGTGAATCATCAACTTATCTATGGTGGTATAGAGAAAAAAAATTCTTTAAATAGCTCTATAGCTGTATCCCTAGCCAATGATGACAGATTTATACCAAAAAATAAAAAAGGTTTTGTTTGGGGTCAAATGATAAATCACAAAGATTATAATAGTAAGTTAGGCTTTTGCTTCTATTCACCCAAAGGAAATAAAGATAAAATAAAAATAGATTTTTATAATTCAAAGGGATTTATAAAAACAATTAAAAAAGATTTATATCCAAAAAAATCAATAATAATTTCAACTAATCAAATTATTAAAGAAAAAGATTTCGATTTTTATTGGTACATCGCAAAATGTAACAGAAATGACTTAAGCGCCTATTCTGTTCATTTTAATAAACACTCACAAAATTCATCAGGAGAACATAATTTTTGAAAATAAAATATTTATATTTTTAAAGCTTTAATAAGAAATTTTTTATCTAGTTTGCAATCCAAATATCCTCTTTTGACTACATTTAGATATCTCTCAGTTGGAAATTTGAATGGTGTTTTTTTTACCATTGTATAGGTCATCACTTTTTTTCCGTGATAATTAAAATAGTATTTTTTATAAAGAATTGGAAAATCTTCATATACATCTAATTTTTTTTCATCACTTTTAGAAATTTCAAATAATGCACCTGGAACAATAGAATTTTTTTTAGGCTCTATGTCTGCAGCCCTATATTTGCTTCTAAATGTTAATCTAAAATCTTTTAAATTTATTTTTTTCAAAAAAATACTGTCTTTACATCTACGTTTCATTTGAAAATGATTAAGATTACTTCCATAAGCAAAATACAGCATTATCTATCTACTACCTCAATTTTTTTCTCATTTACAAATTTTAAAATTTGAGAATTACAATTATCTATTTTATTTTGATCTTCTGATCTTATTACTATAGAAACACCTAATTTACCTGCATGAAAAAAGGGATAGCTTCCAATTTCAACATCTTTATTATCATTTTGAACTTTTGTTAAAGAGTTAGCTATTTCACTTTCAACAGTTCTTAAGCTAATAGTAAGACTTTTAATTGGTTCGCCCCCTACTATGCTATTAGTTAAACCACCTAACATTGATTTTAAAATAGATGGTACGCCCGGCAATGAAAATACGTTTTTAACATTAAATCCTGGTGCACCACTTGTTGGATTTAAAATTAATTTTGCATTCTCTGGCATCCATGCCATCTTTTGTCTACCTTCATTAAATTCACCGGGTTGATAATAAGCTTCTAGGATTTTAAAAGCCTCTTTATGAATCTCATATTTAATTCCAAATGCTTTTGAAACTGATTGAGCGGTAATATCGTCATGAGTAGGTCCAATACCACCAGTTGTAAAAACATAATCGTATGTTGATCTAAGTAAGTTTAAAGTTTTAACAATAGTTTCTTCATCATCGGGTATTACTCTAACTTCTGCAACATTTACTCCAATTGAATTGAGCCAAATAGCTAAGGTTGATGTATTTGTGTCTTGAGTTCTGCCAGATAAAATTTCATTACCAATAATTAAAATCGATGCATTAACTTTTACTTTTTTATCCATATGAAATATATAATTTACTAATGGAATTTACCAAGTCTTTAATAAAAGGCAAACTAATCAAACGTTATAAAAGGTTTTTTACTGACGTGAAGCTAGGTAAAGATATTGTCACAGCTCACTGCCCTAACACAGGATCAATGAAAGGTTTGCTAGATGAAGGTAATGAAGTTTATTTGCGTCCTAATAACGATCCAAAACGAAAACTTAAATATGGATTAGAAATTATTAAATCTAGAAAAAATTTAGTTGGGGTGAATACTCACATGGCAAATAGAATAGTTGAGCATGGACTTAATAACAATCTTATAAATGAACTTAAATATAATGACTCTTTAAAATCAGAGGTTTTTTTTAATAAGGAAACTAGATTTGATTTTTTATTAGAAAAAAAGGATCAAAAAATCTTTGTTGAGGTAAAAAATGTTACATTATTTAGAAATAAAGATACTGCTGAATTTCCAGATGCGCCAACAACTAGAGGAATTAAGCATTTATTAACCCTTATTGATGCCATAAAAAAAAGTTATAAAACATACTTAATATTTTTGGTTCAAATTCAAAATATGAAATATTTTAAAATAGCTAAAGATATAGATGAAGAATATTACAACGCCTACCTAAAAGCCAAAAAAGCTGGTGTTAATTTTTTGGCTTATAGATGTGATATAAGTTCTAAGAAAATTTTTATAGATAAAAAATTAAAAATTATAGATGACTGATTATAAAGAAAAATTTGAAAAAATGAGAGTTGCTGGAAGACTGGCTGCAAGAACTCTAGATATGTTAACTGAAAATATCAAAGTAGGTGTTTCTACAGATTATATTGATAAGTTAGGGTATGAGTTTATTAGAGATAATGGAGGTTATTCAGCTCCACTATATTACAGGGGATTTACAAAATCTTTATGTACGTCTTTAAATCATGTTGTATGTCACGGAATACCATCTGATAGAATTTTACAAGAAGGTGATGCAATTAATGTAGATGTAACTGCAATTGTAGATGGGCACTATGGGGATACAAGTAGAATGTTTTGTGTTGGAAAAACTCCGGTTAAGTTAAACAATCTTATAGATGCTACTTATGAATCTATGATGAGAGCTATTAAAATTTTAAAACCTGGAATTAAATTAGGAGATATTGGTTATGAAATTCAATCATTTGTAGAAGAAAAAGGATTTTCAGTTGTTAGAGACTTTTGTGGTCACGGAATAAGCACAACATTTCATGAGCCACCAAATATTTTACACTACGGTAAAAAAAATACAGGCATGGAATTAAGACCTGGTATGACATTTACTATAGAACCTATGATAAATGCAGGTAAATATGATGTAAAAATGTTGAATGATGGCTGGACAGCTGTTACAAAAGATAAATCTTTATCTGCACAATTTGAACATACATTAGGAATTACTGAAAATGGTTATGAAATCTTTACAGAATCTGCTAAAGGTTATTCAAAGCCTCCATACTTATAATTAATGATTAAAAGATACTCGCGAAAAGAATTAACTGATATTTGGTCAGAGGAAAATAAATATAAAATCTGGTTAAATGTAGAAGTTGCAGCTGCTGAGGCAATGGAAAAACTTGGACAAATTCCAAGAGGTGTTGCTTCAATTGTAAGAAAAAAAGCTAGAATTAATGTAGATAGAATTCACAAAATCGAATCTGAGGTAAAACACGATGTAATAGCTTTTCTAACTTCTGTTACTGAAAAAGCTGGAATTAAAGCTAGATACCTTCATCAGGGTATGACATCATCTGATGTTTTAGATACTAGTTTTAATATTCAATTGGTCCAATCAGGTAAAATCATTTTAAAAGATATTGATCAAATTTTAAAAGTTATAAAAAGACAAGCCAAAAAATATAAATTTACACCTTGTATGGGAAGAAGCCACGGTATCCATGCTGAGCCAATTACTTTTGGGCTAAAATTGGCTTCGTTCTATGAGGAATTTAAAAGAAATAGAAAAAGACTAAAAGATGCTATTGAGGAAGTATCAACTTGTGCAATTTCTGGTGCTGTTGGTACATTTGCCAACATTAATCCAAAAGTTGAAAAACATGTTGCCAAAAAATTAGGTCTTAAAGTTGAGCCAATATCTACACAGGTAATCCCAAGAGACAGACATGCATTTTATTTCTCTGTTTTAGGAATTATTGCAGGTTCAATAGAGAGAATAGCAGTTGAAATAAGACATCTTCAAAGAACTGAAGTTTATGAACTACAAGAATATTTCTCTAAAAATCAAAAAGGATCCTCCGCTATGCCTCATAAAAAAAATCCTATATTAAGTGAGAATCTTACTGGTTTAGCTAGAATGGTTAGAAGTTCAGTTGTGCCAGCACTTGAAAATATTGCTCTTTGGCATGAAAGAGATATTTCTCATTCAAGTGTTGAAAGAAATATCGGGCCAGATGCTAATATAACAACTGATTTTGCATTGGTCAGACTTACAAATATTTTAGATAATATGGTTATTTATCCTAAAAAAATGCTTGAAAACCTAAATTTAACAAAAGGTTTAATTTTCTCTCAAGAAGTTATGTTGGAATTAACTAAAACAGGATTAAGCAGAGAAAAATCTTATAGATTAGTTCAATCTTATGCAAAAAAATGTTTTGCAGAAAATTTAAACTTAATTGACGTCATATCATCTGATAAATTTATAATGAGCAAAATTTCTCCAAAAAAACTAAAATCTATATTTAATTATTCTAAACACTTTAAAAATGTAAATTTTATCTTTAGAAGAGTTTTTAAATAATGAAAAAAGGTAAAAAATTGTACGAAGGAAAAGCTAAAATCATTTATGCAACAAATGATAAAAACTTAGTTATCCAATATTTTAAAGATGATGCAACTGCATTCAATAATCAAAAAAAAACTACTATTGAAGGCAAAGGTGTTTTAAATAATAGAATATCTGAGCATATACTCTCTAACCTTTCTCAAATAGGAATTAAAAATCATTTAGTAAAAAGATTAAATATGCGTGAGCAAATTATAAAGCTTGTAGAAATAATTCCGATCGAATTCATTGTGAGAAATGTTGCAACAGGCTCAATTACTAAAAGATTGGGTATTGAAGACGGTACTGTTTTAAAAGAACCTCTGATTGAATACTGCTTAAAAGATGACAAGCTTGGAGATCCATTAATATCTGAAGAACATATTTTAGCTTTTGATTGGGCATCAAAAACAGAAATAGATAAAGTTAAAAAAATGATTTTAAGAATTAATGATTTCATGATTGGGATGTTTAGAGGTGTTGGAATTAAACTTATAGATTTTAAATTAGAATTTGGAAGAATTAAAATTGATGGAAAAAATGAAGTTATTTTAGCAGATGAAATTAGTCCTGACACTTGTAGGTTATGGGACAGTATTACAGAAAAAAAGTTAGATAAAGATCGATTTAGAAAAGATCTAGGTGATTTAATTCCAGCCTACACTGAGGTTGCTAAAAGATTAGGTATACTTCATGAACAATCTAATGTTTCAGCTGTAAACGTAACAAAATTATCTTCAGTTAAAAGAAAGAAAAAATGAAAATTTCAGTAATAATAACTTTAAAAAAAGATGTTCTTGATCCACAAGGAAAAGTTATTCATCAAACTTTAGATGGAATGGGTTTTGATGATGTTAATGAAGTTAGACAAGGTAAATACTTTGAAATTGACACTAAAGAAACAGATAACGATAAAGCAAAAGCAAAAGTTGAAGAAATGTGTAAAAAACTTTTGGCAAATCTTGTAATTGAAAATTATAAAATTATTGATCCAAAGTAATTAATGAAATCAGCAGTTATTACTTTTCCTGGTTCAAATTGCGACAGAGACATGGATGTTGCTCTAAAAAAATTTGGATTTAAAAATAAAATGGTTTGGCATGCTGATGCTGAATTGCCAAAAAGTGATTTAGTTGTATTGCCAGGTGGATTTTCATATGGTGATTACTTGAGATGCGGAAGTATGGCATCTAAATCAAAAATAATGCAGTCTGTAATTAATTTTGCAAATTCAGGTGGTATGGTTATGGGTATATGTAATGGATTTCAAATATTGGTAGAAACTGGTTTAGTTCCAGGTGTTTTGCTTAGAAACAAATATTTAGAATTTATTTGTAAAAATGTTTTTGTAAAAATTAAAGATAAAAAAAATAAATATTTTAAAAATGTTGATAAAGAAGTTTTTGAATTTCATATAGCTCATAATGAAGGAAATTATTTTTGTACCAATGATCAATTAAAAGAAATTGAAGATAATAATCAAATAGCTATTAACTATTGTGATGAAAATGGAAGAATAGAAGATCAGTTTAATCCTAATGGGTCTATAAAAAATATTGCCGGTATATTTAATAAAGAAAAAAATGTTCTAGGAATGATGCCCCACCCTGAAAGAATGATTGATACATCTTTATCTGGTGAGGATGGATCATTATTTTTTAAAAACTTAATAAGCAACTTAAAATGATTGTAAACGAGCAAGTAGCAGTTGATCATGGTTTAAAGAAAGATGAATACGCTAAAATTTGTGAACTATTAAAGAGAACTCCTAACATCACAGAGCTAGGTATTTTTTCTGCAATGTGGAATGAACATTGTTCTTATAAATCATCAAGATTACACCTAAAAAAACTACCTACTAAAGGAAAGAAAGTTATTCAAGGTCCTGGAGAAAATGCTGGTGTTATCGATATTGAGGATAATGATGCTATAGTTTTTAAAATAGAAAGTCACAATCACCCTTCATTTATTGAACCATACCAAGGTGCTGCTACCGGTGTTGGAGGAATAATGAGAGATGTATTTACAATGGGCGCAAGACCAATAGCTAACTTAAACTCTATTCATTTTGGATCACCACAACATAAAAAAACGAAAAATTTATTAAGAGGTGTTGTTCATGGAATAGGTGGTTATGGAAATTGTATGGGTGTTCCTACAATTGCTGGCCAAACAAGTTTTGATAGCTCGTATAATGGAAATATTTTGGTTAACGCTATGACATTAGGATTGGTAAAAAAAGATAAGATTTTTTACTCTAAAGCTGCAGGATTAAATAAACCAGTAATTTATGTTGGATCTAAAACTGGTAGAGACGGAATACATGGGGCAAGTATGGCTTCAGCTAGTTTTGATGAAAAAATAGAAGAAAAAAAACCAACAGTTCAAGTTGGTGATCCATTTACTGAAAAACTATTACTTGAGGCTTGTTTAGAGTTAATGGCAGGAGACTCAATTATAGCTATACAGGATATGGGTGCTGCTGGTTTAACATCATCAAGTATTGAAATGGCATCTAAAGGAAACCTTGGAATTGAAATCAATTTAAATAAAGTGCCATGTAGAGAAACTAAAATGACACCTTACGAAATTATGCTCTCTGAGAGCCAAGAAAGAATGTTGATTGTTCTAGAAAACGGCAAAGAAGAACAGGCAAAAAAAATATTTGATAAATGGAACTTAGATTTTGCAGTGATTGGAAAAACTACTAAATCTAAAAAAATAGAACTTTATTTTGATAAAAAAAAAGTTGCTGACATTCCTGTTAATACCTTGGTTGAAAACTCTCCTATGTACGATCGAAAATGGAAAAAAGCAAAACTTCCTAAAAAAAATAAGATTAAAAAGGAAGATATTAAACATTTAAAAATTATTGATGTATTAAAAAAAATTTTAGCAAATCCTAACGTGTGTAGCAAAGAGTGGATTTGGCAACAGTATGATCATACTGTCATGGGCGATACAATACAAAAACCTGGTGGGGATGCTGGTGTTGTAAGAGTTCATGGAACGGATAAAGCTGTAGCTGCTTCTGTAGATTCTTCTGCAGTTTATTGTTGGGCCCACCCTTTAACTGGTGGAAAGCAAGTAGTTTGTGAAAGTTTTAGAAATCTTATATCTGTTGGTGCAAAACCAATTGCTATCACTAATTGTCTAAATTTTGGAAGTCCTGAAAATGATGAAAATATGGGTGAGTTTGTTGAATGCGTTCAAGGTATAGGTGAAGCTAGTGAATACCTTAGGTTTCCTGTCGTTTCTGGAAATGTATCTTTTTATAACCAAACAAAAGACCAAGGTATAAAGCCTACACCTGCAATTGGTGGAGTTGGCTTGATCAAAAATTATAAGAATATGATTACAATGGATTTCAAAGAAGTTGACAATTTAGTTTTGGTTATAGGAAAAACTGAGGGTCACATTGATCAAAGTTTATTTGCAAGAAATATTTTAGATGAAAAAAATGGACCACCACCCGAGGTAAATCTATTTAACGAAAAAAATAATGGTGAAACATTGCTGAAATTGATTGATAATAATTTAATAAAAAGTGCGCATGATGTTTCCTTAGGTGGCATAATTACTTCAGTAGCGAAAATGTGTATTAAAGGAAAAAAGGGAATAAATATTAAAAAACCTAAATATTTAATTAACGAAATAGAATACTTGTTTGCTGAAGACCAAGGCAGATATATTATAGAAATAAACAAAAAAGATTTTAAAAAAGTAGCTGATATATTGCTTAAAAATGCAGTCCATTTCGATGAACTTGGTACAATTAATGAAAATGAACTATATATTAATGATAAGACAAAAGTTACAATTGACGAATTATCAACTTCAAATAAAAGTTGGCTTGCAAATTATATGAGTAAATAATGGCAATGGATTTAAAAGAAATTGAGAATTTTATAAAAGAGGCAATGCCAGATGCAATTGTTGAAATACAAGATTTGGCAGGTGATGGAAATCATTATTCCGCAACTGTTACCTCATCACAATTTTCTGGAAAAAGTAAAATTGAGCAACATAAAATGGTTTACAACTCATTAAAAGGTAGAATGGGTAATGAACTGCATGCATTAGCAATTAAAACAAAGGAGAGCTAAATGGATCAACAAATAAATGATTTAATAAAAAATGAAATTGAAAACAATGAAGTATGTTTGTTTATGAAAGGCACACCTGACGCTCCTCAATGTGGATTTTCAATGGCTACTTCAAATATTTTAAAAATACTAGAAGTAAACTTTAAAGGTATAAATGTTTTAGAAAATCAAAATTTAAGAGAGGGTATTAAAATTTTTAGTGACTGGCCTACTATACCTCAATTATACATTAAAAACGAATTCATAGGTGGTTGTGATATAGTTAAAGAAATGTACGAAAACGGTGAATTAAAAAAATTGTTAGAAGAAAAAGGTATAAATTTTAAAAACTAAAAAGATTAAAATTATTTTTTTCTAAGAAAAGCTATATCAGATATTTTGCTTTTACCTTTGTAGCAAAAAATTTTAGATTTACGTAATTCTCTAATTGTTTCTTCATTTAAAATTTTAGATTTAATTTTTTTATTCTTATTTAACTTATCTATCAATTTATCTAAAGTAAGCTCATTAACATTCTTATTTCTTTTAAAATAATTTGAAAATTTATAATCCTCAATAATATAATAACCTGAATTTGTTAAATATTTATAAAAATAATTTAATGAAAATAATTGATCACTTAACAAGTGTGAACCATCATCAATAATTATATGAAATTTATTAACTGAAAAATTTTGACTAATTTTTTTAATAAATTTGCTTAACATTTTTTCATTTGAAGAGTCTAATCCAAAATAATTAATTTTTTTTGACTTATAAACAACCAATGTTAAATTTACATCAATACAAAAAACTCTGCTTTTTTTAAAATAATGAATAAAAGATGCAGCAGATGCCCCTCCTGCAGCACCTATTTCTAAAATATTTATTTTCTTATTTTTTATTCCGTTTAAGTGTCTTGTATAAAATTTTGAGAAATTATGAGATTTTGATGATTTATCAGTACCATAATTTATAAAAAGATTATCTAAACCTATTTTTTTTTTAAATTTATCATTGTCTACATTTATTTTTTTTTTAAAAAAAAAAATAGTATTACGCTTAAATATGCTAAAAAAATTCAATTATCTTGAGTAATATTCAATAACTAGATTGGGCTCCATTACTATTGGGTATGGAACTTCTTCAAACTTAGGTACTCTGACAAACTTAAGTTTCTTATTTTTCTCATCCATTTGAATGTATTCTGGAGCTTCTCTTTCTTTATTTGCTAAGGCTATATCGATGATTGCAAGTTGTTTAGATTTATCCCTTATCTCAATTGAATCTTCCTCTCTAACCAAATAGCTCCCAATGTTCACTTTTTTACCATTTACTTTCACATGACCGTGATTAATTAATTGTCTAGCTGAAAAAATTGTTGTTGCAAATTTTGCTCTGTAGATCACAGCATCTAATCTTCTCTCAAGAAGACCAATTAAGTTTTCACCAGTGTCGCCTTTGAGCATTACTGCTTTTTTATAAATATTTCTAAATTGTCTCTCGTTAATGTTACCATAATAGGCTTTTAATTTTTGTTTAGCTTGAAGCTGTATCCCATAATCAGATGGCTTTGATGTTTTTGTTTGACCGTGTTGTCCTGGTCCATAAGCTCTAGTATTAAAAGGACTCTTTGGTCTTCCCCATAGGTTAACTTTTAGTCTTCTATCTACTTTATGTTTAGAGTTTAATCTTTTTGTCATTTAATAATGGGCTTTATAAACTTACTCATCATTTTGTCAATCAACGTTTTTTACCTAAACTTGCAAATACACCTGATAAAATACGTGTTTCTTTGATTGATAATTCCATCCTATAAAAAATATTCCTCAAGTTTTCAAGCATTATTGGCTTTTTCTCTTTTGATTTAAAAAAATTAATCTCTTCAAGATTCTGTATACAAAGATTTGCCATAGCAACTATTTCTTTTTTAGATGCTGATTTAACTTTATTTGATTTCTTAAAGGAAGATACTTTTGAATTAATTATGCTTGATACATATTGTGCAATTATTATTAAGCTATGAGATAAATTTAACGATTTAAAATCAGGGTTAGTTGGAATTTGAAGAGTATAATTGGCATAGCTTATTTCATTATTTGATAGACCAGATGCTTCTGAGCCAAATAAAAAAGCTATTTTCTTTTTATAATTTATTTTTTTTAAATCTTCTAATTGGATATGTTTAATATTTTTATTTCTAAATCGCGCTGATGTTGCAATTACAATATCGATATTTTTTAAAGGTTTTTCTAAATTTTCAAAATTTTTTGCCTTATTAATTATATTTTTTGCTCCTACTGAGGTTGCTAAAATTTTATCATTGGGAAATATTGGTTTAGGATTAATAACAATCAGTTTATTAAAATTAAAATTTTTCATTCCTCTTGCACATGCTCCTATATTTTCTGAGAGCTGAGGTTTGTGTAAAATGAAAGAAATATTATTAACAGACATTAATCTATGCCATGATTTCTATTATAATTGGAAATAACAGATGGTTTAATATCATTTAGATATTGTGGATCCACTGTCCAAATAGAAACTTTTAGTGGATAACATTTTGCAACATCAGATGAATGTTCAGATCCACAATCACCACCTGGACAAGCTGAAAGAGCACCCAACAAATCTGTTTCAGCAAAAAATTCTAAATAATCACCAGGTCTTACAGGGCTTGCTTTCATAAAGTATTGTTTAGTATCATTGGTAAATCCAGTTAACATAAAAACATTTAATACATCATGAACTATTTTTTCAGCATGATCTAATTGAATATTTTTTTCTTTTACCAAAGCTCTTGTTAAATTTGAATGACAACAATAATGATAATCGTTATCGCTCAACAGTTTTGATGTATACGGATCACATCTAGTACCAATTACATCATGAACCGATCCTCCATCTTTATCATAACCATACCAATCTAAAGTATCCCAAGTTATTGTTGCTAAAGATCTAAGATAAGGAAAACTACTAAACATTTTATCTCCAACAGAAAGATGAGTACCATAGAGTGCTCTTGTTTTTCCTGAGTAAAATTTTTCTTCTAAATTATTTAAATTAAATAAATTTAAATCACCTACCTGAGGTCCCTCTACACTTTCAATTCTAAAAAACTCACCAAATTTAACTTCGAACGTTTTTGCATCTCTTGGAGATATTATAACTTCCTCTTTTTTAACCAAGTGTTGTCGAGCGGAATGTAAAATACTTAAATTTTTTTCTTCAATATTAGTATTCGGGTAACAAACTATTGGTTTGGCTCCTATTCTATCTTTTAGATCAGATGGTTTTTCTGAAAATTTTTTAATTTTCATTCTTACGAACTTCCAGGAGCTTTATCCTTAAATAACTTATAATCTAAACTATCAACAAGAGCTTTGAAAGATGCATCAATGATATTTGGCGATACTCCAATAGTAAACCAATTAACACCCTTCGAATCTGTACTTTCAATACTAACTCTTGTTACAGCTTCTGTACCAGTGTTTAAAATTCTAACTTTGTAATCAACTAGTCTTAAATCTTTTAAATATTCTGAATATTTGGCAAGCTTATTAACATTCTTTCTAATTGCATTATCTAGAGCATTAACAGGTCCGTTTCCTTGTCCTTCACACAAAATTTTGTCTCCATCTACTTCTAATTGAGCTTTTGCATATGAAACTATTTCTCCCGCATTATCTTTCTTTACCGAAACATCATATTCGTTAATAGAGATATATCTTGGTATCTCCCCCATTAATCTACGAGCTAACAACTCAAAAGATGCGTCAGCACCATCATAACTATAACCAATAAATTCTCGATCTTTCACTTCATCTAAAAGTTTTTTAATTTTTGGATCACTTTTCTCAACTTTAATTCCTATTGAATTCAATCTCGACATTATATTGGATTGTCCCGATTGATCTGAAACAACTATATTTCTAGAGTTTCCAACTTCTTCTGGATTTATGTGCTCATAGGTTTTAGGATCTTTTTGAACAGCTGAAACATGCATTCCACCTTTGTGAGAAAAAGCAGAAGCTCCAACATAAGGTAAATGTTTGTTAGGTTTTCTATTTAATATCTCATCTAATAATCTTGAGCATTGAGTTAAGTTTTTTAAATTTTCTCTTTTAATACTTAATTCAAAATTTTCTGAAAAATCTTTCTTTAAAAAAAATGAGGGAATTAATGACATTAAATTAGCATTTCCACATCTTTCCCCCAAACCATTAATTGTGCCCTGGACTTGTCTAACACCTGCTTGAACTGCTGCAAGACTATTAGCTACTGCATTTTCTGTATCATTATGAGCATGTATTCCTAAATTTTTTCCAGGGATTTGCTTGCTTACTTTAGATACAATTTCTGTTATCTCATGTGGGAGTGTACCACCGTTAGTATCACATAAAACAATCCATCTAGCACCATTATCAAAAGCAGCTTTTAAACATGACATTGCATATTCTGGATTAGCTTTATATCCATCAAAAAAATGTTCAGCATCAAACATGAACTCTTTTCCAGATTTAACAATATGTTTTGTACTTTCACTTATATTCATTAAATTCTGCTCATTACTTATTCCTAATGCGACATCTACTTGAAAATCCCATGATTTTCCAAACAAGCAAACAGAAGTACTTTTTGAATTAATTAATGAAGAGAGCATAGGGTCATTTTCTGCGCTGTGTTCAGATTTTTTAGTCATTCCAAATGCAGTTAATTTCGTTGTTTTAAAATTATGATTCTTATTGAAAAACTCAGTATCAGTTGGATTTGCTCCTGGCCATCCTCCCTCAACATAATCAATACCCAATTTATCTAATGCTGATGAGATTTTTTCCTTATCATCAATTGAAAAATCTACGCCTTGGGTTTGTGCTCCATCACGCAGTGTTGTGTCAAATATATAAAGTTGTTCCTTGCTCATTTAAATTTCCAAGTCGTTTTACCATCTTTATCTTCTATTAAAACACCTTTATCTAAAAGCTCTTTTCTAATTTTATCAGCTTCTTCGTAATTTTTGTTCTCTCTTGCCTTATTTCTTTCCTGAATTTTTTGTAAAATTTCTTTTTCAGAAATTAAAGCTTTACTAATTTTAAATTTAAGCCAATTTTCTTTACTTTCATTTAATAGTCCTACAAATTGACAAGCAGAAACAAATAAAGATTTATCTTCGTCATTACCCTTTTGAGCTTTGTCATATAATTGATGTAAATTGGCAATATATCCAGGCGTGTTTAAATCATCGTAAAGTGGCTGAAGAATTTCATCCGAAACTTTAGATTTATTTTCAATATCTAAATATGAATTGTACCATTTATTTATCGTGTTTTGACAGTCGTCCAGAAGTTTATCATTCCAATCTAATGGTTGTTTATAATGCGAACTCAGTAAAGCTAATCTCAAAACTTGGCCGCTTATCTTATTTCTAAAATCTTTTATTTTTAAAATATTTCCCTGAGACTTAGCCATCTTTTCATTAGACATAGTGATGAATGCATTATGCATCCAATATTTTGCAAATATTTTTGTATCATTTGCGCATCTTGATTGAGCTATTTCATTTTCATGATGAGGAAATAACAAATCTATACCACCTCCATGAACATCAAATTCATCTCCTAAAAATTTCTTTGACATTGCTGAACACTCTAGATGCCATCCTGGCCTTCCTTTTCCCCATGGAGATTCCCATAAAGGTTCGTCATCTTCTGAAGGTTTCCATAAAACAAAATCTTCAGAATTTTTTTTATTTTCACTAACTTCTACTCTTGATCCAGCAATAAGTTCTTCTAATTTTTTATTTGATAGTCGACCATAATCCTTGAATTTTTTAACCTCAAAATAAACATGCCTATTATTTTCATAAGCAAATCCTTTTTTTATTAATTCAGAAATCATTTCAATCATCAAATCTATATTTTCAGTTGCTTTAGGTTGATAGGTTGGCTCTTCACAATTCAAGTAATTACAATCTTCACTAAAACTTTTATTTACTTTGCTTGTTAATTCTGAAATTGAAATATTATTTTCTTTTGAAGATTTAATAATTTTATCATCTACATCTGTAATATTTCGCACATAAGTAACTTTAGAATAATTTTTTTTAAAAATTTTAAACAGAATATCAAATACAACTATTGGTCTTGCGTTCCCAATATGTGGATCGTCATAAACAGTTGGACCACATACATACATTCTAATGTTGCTTTTATCTAGTGGAACAAACTTCTCTTTTTTATTTGTTAGATTGTTTGTTAAAAAAATATCTTTACTCATTATTTTAGGAATATACTTAAAAAATAGATTTGTGAATCTATTTGATTAATTTGGGATTTTGCATACAGGAATTGGCTCCATTTTATGCAAATTTTGTTTTCTAATAGTTTCGTATTTAGCTCGATTAGTTGAATTAGGATTATCCATTGCCTCTTCTAATTCTTCGTATTTCAATCCTAATTGACCTTCATCAGTTCTTCCATCATCCCATAATCCATCCGTAGGGGCCGCATCTATAATTTCTTTTAAAATTCCAAGCTCTTTTCCAAGCTCCCAAACTTCTGTTTTATTACAATCTGCTATTGGCGATATATCTACCCCACCATCTCCGTATTTTGTGTAAAACCCAACACCAAAATCTTCAACTTTATTTCCAGTTCCAACTACTATTCCTTTATTTGCTGCTGCAACTTGATAAAGCGTTGTCATTCTCAATCTGGCTCTAGAATTCGCCATTCCGTGTTCATTATCAAAATTTGATAAACTAGAACTAAAAGCCAAAAATAACTCATCTAAATTGATAGTATGTGCCTCAACATTTTTAAAATTTTTAACTAACCACTCTTGATGCTTTAAACTTAAATCATGTTGATGTGATTTCTGTTTGATTGGCATTGACAAAACAATAGTTTTTAAACCTGTCATTGCGCTTAATGTACTAGAAACTGACGAATCTATTCCTCCAGAAATTCCTATAACCAATGACTCTGCCATACTTGGCATATTATTTACATAATCTTTAATCCAGTTAGAAATAAAATTTACTTTTTCTGAAGCATTCATGATTTTAAAGTATTAAATATTTAAAATTTTACAATGTATTAAGATGCCGCTCTATCTGCGTTTTTAGAATAAGAGCTATTCTTTTTAATCTCATCTGAAATCAAGAAAGCTAATTCTAGAGCTTGGTTTGCATTTAGTCTTGGGTCACAATGTGTATGATATCTTGATGATAAGTCTTTTTCTGATATCTTTTGTGCTCCACCAATACATTCAGTTACATCTTGACCAGTTAATTCTATATGTAAACCACCAGCGTAACTTCCTTCGCTTTGGTGACATGCAAAAACATTTTTAACTTCTTTTAACACGCTGTTAAATGGTCTTGTTTTAAATCCTGTCGCTGCTTTTACTGTATTTCCATGACAAGGATCACACGACCAAATTACATTTAAACCTTCTTTTTTTATTGCCCTAATTAATTTTGGTAAAAATTTTGAAACATTATCTGCTCCAAATCTTGAGATAAGTGTAATTTTGCCTTTTTCATTCTTTGGATTTATTCTATTGCAAAGGTTTATTAAATCTTCAGACTTTAAAGTAGGTCCGCATTTAATCCCTATTGGATTTTCTATACCTCTACAAAACTCAACATGACCACCATCTAATTGTCTTGTTCTATCTCCAATCCAAACAAAATGTGCAGAGGTAGCATGATTTTCTCCTGTTGTGGAATCTGTTCTTGTCATCGTTTCCTCAAAAGGAAGTAGTAATGCTTCGTGTGAAGTCCAAAAATTAACTGTTTTTAATCTTCTGTTAAATTCAGCGTTAATTCCACAAGCATCCATAAATGAAAGTGCGTCTGAAATCCTATCTTCCAATTCCTTAAACCTTTTTAATTCTGGGGAATTTTTAATAAATCCTAAATTCCAAGTATGAACATTTTTAAGATCTGCGTAACCTCCATGAGAAAATGCTCTTATTAAATTCAATGTTGCTGCAGATTGTGAATAAGCTTTAAATAATCTTTTAGGATCTGGAACTCTTGCTTTTTCATTAAACTCCATTCCATTTATGTTGTCGCCTAAATAACTTGGTAGTTCAACACCCTCTTTTATTTCTGTTGGTGCACTTCTAGGTTTTGAAAATTGTCCTGCTATTCTTCCAACTTTTACTACTGGTAATGAAGCTGAGTAAGTTAAAACTAACGACATTTGTAACATTAGTTTAAAAGTATCTCTAATATTATCTGGATTAAATTCTGCAAAACTCTCTGCGCAATCTCCACCCTGAAGTAAAAATGCTTTTCCATCCACGACATCTGCTAACTGACTTTTAAGATGTCTTGTTTCACCAGCAAACACTAAAGGAGGAAATGTTCCTATCTTATCCAAAACTTTATCCAATTCTTTTTTATCTGGATATTCTGGAATATGTTTTACAGGATATTTTCTCCAACTATTTTTTTTCCAACTTTTCATATTCAACCTAGGAGTGTTTTAACAGAGTTTAAAGTTTATTCAACAGTGACAGATTTAGCCAAATTTCTAGGCTTATCAATGTCATAACCTTTTTTAAGAGCAGAGTAATAAGCAAGTTTTTGGAGTGGAATAGTCAAAAGGAATGGAAGCAAGTCATCATTTGTATTCTCAACTTCAATTGTTTCCCAAATATTTTCAGAGAAAATTTCGTCTTTACTTTTGTTGGTTATTAACAACACTTTCGCTCCTCTAGCAATAACTTCTTGCATGTTTGAAATTGTTTTTTTGTAATAATTATCTCTAGGGGCTAAAACTACTACTGGCATACCTTCTTCAATTAAAGCTAAAGGTCCATGCTTCATTTCTCCTGCTGGATATCCTTCAGCATGAACGTATGAAAGTTCTTTAAGTTTTAATGCACCTTCCAAAGCTATTGGATATGAATACCCTCTTCCTAAAAACATGGAACCTTTAGCTTCATTAAATGTTGAGGATATCGCCTGGATATCGTTATCATGAAGCAATGTTTTCTCTATAAGACTTGGTAAGGTTATTAAATTTTCAATCTTTTCTTTATACTCTTCTTCTTTAATTTCATTACGCAATGACCCAAGTTTTAAGGCTAAAATATATAAAACAAGTATTTGACCTAGAAAAGCTTTTGTCGATGCAACTCCAATTTCAGGCCCACAAAGAATTGGTAAAACAAAATTAGAATCTCTTGCTATTGAGCTTTCAATTACATTTACCACTGAACATGTTTTCATAGAATTTTTGTTACAAAGATCTAGAGCTGCATAAGTATCCGCGGTCTCTCCAGACTGTGAAACAAAGACATATAAAGTATCTTTTTTAAATCTATTTTTTCTATATCTAAACTCTGAAGCAATATCTATGTTAATATCTAAAGTTGTAAGTTCTTCAAACCAATACTTTGCCATCAAACAAGAATGGTATGCAGTTCCACATCCTATAAGAGTTATGGAATTAATCTCGTCTGTTTTCCAAGGAAAATTAAAAATATTTATCTCTTTATTTATATTGTCCACATACTCTTTAATTCCAGTTTTAATTGTTGTTGGCTGTTCCTCAATTTCTTTTGCCATAAAATGTTTAAAATCACCTTTATCATAGGTAGATTCATCTGACGATAATTCTAATATTTTTTTATTAACTTTTTTTCCCTCTTCATTGAAAAAAAGAACTTGATCTTTTTTAACAATGCAAAATTCACCATCATCAAGATAAGTAATTTTATTTGTCATAGATTTTAAAGCGTAAGAGTCTGATCCTAGATAGTTTTCATTTGGACCATAACCTACTGCTAAAGGTGAGCCTCTTCTAGCACCAACAATTAAATCTGGCATATCCTTAAAAACTATTCCAAGAGCAAAACTACCATGAAGCTGTTTCAAAGTTTTTGTAATAGCCTCTTCTAGTTCAGATGTTTTCAAATGCTCAGTTATCAAATGAACAATTACCTCTGTATCTGTTTGAGATTTGAAGTTATGACCTTTGTTAATTAAATGTTTTTTTAATATTGTTGAATTTTCAATAATTCCATTATGAACTACTGAAACATTATGAGAGGAATGAGGATGAGCATTTAAACTATTTGGAATTCCATGAGTTGCCCATCTTACATGACCTATACCAATATTTCCTTTTAAGTTTTTTAAATCAAAATTATTTTCTAAATTATCTACTCTACCTTCCGATTTTACTTCATTTATTTCACCATTTGAAAGTGTAGCTATACCTGCTGAGTCATATCCTCTGTATTCTAATTTTTTTAATGAATTAATTATATTTGCAGAAACAGGTTTGTTACTTGATATTCCAATAATTCCACACATAAATTATTTTTTCTTTCTTTTGTAATTCTTAACTTCTAATTGTGGCGATCTTGTTAGTGCTAAAGATTTTTTTTTAACGTTCTTTGTAATTACTGATCCAGCTCCGACTATACTATCTTTGTTTACAGTAATGGGAGCAACTAAAGAGGTGTTCGAGCCAATAAATACTTTGTCTTTAATTCTTGTCTTATTTTTATTTACTCCATCATAATTACAGGTAATTGTACCTGCTCCAATGTTCACTGATTTTCCAATTTGAGCATCTCCCACATAAGATAAATGGTTAACTTTTGATTTATTTCCTAAAGTGCTTTTTTTAATCTCTACAAAATTACCTACCTTAGATCCTTCTTTCAAAATTGTATCAGGTCTTATTCTAGCGTATGGACCAATCTCAACTTTATTTTCAACTTTACAAGACTCTAAATGTGAAAAGGATTTTATAATTACATTATTCCCTATTTTAACCTTAGAGCCAATAACAACATAAGGTTCTATAGTTACATTATTTCCAATCTTAGTATCTTTTGAAAAAAAAATAGTTTCAGGACCTATCATCTTTACTCCTGACTTTATAAATTTTTCTCTGAGTTTTTTTTGATTTAAAACTTCCATTTAGAATTGATTTACATTAAGTATACATATTGATTAATTCACAATTTATTTCTTTAAAATACTTTTATAATGAAACAAAAATTTACAGTTTTATTTGATTTAGATGGTACGTTAGTTGATACAGCTCCAGATCTGATGAGGGCACACAACCATGTTATGCAAAAATTTGGTTACCCAACCAAATCAACTGAAGAAATTAGAAATCTTGTAGGTAAAGGTGCTGGCGCAATGATAGGAAGATCTATATGGGGCCAAGCAAAAAAAGAATTTGGTAAAGTAAATGATGAAAAAGTTAAAAAGGAAATGGTCAATGAGTTTGTCGATTTTTATGGAAAAAATATCATAAATGAAAGTACACTTATAAATGGTGTAAAAGAATTTTTAAATTGGTGCAAAAATCAAAACATATCCATGGCTGTTTGTACAAACAAACAAGAGCATTTATCAAATGATCTTTTAAAAAAAATTGGCATCTATGATTACTTTGAATATGTTGCTGGTTCAGATACTTTTGATTATTGTAAACCAGATCCAAGGCATCTTACCTCTGTGATTGAAATACTAGATGGAGATGTAAAAAAATCGATAATGATAGGTGATAGTGAAACTGATGCAAATGCTGCAAAGGCAGCTGAAATACCAATTATTTTATTAGAGGACGGATATACTGAAAAAAATAAAGACGAAATTTATCACAATCACTTAATAAAAGACTTTATAGGTATTGAGAAAATAATATCTGAATATCTTTAATATTGATTAATTTATTTTAACTATTAAAACAAATTCACAAATTAGGAGTTATTTTGTTATTACATACAGTAAAAGTATATCCGTCAAAAATTAATCTTCCAAAGAAGAAGCAGCTTGCATGGAAGATAGCTGAGATAGCAAGTGATAATGCTAAATTAAATAAAGATGCTATTGAAATGGTTATCAATAGAATAATTGATAACGCTTCAGTTGCTATTGCTTCGTTAAATAGAAAGCCAGTAATTTCATCTAGAGAGATGGCATTAAAGCACTCTAGAAAAAATGGTGCTACAATATTTGGTTTAAACTCAAAATTAAAATTTGATTGCGAATGGGCAGCTTGGTCTAATGGAACTGCAGTTAGAGAATTAGATTTTCATGACACTTTTTTAGCTGCAGATTATAGTCATCCTGGTGACAACATACCTCCGCTTATAAGTGTTGCACAACAAAATAAAAAAAGTGGATTAGATTTATTAAGGGGAATAATTACTGCATATGAAGTTCAGGTAAATTTAGTTAAGGGTATTTGTTTACACAAACATAAAGTTGATCACATTGCTCATTTAGGTCCTAGTGTAGCCGCTGGATTAGGAACAGTGTTAAAATTAAATACTGAAACTATTTATCAAGCTGTTCAACAAGCGTTACACACAACAATTTCTACAAGACAATCTAGAAAAGGAGAAATTTCAAGTTGGAAAGCTTATGCTCCAGCACATGCAGGTAAGCTTGCTATTGAAGCTGTAGATAGAGCTATGAGAGGTGAAGGAGCTCCTAGTCCAATTTATGAAGGTGAAGATAGTGTTATAGCAAGAATACTAGATGGTAAGAAAGCTAACTACAAAGTCCCATTACCAAAAAAAGGTGAAAGTAAAAAAGCTATTTTAGAAACATATACAAAAGAATATTCTGCTGAATATCAATCACAAGCATTAATAGATTTAGCAAAAAAGTTAAAAACAAAAATTCCTAACTTAAATCAAATTAAAAAAATCGATATATATACAAGTCACCATACTCATTATGTAATTGGAACAGGTGCTAATGATCCTCAAAAAATGGACCCTAATGCTAGTAGAGAAACACTAGATCATTCTATAATGTACATATTTGCCGTAGCTTTGGAAGACGGAGATTGGCATCATATTAAATCTTATACAAAAGCTAGAGCTAATAAGAAAAGTACGATCAAAATTTGGAAATCAATAAAAACATATGAGGATAAAAAATGGACAAAAAAATATCATGATCCAAATCCAAAAAATAAATCTTTTGGCGCTAAAGTTGTTATAACGCTTAACAATAGAAAAAAAATAACAGAAGAATTAGATAGAGCAGATGCACATCCATATGGGGCAAGACCATTTAAGAGAGAAAATTACATAAATAAATTTTTAACTTTAACAGAGGGTATTTTAGATAAAAAAGAAAGTGATCGTTTTTTAAAAACAGTACAAAATTTAAAAAATTTAAAGTCTGGGCAGCTTCATAAATTAAATATTGAAGTAAGAAAAAGTAAATTAAAAAAAAATAATAAAAAGGGAATTTTTTAATGCACTTTGTTGAAAAGGAACCAAGTCAAAAAAGATTAGATTTTGAAAAGAAATTAAAATCAAATAAAATATTAAGAGTTCCTGGTGCATACAATCCTCTAACAGCAAAATTAATAGAAGAAATTGGATATGATGCGGTTTATGTATCTGGTGGAGTAATGGCAAATGATCTTGGTTTTCCAGATATTGGTTTAACAACACTACAAGATGTTAGCACAAGATCTTATCTGATTTCGAGAGTAACTAATCTACCAACTATCGTTGATATAGATACAGGTTTTAAATCATGTAAAGAAACAATAGAAACATTTGAAGAATTTGGAATAACAGGTGTTCATCTAGAAGATCAGATTGAGAGAAAAAGATGTGGGCATCTTGATAATAAAGAACTTATTTCAACTGAAGCTATGGTTAAAAAAATTAAAGAATGTGTTGCTGCAAAAAAAGATCAAAATTTTAAAATTATTGCACGCTCAGATGCTAAAAGCGTTGAAGGTATCGATAAAATGATTGAAAGATGTAAAGCCTACATTGATGCTGGCGCTGAAATAATATTCCCAGAAGCACTTCAAGATGAAAAAGATTTTGAAAAAGTACGTAAAGAATTAACTGGTTATTTATTAGCTAATATGACCGAATTTGGTAAATCGAAATTATTTAATTACAAAGAATTGGAAAATTTTGGATACAATATTGTGATTTATCCAGTAACTACACAAAGATTAGCTATGAAAAATGTGGAAGATGGATTAAGAGACATTTATGCAAATGGACATCAGAACAATATTATAGATAAGATGCAAACTAGAAAAAGACTCTATGAGTTGGTTGATTACGAAAAGTATAATTCTTTAGATGAAAAAATTTATAATTTTAGTACGGAAGGACATGAATAATGAGTGATGATATTAAAAAAGGTTTACTAGGTATTGTGGTAGATGAAACTGAAGTTTCAAAAGTAATGCCAGAAATAAATTCTCTTACTTATAGAGGATATGCTGCTCAAGATTTATGTGAATATTGTAGGTTTGAAGAGGTAGCATATTTGATTTTAAATAAAGATCTTCCAAATTCTATAGAACTTAAAAATTTTGAAAAAGAAGAGAGAAATAATAGAGAACTTACTAAAAATTTATATGAAATAATAAAACACATGCCTAAAAGATCTCATCCTATGGATGTTGCTAGGACTGCTGTAAGTGTTATGGGTCTGGAAGATAAAGAAACTACAGACTCTTCTCCTGAAGCAAACATGAGAAAAGCATTAAGAATTTTTGCTAAAACCCCTACTGCATTAGCTGCTTTTTATAGAATTAGAAAAGGAAAAAAAATAATCAAACCTAAAAAAAATCTTACATTTGCTGAAAACTTTTTCTATATGTGCTTTGGTAAAGTCCCACAAAAAGAAATTGTCAAAGCTTTTGATGTATCTTTAATTTTATACGCAGAACATAGTTTTAACGTTTCAACTTTTACAGCTAGAACTATTACAAGTAGCTTATCTGATATACACGGGGCAATTACAGGTGCAATTGCAAGTTTAAAAGGCCCACTTCACGGTGGGGCTAATGAAGAAGTGATGCATATGATGAACAAAATTAAAAAACCTGAAAATGCACTAAAATGGATAAATAATGCACTTAAAAATAAGGAAGTAGTAATGGGATTTGGTCATAGAGTTTATAAATCAGGTGACTCAAGGGTTCCAACTATGAGAAAATACTTTGGTAAAGTCGCTAAACTTAAGAAAGATAAAAAATTTGAAAAAATTTATGACATTGTTGAAAAAGTAATGATTAAGAAGAAAAATATTCATCCTAACGTAGATTATCCAACAGGACCTACTTATCATCTAATGGGGTTTGATACTGATTTTTTCACTCCAATATTTGTAATTTCTAGAATTACAGGTTGGTCTGCTCACATAATGGAGCAACACGCTGCAAATAAACTGATAAGACCTTTGGCTAGTTATAAAGGTAGCAAGCACAGAAAAGTGATGCAGTTAAATCAAAGATAATTTAGTCTAGGTCTAAATCACCACATGTCACATCAGTAAATACACATGTTGTGTAATGATAAGTGCTTTTAACATCTTTAACAACTCCGAGAGCAGTCCCCTCAATAGTTCCTGTTACTGTGTTACAACCTGATGATATAAGAAAAAAAAATATTATATAATATTTTTTAAACATTTAATTTAACTAAAAGCTTCTGCCCAAGTACCTTGTGTTGATGCTTTAGAATATTCTGTTGCTCGACCTTCAAAGAAATTCATATGCTCGACAGCGTTAAGCATGGTATCAAGCCAAGTTAGAGGATTTTTTTCAATATCATAGATACCTTCTAAGCCTAACTGACTTAATCTTCTGTTAGCAATAAAACGAATATATTTTTTAACATCTTCAGCTGTTAATCCTTCCATTGGACCCATTTGAAATGCTAAATCTATAAAAGCATCTTCATGCTCTACTATAGTTCTGCAAGCTTCATAAATTTCCTTTTTTAATTGCGGAGTCCATGTTTCTGGATTTTCTTTAATGAAATCTTTAAATAATCTGATCATTGAATTGCAATGCAATGTTTCATCTCTTACAGACCAAGTAACGATCTGCCCCATTCCCTTCATTTTGTTGTGTCTTGGAAAATTTAATAAAATTGCAAAACTTGCAAACAATTGTAGACCTTCTGTAAACGCACTAAACACAGCTATTGTTTTTGCAATGTCATGATTAGATTTAACATCAAAGCCTTGCATGTAATCATACTTATCTTTCATTTCTTTATATTTCATGAAAGCTGAATATTCAGACTCTGGCATTCCAATTGTATCTAATAAATGTGAGTAAGCTGCAATATGTACTGTTTCCATAGAAGCAAATGAAGACATCATCATTAAAACTTCTGTTGGTTTAAACACATTCATGTAATGTCTGATGTAACAATTACTTACTTCAACATCAGCTTGAGTGAAAAATCTAAAAATCTGAGTTAATAAATTTTTTTCAGATGGGCTAAGATTTTTTTGCCAATCTCGTACATCATCACCTAATGGAACTTCTTCAGGTAACCAGTGAATTCTTTGTTGTGTTAACCAAGCATCGTAGCACCAAGGATATCTAAATGGTTTATAAACTGGGTTGGCTACTAACAAACCATTGTTATTTTTTTTTGGTTGAACTACCTCTTTATTAATATTTTCTACTACTGACATGATAAACACTCCTCGTACTCTTGTTCTTGACTTTCGTTTGATTTATTTTTGTAAACATTTGCTAAGATATCTGTTGATTTTGAATCATTAACATTCTCAGCCCTTTGAATTGATTTTGATCTACAGTAATAAAGGCTCTTTAAGCCTTTTTTCCAAGCATCAAAATGAATTTTGTGTAATTCTTTCTTATGAACATCTGCTGGTAAAAATAGATTTACTGACTGTGCCTGTGAAATAAATGGTGTTCTGTCACCACTTAATTCAATTATCCAATTTTGGTTCAGCTCAAATGCAGTTTTAAATACATCTTTTTCTAAATCAGTTAGGAAATCTAGATGATTAACAGATCCTTGATTTGTAGTAATACTAGACCATGTCTCTTCATCGTTTTTTCCATGAGATTGAAGGATTTCTTCTAAATATCTATTTCTTACATTGAATGATCCTGAAAGAGTTTTGTGTGTGTAACTGTTTGCAGCAATTGGCTCTACTCCTGGTGATGCTCCTCCACAAATAATTGAAATTGAAGCAGTTGGAGCTATTGCTGTTTTGTTAGAAAATCTTTCCTTATAACCATACTCAGCTGCATCAGGACATGCACCTCTCTCTTCAGCCAAATCTTTAGAAGCTTGATTAACTTTCTCATGAATATTTTTAAATATTTTTTTGTTCCATGATTTTGCCATCACGGACTCAAGTGGAATTCTATTTTTTTGTAAAAATGAATGAAAGCCCATTACGCCCAATCCAACACTTCTTTCTCTTTCCGCAGAATATTTTGCATCTTTAAATTGGTCTGGTGCTTTGTTAATGAAATCAGACAAAACATTATCTAAAAATCTCATCACATCGCTAATCATGTCTGGATCATCTTTCCACTCATCATATTTTTCTAAATTTAACGAAGACAAGCAGCATACTGCTGTTCTATCTCTTCCATCTTTATCAATTCCTGTTGGTAAAGTTATTTCGCTACATAAGTTAGAAGTTTTAACTGTAAGGTTTGCTAACTTGTGATGTTGAGGAATTTGTCTGTTAACCGTATCAATATAAATTATATATGGCTCACCTGTTTCAATTCTTGCAGTTAATAATCTTATCCATAAATTTCTTGCAGAAATTGTTTGTTGAACACTACCATCTGCTGGACTCTTCAATGCCCATTGCTCATCTGTTTCTACTGCTCTCATAAAAGCATCAGAAACTAAAACACCATGATGTAAATTTAATGCTTTTCTATTTGGATCACCACCAGTAGGTCTTCTCATTTCAATAAACTCTTCTATTTCAGGATGATCAATTGGTAGATAACATGCTGCAGAACCTCTTCTTAATGATCCTTGGCTGATAGCCATTGTTAAAGAGTCCATAACTTTTATGAAAGGAATTATTCCAGAAGTTTTTCCAACTCTTCCTATTTTTTCACCAATAGATCTTAAGTTACCCCAGTAACTTCCAATACCTCCACCCTTTGCTGCTAGCCAAACATTCTCACTCCATAAATCAAGAATGCCTCCTAAGCTATCTGACGCTTCATTTAAAAAACATGAAATTGGTAATCCTCTCTTTGTACCACCATTTGACAACACTGGTGTTGCTGGCATGAACCAAAGGTTGCTAATGTAATTATAAATTCTTTGAGCATGTAAATTATCATCTGCATAAGTGCTTGCCACTCTTGCAAATAAATCTTGATAAGATTCGTTTAAACCTAAGTATCTGTCTTTTAAAGTTGCTTTGCCAAAGTCTGTAAGATTTGCATCTTTCGAACGATCAATTTTAATTATGATGCCTTTGTCATTTTGAAATAGTTCTGTTTCATTATTTAATGAGAAAAGATCAGGCTTATTTATCTTAGAAACTTCCTTAACTTCTGGGCTATATTCGGAGACAGCTTTTTTAAGGGCTTGAGAAAGAATCTTGTTCATAAATTTTAATTATATTTTGTTATTAGTACGAAAACAACTATATGTTGTAGGCGTTTATTGTAAATATACTATATAAACTTTTGTACAATAGAACATTTATAGAACGCGACAAAATGATAATCAATAAAAAAATAAAAAATTTTTCAAGAAATTAACATAATAAACAGTAAGTAAATAACCAATGAGCCAAAATATAAAAATAGATTCTTACGGTTTTAGAGAATATGACGCCCGATGGTTGTATGAGAAAGATATAAATCAATCTGGAATAGAGAATCTTGGAAAAGGACTTGGAACACAGATAAAAATACATACCAAAAAGGATAATCCTAGAATCATAGTAGGCCATGATTATCGCTCTTATAGTGAGGAAATAAAAACAGCTCTTAAAAAAGGATTATTGTCTACAGGATGCAATATAGAAGATATTGGTTTGTCATTATCTCCAATGGTTTATTTTGCACAATTTAATTTAGATGCAGATGCAGTTGCTATGGTTACAGCAAGTCATAACGAAAATGGTTGGACTGGTGTCAAAATGGGAATCAAAAAGGGACTAACTCATGCACCCGAAGAAATGAAGGAATTAAAAGAAATTACCTTAAATGAAAAATTTATAAAAGGTGAAGGTAATGAAAAACAAATAAAAGATTTTGATAAAATTTATAAAAAAGACCTAATTGATAAAAATAAAATTAAGAAAAAAATAAAAGCTGTGGTGGCTTGTGGAAATGGAACAGCAGGTGTTTTTGCTCCAGATATTCTAAGAGGTATTGGATGTGAGGTAATAGAATTAGATTGTAATCTAGATTGGAATTTTCCTAAATACAATCCAAATCCAGAGGATCTTGAAATGCTTCACGAAATAGCAAAAGTAGTTAAAGAAAACAATGCTGATATAGGTTTTGGATTTGATGGTGATGGAGATAGGGTTGGTGTTATTGATGATAAAGGTAATGAAATATTTTCAGATAAAATAGGTCTTCTAATAGCTAGAAATTTATCAGGTAAACATAAAAATTCAAAATTTGTAGTAGATGTAAAATCAACAGGTTTATACTCAAAAGATAAAATCTTATTAGAAAACAACTGTAACACAATTTATTGGAAAACAGGCCATTCTCACATTAAAAGAAAAGTAAACACTGAAAAAGCATTAGCTGGATTTGAAAAAAGCGGTCATTTTTTCTTCAATAAACCGTTAGGTTTTGGGTATGATGATGGTATCAATTCAGCAATTCAAGTGTGTCACTTATTAGATAATCAAAATAAAAAAATGAGTGAAATTATTAGTGAATTACCTAAAACATTTCAAACGCCAACAATGGCCCCTTTTTGCAAAGATGAAGAAAAGTATATTGTTGTTGAAGAGCTAGTTAAACAAATTAAAAATTTACAAGAAAACAAAACTGAAATAGATGGCCAAGTTATTAATGAAATTTTAACTGTTAATGGAGTTAGGTTTTCATTTGAAGATGCTTCTTGGGGGCTTATAAGAGCATCTTCAAACAAACCATCTTTAGTTATTGTTACTGAAAGCCCAACATCAGATGAAAGGATGAGAAAAATATTTAATTTTATTGACGAATTACTTAAAAAAACTGGTAAAGTTGGTGAGTACGACCAAAAAATATAATTTAAACTTAATTAACATCATTATTTATCATAAAACTTAGATTTTTTAAGATTTACCAAATTACTTAAATCTCCCAATAATTATTTGATAAATTACATAAAAAATATGATAAAATTTAATCTTTTTTCCATCTTCGTGTGACCTTCCGTTGTAATTGATTGGAACTTCAAAAAAAATTTTGCCATTTTTAACAATTTTACATAACATTTCGGCTTGCTGTTCAAAACCATCTGTTTTTAATAGTTTGTGATCAAATAGTTCTTTTTTAAAACATATGTAGCATGAGTAAATGTCGGTAAAAGTTGTTTGATAAAAAATATTAAATAAAAAAGTTATTAAAAAATTTCCCATTCTATTTATAAAAAGATGTGATCTGGTATAATCAGAATACTTAAATCTAGAACCAATAATTAAATCTGGCTCAAATTTTTCTATTACTTTTAAAAATTTTATTAAATCATTTGGGTCATATTCCAAATCTGCGTCTTGAAAAGTAATATATTTTCCTATGGCCACCTCCAAACCATCTCTTGCAGCACTACCTTTTCCTTTATTAAAAGGATTATTTATTAAAGAATCATATAAATGACTATTTTCATTTAAAATTTCTAAAGAATTGTCCGTAGAACCATCATTTACTGCTATAACCTCTATGGAAGACAAATTTTTTTTAAATTTTTGAACATTTTCAAGAACTTTCAATAAAGTTTTTTCTTCATTAAAAATTGGTATAATTATGCTTAATAATTTTTCTTCATTCATAAAAATATATATTTATACACATTTATTCACATAAGAAATGCTAATTCAACTAAAACGAGTTTAAAAAATAACTAAGAATCAGCTAAGTTAATAAATGAGGTGATGGAGGGAGACTGAAGTCACCTCTTTTTATTTAAAGCAAAAAAAATTTTTTTAATTAGTTTTTTAGCTAAATTTTTTTTATAATTTTTTCCTTTTACAACCCATACAGATTGTGGCCAAGAAATATCACTTTTTTTTCTTGCTATAATATGAACGTGCAATTGATTAACAATGTTACCTATTTTTTCAACATTAATACTTGAAGTTTTAAAAATTTTTTTCATAATTTTACTGATAAGCACAATTTCTTTAATTAACATTATTTGATCTCTTAGCTTTAGATCACTTATATCAGAAAGATTTTTTCTTTTAGGTATCAAAATAACCCAAGGGAAATTTGAATTGTCATTTAATCTCAAAGTACACAATTTTAGTTCTGAAATAAAAAATGATGAATTTAAAAACTTTTTATCAATTTTAAAAGCCATAATTAAATTTTTAAATACTCATAAAAAAATTTAAATGCAACAACAAGTAAAAAAATTCCAAAAAACTTACTAATTTTATTTTTATCAATACTGTGAACTGTTTTGGCTCCTATTCGAGCCATGAAAGTTGTAATTGGTATAAATATTAAAAAAGCAGGCAGATTTATAAAACCAATACTTAGTGGAAGACTAGAATTCAAATAACTTCCTGAAATTAAAAAACCTATTGCTCCAAATAAAGCAATTAAAAAACCTATAGCTGCTGCACTTCCTATTGCTTTATTTATTGAATAACCAAAAAACTTAAGAATAGGTACATTCATTACCGCTCCACCTATACCCATAGGAGCAGATATAAACCCAACAAGAAAACCAAGAATTACTTTTAGATGTAATTTCATTTTAACAATTATGTTTTGTTCCTTTTCTTTTATTAATAATAAATAAATTCCTAGAAATAAGATCATTATAGAAAAAAATAAAACTAAAGACTTAGTTTTTAAGGAAGCTGCAAAAGCAGTGCCAACTATAACTCCTAATACAACAAAAAGACCGTAATTCTTAACAATATCAAAATCAACCGCTTTAAATTTATGATGTGTTAAAACTGAAACTGTAGAAGTTGGTATTATAATTGCAAAGGAAGTTCCTACAGCAAGGTGCATAACATAACGAGGATCAATTTCTAAAGAACCAAAAATAAAATATAAAAAAGGAACAGTTATCAACCCTCCACCTATACCAAATAATCCAGCAACAAAACCAACTGGTACAGCTGTTAAAGCCATTAATAAAATAATATAACTGTATTCGTTTGTTAAAATTAAATTAAGCAGACTGCCCTACTCTAATATCTACATTATTGTATTTAATTTTATCCATAATGTGATCAATTTTCTTCACATCAGCATCTCTTACACACATGTTTTCACTTAAATATCTTTTCCAATAACTTGCACCTGATTGACCATGAAATAAACCAAGAGTGTGTCTCATAATTTGATTTAATCTTGTTCCTTTTTTTAGTTCTTCTTTAACATAAGGAATAAGCTGTTCAATTACATCTTGTCTACTTGGAACATCGTCATTATTAAATATTTCTTTTTCAATCTCTGCTAATAAATAAGGGGTATGATACGCAGCTCTTCCTATCATTACACCATCTGTTTTTTCTAAATGAGGTTTTATTTCATTTACTGAAGTTATACCTCCATTGATAATAATCTCTTCATTTGGAAAATTTTTTTTTAATTTATAAACATATTCATATTTTAAAGGGGGAATATTTAAATTTTGCTTTGGTGTAAATTTACCTAACATTGCTTTTCTTGCATGAATGATAAAAGTTTTAACCCCAGTTGCTTTTAAAGTAGAAATAAAACTATATAAATTTTCATAATCTTCCACATCATCATAACCAATTCTTGTTTTTATAGTTACTGGTAGTTTTGTAACTGATTGCATTTTACTTAAACAATCTGCCACTAAATTTGGCTCTTTCATTAAACAAGCACCAAATCTATTTTTTTCAACTTTTTTACTAGGACAACCTAAGTTTAGATTAATTTCATCATAACCAAAATCTTCGCCTACTTTAGTGGCTTCAGCTAAAAGTTTTGGAGAAGAACCTCCTAATTGAAGTGCTACAGGTTTCTCATTAATATTAAATTCCAATAACTTTTTTTTATCTCCTCTATTTATGGCTTCATCAACCACCATCTCGGTGTAAAGAAGAGTGTTTTTGGATATTAATCTTAGAAAAAATCGT